>CAWVVM010000001.1:0-132639 GCA_963933635.1 uncultured Flavobacteriales bacterium
GCAACTACGACATGGACGCCAACACCGACGACGGTTCTTGCTTGCAGCTTGACGAGTGCGGTGTGTGCGGTGGCGACGGCATCCCTGCCGGCGACTGCGACTGCGACGGCAACCAAGAGGACGCGCTCGGCGAGTGCGGCGGCTCTTGTGCAGCTGACGCCGATGCCGATGGCATCTGCGACGACGTCGACGACTGTGTAGGCGACCTTGACGCTTGCGGCGTTTGCAACGGTCCTGGAGAGATTTACGAGTGCGGTTGTGAAGACATCGCCGAAGGCGACTGCGACTGTGACGGCAACCAGCTTGACGCCCTCGGTGTCTGTGGGGGCGACTGCGCAGCTGACGCCGATGCCGATGGCATCTGTGACGACCAAGACGACTGCGTAGGCTCGCTTGATGCTTGTGGCATCTGCAACGGACCAGGCGCGATCTACGAGTGCGGCTGTGAAGACATCGCTGCAGGCGACTGCGACTGTGACGGCAACCAAGAAGATGCACTCGGTGAGTGCGGAGGTTCTTGTGAAGCTGACGTTGATGCCGACGGCATCTGCGATGATGGCGACGACTGCGTAGGCGACCTTGATGCTTGTGGCATCTGCAACGGACCAGGTGACATCTACGAGTGTGGCTGTGAAGACATCCCTGCGGGAGACTGCGACTGCGATGGCAACCAAGAGGACGCGCTCGGTGAGTGCGGAGGTTCTTGTGAAGCTGATGCCGATGCCGATGGCATCTGCGACGACCAAGACGATTGTGTAGGTGCGCTCGATGCTTGTGGCATCTGCAACGGACCAGGAGAGATCTACGAGTGTGGATGTTCTGACATCCCAGCAGGCGACTGCGACTGTGACGGCAACCAACTCGACGCCTTGGGCGTGTGTGGAGGTGACTGTTCAGCGGACGCCGATGCCGATGGCATCTGTGACGATGTGGACGACTGCGTAGGCGACCTTGATGCTTGTGGCGTTTGCAACGGACCAGGTGACATCTACGAGTGTGGATGTTCCGACATCCCTGCCGGCGACTGCGACTGCGATGGCAACCAACTTGACGCCTTGGGCGTGTGTGGTGGTGACTGCGCGGCCGATGCCGATGCCGATGGCATCTGCGACGATGTCGACGACTGTGTAGGCGAGCTTGATGCTTGTGGCGTTTGCAACGGACCAGGTGACATCTACGAGTGTGGATGCTCCGACATCCCTGCCGGAGACTGCGACTGTGACGGCAACCAGCTTGACGCCTTGGGCGTTTGTGGTGGTGACTGTGACTCTGACACCAACGGCAATGGCATTTGCGACAACGAAGAAGTTGGAGGCTGCACCGATCCCACCAACCCAGGGTTCGATCCGAATGCCAGCTTTGACGATGGCTCTTGCCTTGTGGGCGGATGTTTGATTGAGGAGGCGTGCAACTACGACGCTTCCATCGATTACCAGCTTCCAGGTGCTTGTGAGTTTGAGAGTTGTGCCGGCTGTACCGATGACATGGCATGCAACTACGACATGGATGCGACCATCGACGACGGCAGCTGTGACTTCCCGGATGAGTTTGTGGACTGCGAGGGCAACTGCATCAATGATGCGGATGGCGACGGCGTTTGCGACGAATTGGAAGTGCTTGGATGCACTGAAGAAGGCAACCCCGGGTACGACCCATCTGCCACGGAGGACGACGGAAGTTGTTTGGTGGCAGGATGTCTGCTTCCTTTCGCCTGCAACTACAATGCCGATGCGGACTACATCATTGTGGACTTGTGTGACTTCACGAGTTGCGTAGGCTGCACCGACGAGGGAGCCTGCAACTACGACCCAACTGCGACATTGGGCAGTGCAAGCGCTTGTGAGTACCCTGCGATTCCATTCTTGGACTGTGACGGAGTTTGCGTGAACGACGACGACGGCGATGGCGTTTGTGACGAGCAGGAGATTCCTGGTTGCACGGACGAAGCCGCTGTGAACTTCAACCCATTTGCCACGGACGACAACGGAAGTTGCCTGGTGCTGCAAGGAGGGTGTGTGTTGCCGTTTGCTTGCAACTTTGATCCCGAGGCGGACTTCTACCTGCCAGGTTCTTGCGACTTCAGCTGCTTGTTTGGCTCGGGAGAGTCTGACTGCAACAACGAGATGGCTTGCAACTATGGTGCGACAGATGAGCCTTGCATGTTCTTCGATGCCTCAGGCAACACATGTGTTCCTGGAGGCTGCAACATTGCCCAGGCCTGCAACTACGACGAGAACGCCATGTACAACGACGGGTCATGCGACTACAGCTCTTGTCAGGTGTTTGGATGCAACGTAGAGGCGGCCTGCAACTATGAGGCCGATGCGACAGTCAACAACGGCACCTGCGACTTCAGCACGTGCTTCAATGTCGACGTGGATGGATGCACCAACCCATTGGCCTGCAACTTCGAAGAAGGGGCGACTGTGAACGATGGCACCTGCGACTTTGCAAGTTGTGTGGACTTGGGTTGCACGGACGCAACGGCTTGCAACTACAATGCAGATGCGAGCATCAACGACGGCAGCTGTGTGACAGCAGTGGCTGGATTTGATTGTGAGGGCAACTGCGTTGCGGATGCGGACGCGGATGGCGTGTGTGACATGGACGAAGTGGACGGTTGCACCGACATGGGTGCGAACAACTACGACGGTTCAGCCACCGACAACGACGGCACTTGCACGTACGACGCCGATGGTTGCACGGACGCTTATGCTTGCAACTTCAACTACCAGGCGTCTACGGACAACGGTTCTTGTGTCTTCGACTGCTACGGTTGCATGAATGAGAATGCCTGCAACTTCAACATGGAAGCGACACTTCACGATTCGGACGCTTGTGCCTACCTCTTCGCCACGACTGTGGAGGGAGAGACCGAGGTTGTGGTGGAAGAGCCTGTGGAGTACCTCGCTGCTTTGCACATGGGATCCGAATACATCTGGAACGTGGAGGGCGGTGTGCTCGTCTCCGGCCAAGGCACCCATGCGGTGACTGTGGTTTGGTTGCTCGAGCAAGGAAGCCTCTCTGTGCATGAAGTGAACGCTGCGGGTTGTGAAGGCGACGTGGTGACTTTGGGCATCCAAGGCTCTGTGTCGAGCGTAGGGGAGGAGACGGAGGCCTTCACGGCGTTCCCGAACCCTGCCAACGATGTGGTGGTGGTCACCACTGCCGGCTTCGAAGCCCATGCCTTCCAGGTGCTTGATGCCACTGGACGTGTGGTGTTGAGCCAGCGCTTGGTGTCGGGTCGCAACACGGTCAACGTCGCGAACTTGGCCAATGGCACCTACCACATGGTCTTGGACCAGGAGCGTGGGCGTCAAGTCAAGCCACTTGTGATTGCGCACTAAAGAAAGGATTCCATCTTGAATGCTCCATTGGAGCAACTCACTTTGCCAAAACTAGAAAGCCCTGACCTCTTGAGGTCGGGGCTTTTGTTTTCAATGGGCTGGACTTTCCGATTTCACTTGCATGGTGCGGGAGCCGTCGAATGCTGAAGCTTCACACAGGAAATTTGGCAAGGGGGGGGGGATTATGTTTTATCTTAGCTACGCTCAAATTTCTGACAAGATGAAAAACGTACTCTCACTCTTATTCACATTGCTTGCAGGGTTCCTGCTGTCAACATCAAGTTTCGCCCAAAGCTCGGCACCTTACAATCCTGATGGAAATGGGGACGGATTGATTACCGTGATTGATTTGCAAGATTTTCTGAGCACCTATGGATTGGCGTTTGAAGCGACATCAACCGAATGGTCTTGTGGCGAAGCCATCACATCCTCCGGCGTGGGTTATTCCACAGTCCAAATTGGCGACCAGTGCTGGTTTGCAGAGAACCTACGGACAACAACCTACCTCAATGGCGATGCCATCCCGCGAAACCTCAGCAATGGGGATTGGTCCAGCACGACCTCCGGTGCGATGGCATTCTATATAGATGGGCCAGCCTATGGCGGTTTGTACAACTGGTATGCCGTGGATGATGTACGGGGAATCTGTCCGAGCGGCTGGCACGTTCCCACCGATGGGGAGTGGACCGTGATGACAAATTTTTTGGGTGGTGAGATTGTGGCTGGTGGCCAGATGAAGGCCACCTATGGCTGGGGCGGTGGCGGCAACGGCACGAACTCGAGCGGTTTTTCAGGTTTGCCGGGCGGCTACCGGAACGACCTTGGAGGCTTCGGCGACGCTGGGTACAACGGGGACTGGTGGAGTTCCTCGCCCAGTGGATCCGACGCATGGTTCCGTTACCTGGACGTCAGCGAGGATGTCATCCGCTACGACGTCAGTCAGCGAGACGGTTTTTCTGTTCGTTGCGTTCGGGATGCCGAGTGAGCGCAGCGAGCGAGTGTTGAACTCTTAAATCTTGGCCTTGCGGAGCAAGGCTCGAGGGAAGGAGCAAAAAAAAATCCCGGCCGTTCAGGTCGGGATTTTTTCTGCCGGGCCATGGCTTCAGTCGATTGATTGGTCAGCCTGATTGGAGCGGTCCCGACACGTATCAGCGCCGCACTTGGAAGGGGAGAGAAGCCCCAAGACTTTGAATGAGGTAGGTTCCTGCTGGCAGTGCTTGAACATCCAAAAGATGCAAGTTTCCGGCAAAACGCCCTTGGTCCACTTGCGCACCAAGTCCATTCACCACGATGTAGTTGGCATTCAACAGGTCATTGGGCACCTGAATGCTCAGCTGGTGAGTTGCCGGATTGGGGAAAGCTCTGAGGCTTGGACGTGCCGCCGATTCGCTCACACTCCACACATCATCTTCCACAAAGACTTCGAGGCAAACAGGGTTGCCCACACATCCATCTTGGTTGGTCTCAGTGACACAGATGTTTTGGAAACCAATGCTGTCCCATTGCACAGAGATGGCGAAGATGGAAAACACCTGTTGTTCTGTGGCTCCTTCGTGGGTCCAGGCGTATTCGCTGCCCAAGGTGTATTCGTAGTAATAGGCTGCACTGTCTCCCTGAACAACGGATTCATCACCTGAGAGCTCCAGAGGATTTGGGATGTCTGCAGGTGCCACAAAGACAGAGGCGCTCGCCTGACATCCCGTTTCGTCCGTGGCCAAGACTGTGTATGTCCCTGAAGCAACAGCATTGGGATTGAATCCTCCCCAGTCCAAATCGATGTCTCCTGTTCCGCCAGCGATGGAAGCCTCCATGGAACCGCTCAATGGATCGTTGCACTCCGGAATGGTCGCGCTCAAGGTCACAAGGAACTCAGCAGGTTCTGAAATGGTGAAGGGCAGCTGAACTTCGCATTGGTTCGCGTCGTTGACCGTGGCCGTGAAGTCTCCGGCAGGAAGGCTCTCGGGGTTGTATCCGCCCCAATCGATGCTGTATGGAGCCACTCCACCTGAAGCATCCACGGCAGCCATGCCATCGCTGCCTCCATGGCATGTGGCAGCAGTGACATTGGTCAATTCCGCCTCGAGATCGGTTTCTTCTGTGATGGTCTGGATGAAAACCGCCGAGGTGTTGCCACATTCGTCAATGGCCTGGAAGGTCCGTGTGAGGACCACGGACAATGGGCAAGCGCCTTCTGAATAACTCGTGTTCATGCTCACCTCGAAGGCCGAGCACAAATCGTCTGCCACAGGCACCCCAAAAACATCACCTTCAATGTCAGCCGTAAAAAGAACCTCATTGGGTTCTTCCAACCAAAAAGGCGCGGCATTGTCTTCCACCACGATGACTTGTTCCACTGACGTCACGTTGCCGCATTGGTCGGAAAGCACGCTGATTTTCTTCTGTGTGGATTCCCCAACGCAGCTCCCTGGCAATGTGATGAAATCGGGTTCTTCAACCAAGGTGACAGCACCCCCGCAGGCATCCTGGGCTTGCAAGTTGAGGAACGCCACGGGGTCATTGCAATCCAAAAACAAGGTGTCCAATCCCGCGGTGACCACCGGCACGATGTTGTCCACGACTGTGATCGTTTGCTCATAGGCATTCTGGCGGCCCATGCAATCGGTGATCACCCAGTACCGGACGATGGTGTAATTGCCTGGGCATGTCCCTGGGAAAGTGCTCTCTTGAAGGTTGACCAACAAAGGCGCCTCGGCATCGTAGCAACTTTCAGGGAACAGAGATTGGTAGGCCACAGCAGCTGGGGCAGGCTGCGTGGGCAAGTCAGGAACATCAGGAATGTTTCCACACGACACAGTGGCATCCTGAGGTTGCGTCAAGAACTGTGGCAACAGGCTGTTGCCGTCGCAATCCACATTGTTGTTGTCAGGATAGGTACAGGGAAATCCAGGAAGAGGAGGGTCGGTGGCTGCAGCACTGAAGTTGCAGGCCCAAGGTTCCTGACAGCCCGGCACCTCGAGTGAATTGCAGATGCCGTCTCCGTCAAAGTCAAAATAGCAGTTGCCGTCACAATCGTAGAGTCCTGAAGGGTAGATGTCGATGGCATATTCACAGAGATCGTTGTTGACCAATTCGGCATTGGGGACAAAGTTGCAGGCTTCCGGGTCAAAACATTCCCCCTCACAAATGCCGTTGAAGGTGATGTCCAAATCGTAAGTGGCTGTGGCCGCGGTTGTCCATGCATTTTGAATGGTGACAGACCAAGTGCCAGAGCCATTGAGATTGAAAACATTCAATGGCAAAGTGTAGGTGTAATTGCCGTTGACAGTTGTGTCCCAGGCGCCAGGCCAAGAGTTGCCTGCGCCAGTTCCAATGTCCGTGCACCCTCCAGTTGGATTGATGTTCCACCCTCCCCAAACAACACAGTTGCCATTGGGTGCATAGATGTAAATCATCATGTCGGAGGGATAGCTGAGGCCTGTCCCTATGAAGTCAAGGTTGAAGGTGGCAGAAGTCAGATCACCCGCCAGAGTTGCTGACTCGCTGTCGGTCTCGCTAGACGAGAGTTGACTGAACATGCTCAGTGTGTAATTGCATGGCGCTTGCCCATGAGCAACCCACGCTACAGAACACAACAAGAAGGTGAAGACGCTTTTCATCAGAGAGGCGATTCGAATCGTGAAAGGGGAAATTACAACACCCACACAAAAGCATGACGCATACAAATCCTACATGGTTGTTGGGGTTGGATGCATTCGGATTGATTTGCCTTTTCCTGGGGCCTCACCCACAAGTCTCGCCAAAGACACTCAGCAACTCCAACAAATCCGCCACTGTGGTCAAACCATCGCCAGTGATGTCCGTGCTGCATTCGGATTCGCATCCGAATTCTGCCAGTATGGAGAGGACATCTTGGACAGTGACGGAATTGTCACCATTGATGTCTCCTGTGCAATTGTCGAGGATGCAGCTACCATCGTCCACAACCGCAGCTGGATTGAAGTTCAGAGCTTCGCTGTCGGTGCAGCCTTCCTCCCCCAACTCAAGGGTAAAGGAACCAAATACCTGTTCTTGGCTGAATGGAAAACCAAAGACGGTCACCCATCCATTGACGCTGATGTCAACCCGAAAGGTGCCTTGAAGCGTAGGGACGCCCTCCAAATCCACACAATACTGGTTGCCTCCAATGAAGCTGCAGGGATTCCCAGAATCGCCGTTGTTGTTGCACACCACTTCCAGGCCTGCATCCGCTAGTGACAAGATGTTGAGGGTGTCCTCCAAGTTCACCAAGTTGATGGTCGCAAGGGAGACGCTGTCCAATGGAGTATTGGGAAAAAAGGGCAGGGTGGAGTCGATTTCAAGAACATAGAATGGAATCAAAATGTGCAGGACGTCGTTGTAGGGTTGCCCTACCACGCCAGGGGCGAATTGCTCGCCAGCTTCTGGGTTGGGGGATATGCCTAGGGTCTCATCGCCAAAGTCAAAGTCAATGCTGCATTGCGCTTGGATTTGCGTACAAGTAAGGACAGCCATGGCCAATGCCATAAAATGGGTTGTAAAGTGTCTCATGGTCAAGATTCAATTGAGGTTCAAAATCAGTCGTTGTTGCAGTCAATTCCAAAGTTGGCGAGCAACGACAACAGGTCATCCACGGAAATGGCACCGTCGCCGTTCAAGTCATTTGTGCAATCATTGATGCAGCCAAACTCCCCGAGCATCACCAAGATGTCGGCCACAGAGACCAGCAGGTCGCCGTTCAAGTCACCTACGCATGCTGGCCCCTCACAGGAGCTGTTGTCTCCATTGCACACGCCACAGTCGTCTTCGACAGCGCTGCCACCACAGTTTCCTTCACAGTCCACAGAAATCAGGCAGTTGCCGTCACAATCAAAGTTGGGCTCTGCGAATGCACATGAGCCGTCGTCGACGGTGGCTTCTGCATTGAAATTGCATGCTGCGTTGTCCAGGCATCCCGTGATGATCTCTACTTCTGCTCCATCGATGGTGCCGTCGCAGTTGTTGTCCACATTGTCACCTGTTCCTGGAGCGCCGAAGTAAATCGCGGCGTTTGTGTCGTCGCAGTCTTGGTCATTGAATGCGTAGGGCAGGACGTTGTTGGGGTCACAGGCATTCACCAACACCTCAGGGTTGCCGTACCCGTCGCCATCCAAATCCTCGTACACCTCCAAACCATCGAAGACGAGCAACTGGGCCGATTCATTGAAACTTGCCAACTGCGTCTCGACCAGGTTCAAAATGGCCGTGGTGCTGTTGGACACCGTCAATTCACCAGCCCCAGATGGGGTGAAGTCACTTGACCCTAAAAAGTCATCACTGGTTAGAACCCCATCCGAATCGTAGAATGCAATGTTGTACGTCGTACCTGCATCAAGCGGAATGTTGAACCCACTGATGGTTGGTGTCTCGTTGCCATCAACATAGGCAGATGTGTAAATTCCCCCTTGAGGCCCACTCAAAACGAAGTAAGGGTCAGGGGACCCAAAAAAGTCCTCAATGTCTTGTCCCCATCCACCTCCAAGCGAAGTGATGTTGACGGAGGTCAATGAAAGTTCGTTCACCACAGTTTCAAGCGACACAGTGTACGTGCCGGGGCTGGTGTAGGTGAATGAAGGGTTCAAGGCATTGGAGGTCTCTCCGTTGCCAAAGTCCCACGCGTAGGTTGCGCCTGCATCCGTGATGAGGTTGGTTCCTTGAACGGTGAGGGGCGCACAACCTTGGTTGGCGCTCAAAGCAAAGGAGGCATTGGCACCTCCGTCTTCACCTGGCTCCACCACCAACGGCAAGCTGAAGCTCTCATTGACCACTTGTTCAAAGCCAAAGGCTGACACCAAAACGACGACGCTGATTTCCACAAAAAACGAACCGCTGACCAACGGAACTCCACAAACAGAGGAGCATCCATAGTATTCACCATTTCCTGGATTGTACACCCCATCGGGGTTGTTGGGTGCGAACTCCAAGCCAAAAGGCAATCCGGTCACAGAGGAAATGGTCACCGTCAACAAGGTTGCCTCGAGCCCCGAACCAGGATCCACCACTGAAGGAGGCAAGTTGAAGGTGGCTGTCGCCGCGTAAGGCTCGCCTTGGACGGCATTGGGAAGCTGCTCAGGACAAAGGACTGGAAAGTCCACGGCCAAGCAGGTGAGGTCGGGTGTACACGTTTCACATTGGGCAACTCCTTGATGGCTCATGCCCAAGAGGCCGAGCGTCAAGAGGAAGGAAAAAAAGGTTGATTTCATGGTTGAAATGGGCTGGTTGAAATTCAGCAATCAGATCCAAAAGCTGCCAGGAGGGCAAGTACATCAGAAACGTTGACACTGCCGTTGCCGTCCACATCGACGCTGCACTCGCTTGCGCAGCCGAATTCAGCCAGAACAGCAAGCACATCTGCCACAGTGATGGATCCGTCTTGGTTCAAGTCTTCTGGACATGTGCTTGGGCCTTCCTCATCTGTGGAAAGGAAGCCGTCGCAGTTGTTGTCGATGCCTTCTCCTGTGCCAGGCGCATCGGGATGCACAGCAGCATTGGTGTCGTCACAGTCTCCACCTACCAAGGTGATTCCCGCCTCGAGAGGTGGACACCAGTCGGCAATGGCGTCGTCGCCATAGCCATCTCCATCGCCATCCACGTACACCAAACTGTAGGGAAGAATGCACGATCCATCGTCCACTGTCGCGTCCGCATTGTAGTTGCAGGAGAAGACTTGCGTGCAGCCTGGAATGTCAGACCCGCCAGCATCCACACAGAAGTTGTCGACGGCTTGGACGCCAAAGTTTCCACCGTTGACCATTTGGGCAAGCACATTGCCATCGTTGTCGGTCAAAGTGTAGTTGCCCACCACGCCATTGTATTGGAGGCCATCGCCATAGCTGTCATTGACAGTCAGAACATAGCATCCTGTGGCCACGCATGTGGAAGCCGTGTAGGTCGTTTGTGCGCCAGAATAAGGCCCACCTTCCAAGACGACATTGCCGTTTTCATCGGCAATGCTCCAAGTGGTTTCGCCAGCATAGTCGTCCGTCAGCAATGTGAAGTCCAGTCCAACCCCTCCAAGCACACATGAACCATCGTCGACGATGGCATCGGAATCATAGTTGCATGCCGCTGGGTTGGTGCAACCTCCGCAAGAACTGTTGTCTCCACCACAAACACCACATTGGTCGTTGACGGTGCAAGAGCCATCGTCAAAAATAGCGAGCTCGCTGTAGTTGCAAGCACTGGGGTCCGTGCATCCGTTGTCGGTGTCGAATCCAGTGGGGTATCCGTCAAGCACCAAAGTACCTGTGTTTTGGGGGTCGAGGTATTGGCTGACGCCGAGTCCCCAACTCACATTGAATCTTCCGTAGAAATCGTACGCTCCGTTGTTCACCGTGCCAGAGCATGCCGCGGCGCCTCCATAAAGTTGGCCAATGATGCGGTGGTTTTGGTCAAAAAGAGGCGAACCCGAAGAACCAGGCTCTGTCACACCGTCCTCCCATGCATCGATCCACCAAACCTGAGCGCCACCAGTGGCGTCTTCGTAGGGGCTGTTCTCTTCAAAGCAAATCTTCTTCACGTCCCCAGATGGGTGGTGAATACCTGTTGCATTTTCCGGTGATGCCCCTGTCGCATCCCATCCCACAAATTCGACGTCCCAGTTGGAAGGGGGCGCGGAACTCAGTTCAATCAAAGCGACATCGGAGCCTCCATCGGCCACCAAAAGAGTGCCGCCAGAAATGCTTTGTGAGGTTGGGCCTGTGCTGCCAGAGCAGGTGCTGCTCTCGTGGTTGAAGTAGTACGTCCATGAGTTGGGGGTGCCCAAGCAGTGGTTCGCCGTCAAGAAGTAAGGGGTGCCATCGTTGGCTGTGTTGTTGACCAACGCTCCAGTGCAAGCGGCGCTTCCACCATTCACAATCAAGGCCACTGACTTTTTCTCCACCTGCCAGTCTGCTCCTTCGGGACAATTGACGTTGATGTTGCACGCGCCACTGTTGCCAAATGGCCCATAGGAGGCATTCTCGGCCTCGATTTCAGCTTGTCGGCGCAACAGAGAACGGTACCCTTGAACAGCCTGCTCCACCACAATGGAGGGTGCTTCTGTCATGGAGGCCGGCTGACGGTACTCCAACACAGCGCCTTGACCTTCCACCAAGCTTAGGGCCAATCCGCCCCAATCTTTGTGGTTCTGATAGGTGAATGACCCAATGAACTGGGTTCTGTCGGCGTTGTAGACAAAGAGCTCACCTCCCTTGGGGACTTGAAAGCTGGACAAGTAAAAACTCCAACTTGTGGCATTGTCTGACCGCACAGCAAGTCGCCAAACGGCATGGTCACCTTCCATTGTCCAGTCACCGCTGTTCTCGGTCGTCCAATCGACGATATGCTCGATTCCAAAGCGCCAAGGTGCATCCTTGAACTGAGCCGTTCCCGCATCTTCTGCCGCAAGAATCTCCAGATCCAATGGAGCGAAGTTCTTGAATTCGATGTCAACCGGAAACTCTGTCGCCCAATGCAAAGGACTTCCGCCTTGCGAAATTTGTGCGATTGCCTGTTGTGGCAGGCACATGACCAAGAGGAGGGTTCCCAACACAGGGGAAAGAAGGAGGTTGATGAGACGCATTGAATCAGTTTTGGTTAGGATGCAAAATACAGCTTTTGACCCAAATAACTTTGCGCATGTCGAAGAAAGGATGCTTTTTGTCGAAAAAGCAGTGGGGGACAGTGGTCATTTGGTTTCCCAGTGTCCTGCGGAATATCTTCGCCACAAACGATTTCTCATGGGACGCGCATTCGAATTCAGGAAGGAACGGAAAATGAAACGCTGGGCAGCCATGTCCAAAATTTTCGCCCGTTTGAACAAGGACATCATCCTCTCGATCAAAGAGGGTGGAGGGATTGCGGATCCTGACACCAACTCCCGGCTCCGCGCCGTATTGCAGAATTGCAAGGCGGCCAACATGCCCAAGGACAACATCGAGAGGGCGATCAAGAAGGCCACCGACAAGGACACGTCCGATTACAAGGAGGTCACCTTTGAGGGCTACGGGCCGCATGGCATTGCCATCTATGTGGAGACCGCCACGGACAACAACAACCGCACCGTGGCCAATGTCAGATCACACTTCAACCGTGGAGGTGGACAATTGGGCACCACAGGCTCTGTGGAATTCATGTTCAACCGCATGTGCTTTTTCAACCTCGTGGACAACGGAATGGATCTGGACGATTTGACCTTGGAGTTGATTGACTTTGGTGCCGAGGAGGTGGAGCGCGACGAAGAAGCCCAGCAGTTGATTGTCACCGCTCCATTTGAGTCGTTCGGGGGGCTCCAATCCAAACTCGAGGCCGATGGCATGGAAATCGTGGAATCCGGTTTGGAGCGGGTCCCCACCACGACCACGGCCTTGGGGCCAGAGCAAACGCAAGAAGTAGAGGCCTTGGTGGAGAATTTGGAAGGGGACGATGACGTCCAGGCGGTGTTCCACACCATGGAACCTTCCTTGGGTTGATGGCGCCATCCCAGTACCTTTTGCCCTTGAAGTGAAACCTCCTCGCATTTCTTGCGTATTTTCAAGGAATGCACCTCCTTCAGGACATCCCACAGCGACCTTGGACACCCTCCTTTTTGGGAGGCTTGTTTCTGTTGGTGCTGATCATTCCTGAGGGTTGGGCTCAATCGCATTGGTCCGAGGGGATGACCCGCGGCCATGCCTCCTTTGAGGAAACGCGGACTGCCTTCGAGGTGGCTCAACCGTCCTTTCCAGAAGCCCGTTCATGTGGCGAAAAGCCTTTTCGCCGATGGGCTTGGTGGATGGAAGAACGCGGGGCGTCAATCTCAGAAATTCCTGCTACATCGTGGTGGGAGGAGACGTCCACTCGGCGAAGCGCCTTGGGCTTTGCGGGACCTGCATCTTCCACTTTGGCCTGGCGTTACATCGGCCCTGTAGATGACGACAAAGTTCCTGTGCATGGCGGTGCTGGAAGAATCAATGCGCTCGAGGTCCTGGAAGGCCAACCTGACACTTGGTGGGCCTGTGCTCCGTCTGGTGGGCTCTGGCGAAGCGAGGACGCAGGTCAATCTTGGAGCGTTTTTGGCATCGACGCGTTGGCGCCTTTGGGCGCATCAGATGTCTGGGTCAATCCAGACAATGCAGAACATGTTTGGTTGGCTACAGGGGATGGGAATGGCGGAGACACCTACAGCATTGGAGTGCTTGAAACATGGGACGGTGGGCAGTCATGGCAGCCATTGGAGCTCGCCTTTTCACCAGATCAAGGCCGCCGAATTTACAAGGTCGATCGACATCCCACCTTAAACCATGTCTTCTGGGTGGCCACTGACCTTGGGCTTTTTGTCTCCGAAGACAGTGGCACAACCTTTGACCTTCGTGCGCCAGGCAACGTCCGCGATTTTGTTTGGATGTCCGACAGCATCGCTGTTCTAGCCGTTCAAAATGCTGGGATTTTAAGAACAGCAGATGCTGGCCAAACTTGGTCGGAAACCATTCTGCCCGAAGACCTTGGGAGCATGGGACGGATCCAAGTGGCAGCTGAGAATTTTGGAGAGGCCACCAGCCGGGATACTGTCTACGCCGTGGCAGGACATTACTTCCAACAAAATTTTCTTGGATTTTGGCGAAGTGCAGATGCCGGATTGACGTGGGAGGCCCTTGCCACCCGTGAAAGCGGTCCCAACATGCTTGGCTACACCATTTCCGGGGCTGACTTTGCAGGCCAGGCATTCTGGGATTTGTGCTTGGAGGTCGACCCCCAGAATGCGGAACACGTGGTTGTGGGAGGAGTGAACGTTTGGGAAAGCACGGACGGAGGCGCCAACTGGAATTGCCCATTGCATTGGCAGGGTGCTGACGAGGCTTTGTATACCCATGCTGATCAACACGACTTTGTCTTTTTGCCCGATGGGGACCTCCTCATTGCCAACGACGGTGGTGTCTTTAGATGGGAAGTGACCGGTTCATGTGTCGACAAGAGCGCAGGATTGCAAATTACGCAGGGCTATGCCTTGGGTTTGGATGCACGGAATCCTTCCCAATACCTTTTAGGCACCCAAGACAACGGCACTTTTTATGCCACTCCCGAGGTGACCTCACGTATTTTGGATGGCGATGGATTCCATTGCTTTGTGGACACGGCAGTGGCAGATCGATTGTATGCTTCAGCCTACTATGGGTTGCTCTACCGGACCGACGACGGGGGACGAACCATGACGGGCATCGCAGATTATTTCCAACCCTCTGGGCCCAATGAACTGGGCGCTTGGCAAACACCGTTTCAGATGCACCCTGGGGTTCCAGGCCGCATTGTGGCCGCCAAAAAATCGTTGCACTTTTCAGAAGATGGTGGTGATTCCTGGGAGACTTGGGGAGGGATGGGCACCGTGAGGAGCACAGCATTGGCGCTTCATCCCACTGAGCCTGAAGTGGCCTTGGTGGCCAAAAACAATGCGCTGTACTGGAAGGGCGTGGGAGATGTAGATTTTGATCTGGTGCAAGGCTTGCCCGGACACCACATCGGCGACATCGCCATTTCGCGAGAACATTCGTCAACATGGTTTGTGGCTTTCTCGGATTACGAGGAAGATGCCCAAGTTTGGAAAACCGAGGACGCCGGCATTCATTGGGACAACATCAGCGCGGGTTTGCCAGCACTGCCTGTGCATCAACTGTTGGAACTTGACAATGGAGATTGGTGGGTAGGGTCTGACATGGGCGTTCACGCTTGGAATTCAGCGCAAAGTCAATGGGAGGACATGGGCTCGAACTTGCCCTTGGCACCTGTGGTGGATTTGGCACAAGATCTCCTCTTGAACCGGGTGGTAGCAAGCACTTACGGAAGGGGGCTCTGGGCCATTGGCCTGGAAGATGCCCCTGTATCAATGGCAGTGGTGGTGGGGCTCGACGCTCCAAGCACGCAATGCGCGAATCTGTTGCAAGGCACCCCTTGGATCCACAACGCTGGAGCCGATACATTGTGGTCAGTCGACTTGGAAGTCACGGCGGAGTCGCCCTGGTCAGGGGTGGCAACGACCACGATGGTTGCGGCTTTCCCACAAGGTTTGGCGCCTGGCGCTCAGGGGCAGGCCGGAGGTTTTTTGCTTGAGGTCCCTTTTGTGGGGGAAGCCCATTTGCGCATTCAACCCTTGAACAGCGAAGGTGATGCCGATGGGAGCGCCTATCCCACAACCCTTTGGTCGAGTGGCCTAGGACACAACATGACCATGACGTGGTGGGCGGATTGCGAAAGTGTGGACATGTCTTGGGACTTGTTCAGAGACGACACCCCATCCAGCGCGCTTTTGGCCAGCGTTCCACTGGCAGCAGGGGACACCATGGAGACCTCATGGTGCCTTTCGCAAGGCTGCCATGCCTTCGTTTGGACGGACCAAGGGGGCGATGGGTTTTCAGGAGACGACTGCGGAGAGCCGGGCGGATTTGTGTTGCGCGGTCCATTTGGCGAAGTGATCCATCAGGCTGAAGAAATAAGCTTTGACCCGACACTCACTTTTGAGTTTTGTGTTGAATTGCCTTGGTGCTATGCAGACTACAACGGAGATGGTGAGCACACAGTAAGCGACCTGCTGACCTTGCTGTCAGAATTTGGATGTTCATTTGATTGCTTCACAGACAACAGTTTTGACGGTGCTGTTAGCGTGGAAGATCTCATGAACATGCTCACGGTGTATGGCTCGTCCTGTGTGGTGGAACCGTGACCAGCGAAGCCGCCAGCATCCTTTTCCATCGACTTGTGAGACATGATTCCAGTGGGCGTACTTTCGCGTCATGGAACAATTCACCGTGGAACATCCCGTAGAGCTCATCGAAGCTTTGATGACCCATGTGGGTTACGCGACCCGCACCCGAGCCAGAAATGCCCTCAAACGAGGCGAGATTTTGGTCAACGAAAAGCCTGCCTTCAAAGGAAATGACATTCTTGAGCCAGGCATCCAGGTGTCTGTATTGTCCAAAGAAGAAGTGGGCCGTCGCGAACGCACGGGAGGGGCCGTGGCAAGAGGCAACAAGGGAAAGTCAACAGCTTCAACTGCGGCGGTCAAGTCGCCCTTTCCAGTGGTGTACGAGGATGAGAATGTTTTCATTTACGAGAAGCCAGCTGGTTGGGTATGTGCCTCACCCAACCCCAAGGTCAAGTCGACGTATTCCGCTGTCAAGGCCTACCTCGAAAACAAGACCACAGAACATGTGGATTTGCACTTCGTCAACAAACTTCCGAGAGAGGGAAGTGGCCTCCTCGTTGTGGCCAAATCCAAGGAATGGCGCCAACACCTTCAAGAACATTGGAGCTCCTTTGCAAAGGGTCTCTATGTGATGGTCCAGGGACACTTGCCAGCAGATGACGCTTTGTTCTTGCGTCCTGAGAACGGTGACCCCTATGAATTGGAGTACCGTACGATGCGTGCCACAGAGAGCCATACGCTGCTCAAATTCAAATCAGGATACGACGTCATCCAGGACATGCTTCCCGCATTGCGCAGGGAAGATTGTTTGTTGATTGGTGTGGGCCGTTCGGCACCAGACCCCATCAAACGTGGGGGCATTCACCTTTTTGCAATTGCCATTCAGGGGCCCAATGGGGAAGTGATCAACGTAAAGACAAGAGTGCCCAATGAATTCTTGAAGCTTGTAAGGGGAGGGAGCTCGCCCAAACCGGCTCCGCGCAAAGACCGCAGGGACTCCCGTGGCCCCAAGGAAGACCGTCCCCAAGGGGAGCGTCGCGGGCCGAGCGAAAACCATGGACCAAAAAAAAGCGCTGATTCTCACAAGGAGAACCGGCGCTCGACCCAGTCGCGCAAGGCTTGAGCTTCCGCAGGGGGCAGCTCTTTGAATGCCAATCTCAAGGCCCTTCGCATTTGAGTGGGCTCTTGGTACACGTGTCGAATGAGGGTTTGGAATTCCTTCAGGCGATCTGGTTGGTGCTGTAAAGGAATGCCTGGGAGTGTCATTGTTTGTTTTGTTTGCAGGTTGGTCATGGTTACGGGGAATGTTCCATAAAGTTTCAAGTAACTCTGGAAGGAGTGGCCAAACGGCAGAAGGCGCAGTAATTTGGCACCACAATATTCCAACCGATTCAACATGTCCAGAGCCGTTTACATTGTTTCTGCCGTCCGCACCCCCATGGGGAGTTTTCTCGGGGGGTTGTCATCTGTTCCAGCCACCCAATTGGGGAGCACCGCCATTGAAGGCGCGTTGAAGGCTGCCAACATCGAAGCTTCCGCGGTGGATGAGGTGTTCATGGGCCACGTGCTTCAAGCCGGTGCAGGCCAAGCCCCTGCCCGCCAAGCTGCCCTCGGCGCAGGCCTGTCCAACAACGTGCCTTGCACCACCGTCAACAAGGTCTGTGCCAGCGGCATGAAGGCCATCTCGCTTGCGTCGCAGGCCATTGCCCTCGGCGACGCGGACATTGTGGTGGCGGGAGGCATGGAGAACATGAGCTCTGTGCCGCACTACTTGGACGGAAGGAGCGGGGTCAAATTTGGCAACGTCAAGGTCCAAGATGGCATGCTGCAGGACGGCTTGACTGATGTGTACAATGCGACCCATATGGGGGTTTCTGCAGAGCTATGCGCCAGAGAAAACAACATCAGTCGCGAAGCGCAAGATGCCTTCGCGGTGGAAAGCTATCGCCGGGCCACACATGCTTGGGAGTCTGGGCACTTTGACAAGGAGGTCGTGCCCGTGGCCGTGCCACAAAGAAGGGGCGACGATGTGATGGTGTCGTGTGACGAAGAGCACACCAATGTCCGACTCGACAAAATCCCCAAGTTGCGTCCTGCCTTTGACAAGGAGGGTTCGGTGACTGCAGCGAACGCCTCCACACTCAACGATGGCGCGTCTGCACTTGTTCTGGCTTCCGAGGGAGCAGTCCAAAAGTGGGGCCTCGCTCCCCTTGCCAAAATCCTGGCCACTGCCGATGCTGCGCAAGCCCCAGAGTGGTTCACGACGGCGCCTTCTTTGGCTTTGCCCAAAGCATTGTCCAAAGCCGGCCTGGAAAACAAAGACATCGACCTGTGGGAATTGAACGAAGCCTTCAGCGTGGTGGGTATTGCCAACAACCAAGCCCTGGGGCTTGACCCTGAACGGGTGAATGTGAATGGAGGGGCCGTTGCCTTGGGGCACCCCTTGGGTTCAAGCGGGTCACGCATTGTGGTGACCTTGGTGCACGCCCTTCACCAGCACGGCATGCGCCGCGGTGCCGCAGGCATTTGCAATGGTGGTGGTGGGGCCTCGGCATTGGTCTTGGAAACCGTTGACGTCACCTGAGATGACCGCCCACCATTGGTGCCATCTGAGCCATGTTCCACTGCGGGCTGAAGCTTCGGACCGTTCGGAGTGCGTGAACGAGGTGTTGGGTGGTGAGAAAGTCCAAATCCTCCAAGAAGGAAAGGGCCACTGGGTGCAAGTCGCACTGCCCGATGGATACACGGGGTGGATGGACAACCGTCAACTGAGGCCCGTGACCAAGGAATGGATGGGCCAGACCCTTTGCTTGTCCGCACTCAGCTCTTCATGGAGTGGGGTGGCTGGAGGCACTTTGCCAGCAGGGGCTGTTGTTCGGCTCGCCCAAGGCCAGTGGATGCTGGGAGAGGACGAGGTCGCACCAATTTCCAATACCCCAGCTGCATGGACTGGGGACATGTGGCAATGGGCGCTTTCCATGAAGGGCGTGCCCTACCATTGGGGCGGACGGTCTGGGTGGGGAATGGACTGCAGTGGGCTCGTGCAATTGGCCGCCAAGCTTTGCGGCACTGAAGTACCTCGAGATGCAAGCGAACAAGCGAAGGTTGGCGAACTTGTGCCAGGCGAAGATGTGGCCAAGAATGATGTTGCCTTTTTTGAAAATGCAAAGGGGAACATCACCCATGTGGGCATTTGCGATGGTCAAGGCCATGTCTTGCATGCCTCCGGCGAAGTTCGGCAAGACTACTTAACGGATGGCCACATCCTACGCCATGAAGACGACAAGCCCTCTCACAAGTTGGCCTGTATCCGTCGCTGGAATCATTGAAAAAAGGACTTTCCCGATTGGGCCATGTCCCTAAGCAAGGGAGAGCATCGGTAACGCTCCTCCCCATAGCGACCGCGCAATTCGTCCATGTGGGCCACCACATGCTGGAATCCACGTTCCTCCGCCCATGCGAGCAAGCCCTTGGGGTAGTTCACGCCTTTCTGCATGGCCACATCCACATCTTGTGCAGATGCAACCTGCCAAAAAACAGCGTCCACCGCTTCGTTCATGAGCATGGTCAATATGCGGTCTGCCACACCTTGCTTTGGTTGCCCATCGGCGTCCAGCTTTTCCTTGCCATCATAGGCATAAAAGCCTCGACTGGATTTCCTGCCGAGCCATCCAGCCGCGACCAACTGACGCTGCACATGGCTCGGGCGGTAGCGCGGGTCGCCATAAAATGCTTCATGGACAGTCGATGTGACGGCATAGTTCACATCATGGCCTATCAAATCCATCAGCTCAAACGGCCCCATTCTGAAACCGACAGCGCGCATGGACGCGTCGATGTCAGCTACTGAGGCCAAACCTTCTTCATGGATTCTCAAGGCTTCGCTGTAAAAAGGTCGGGCCACTCTGTTGACAATGAACCCCGGGGTGTCTTTGGCCACGGCAGGGGCTTTCCCCCAAGCCCTCATGTTGGCCACAGCATGTTCCACAATGGCCGGATCGGTTTGCAGGGCAGGGATGACTTCCACAAGCGCCATCAAAGGGGCAGGATTGAAAAAATGCAAGCCCACCACCCTTTGCGGGTGGTCACATGCTTGGGCCAAAGCCGTGACGGAGAGGGAGGAGGTGTTGGTGGCCAAAACAGCCTCACTTGGGAGAATGACCTCCAGGGCTTTGAACAAATCACTCTTTGCCTGCAATTGCTCCACAATGGCCTCGATCACAAGGTCGCAAGGTTGCAAATCGACCAGATCGGTTGTCCTTCGAATCCTGGCCTGCAAGTCAGCGGACTCTTCAGCGGTTTTGCGCCCCTTCTCCAACAGTCGGTTCATGACGCGTTCCAGTTGCTCCTTGCTTCGAGCCAAGGCATGCTCATGGGCATCCACAAGAATGACCTCACATCCCGCTTCTGCTGCAATTTGTGCCATGCCACTTCCCATGGTGCCTGCCCCAACAATGCCCACTGTTTTCCATTGGTTCATGTTGCGAAGGTAATCGCATCTGCGAACGTAGATTGCCACGTTGCATTCACAAAATCGAAGACGCTTCTCGGCAGATGTCGATGAATTTGCCTCCATGACAAATCGATCACACCATCCGTCAGGGTGGACCAGAGAAAAGTGGAGTGTCAAAAAGCGGCTGGACAAAAACAGGGCCCTCTTGAAGGCCTGGCGGAGTTCATCTTATTCGGACCGCGGTGAATCACAGGTGTGCGAAGGAGGGGCCACTTGGCTCGCCCAACGTGGATATGATTTTGCCTACCATACCCATGTGGAACCACTTCCAGACGGCAGACTTCGCGTGATGTGTTTTGATGAAGGCTATGTCTTGAATGGTGGAGACATTTTGCCTTGCGAAGAGTAGGTGCCTTGAGTTACCGGCGGCGTTTGTTGCGCTTGTTGCCATCTCCTTTGCGCTTTTTCTCATGAAAAGCGCCTTGATACGTGGGGTCAGCCTTCTTGCGTTGAAAATCAATGGTGCGTGCCATGGTTTTGGCCTCCCATGGAGGTGTCTCTGCCACCTCCACATTGTCGGGAAAGGCCATGGAGTCGGGACGGTTCCCTTTGGGCAGGCGTTCGAGGATTCTTCCCAGCGCCACCTCGTCTGTGGGGTCCACCATGGTGTAAGCCACACCGGAACGGTCGGCACGTCCTGTACGTCCGATGCGGTGAACGTAATCGTCAGACATCCTTGGCACGGTGAAATTCACCACCACCTCGGTTTCTGGAACGTCAATGCCACGGCTGCTGACGTCCGTACTTACCAAGACCCTCACTTCGCCACGTCGGAATTGGGACATGGCAGCGAGCCTGGTGTGTTGGGCCTTGTTGGAGTGGATCTCTGCCAATTGACCTGGCAACACTTTTTCCAAGGCCTGACGGATTTTGCGTGCGTCGTCTTTGGTTCGAACAAAAACAAGCGCCCGCGAATCGACATGCTTGCCACAAAGCCAAAAAACAAGCAGATTCAGCTTCGTTTGAATGTTGGGCACTTCCACCATGAATTGGTCCACCGAGGCCACGGGCGTGCCTTCTGGAGCGACCTCAATGCGCGAAGGCCAAAGGAGAAATTCGTCGGCCAAGGATTCCACACGTTGTGGAAAGGTGGCACTGAAAAGGAGATTTTGGCGCTTTCTGGGCAGCACTTCAAGCATGTCCCGTAGCTGTGGCATGAAGCCCATGTCCATCATGCGGTCGGCCTCATCCAGAACCAAGGAGTGCAACTTGTTCAACACAAGTGCACCTTTCAGGTAAAGCTCCAGAAACCTCCCAGGTGTGGCAACCACAATGTCGGTGCCTTCTGCAAGGCTCGCGATTTGCGTTTTGGGACCGACGCCACCTACCAAGGCCAATGCACGCAGATCGGTGTGCGCCGCAAATGACATCACGGCGGCATGCACCTGAAAAGCCAACTCTTTGGTGGGCACCAAAATGGCAATTCGAGGTGCACCGTCCTGACGTCCCTTGGCCTTTTGCAACAATGGCAGCACGTAGGCAGCAGTCTTCCCAGTTCCCGTCTGCGCCACCCCAATCAGATCTTGACCTGCAAGGATCCTCGGAATGGCTTGCGTTTGGATGGGGGTAGGGACAGTGTATCCCAGATCCTCCACGGCATGGAGAAACTGTCGTTTCAATTTGAGGTCCTCGAATGACATAGGTCAAAGGTAGTCGCCATCCTATCTTGCGGCATGGCATCCAACGAGGTGAATCACGTAGGGTTTGAAGACATGGCCCCATTGAAGGGCGAAAAGGCCCGTTTGGCGCTGAATACGCTTTCGCATGCACGGGATTGGGGGAGTGAATTGACGCGGTTGGTCCCGAGCGGGGAGGCAGAACGTTTGGCGAAAGTGTGGAAAGGTGTTCAAGATGTCACTGCATTTCAAGGAGAGGTGGTGAAACCCTTTCTGGAAGCACTGGTAAGCCAAACCACGGATGGTTTTCAATGGAGCCAAGATGCAGGAGCCCTGGACACAGGACGCTTGTTCTTGAGCAACCACCGAGACATTGTCCTCGACCCATCTTTGATCAATGTGGTCCTCATTGGGGAAGGACATCGAGCCACTGAAATAGGCATTGGCTCCAACCTACTGAAGTCACCGTGGGTGGATGCCCTGGTTCGACTCAACCGCTGCTTTGTGGTGGAACGTTCTGGGTCAGCGCGTGAGCGATATGCCCACAGCCTCCGGACTGCAGCCTACATTCAGCATGTTGTGGCCCAAGGTCAACCTGTGTGGCTCGCCCACAGGGAGGGTCGGGCCAAGGACGGCATGGACAGCACAGCCCCTGCTTTGATTCGCACCCTCTCCAAAGGTGGAGAGGCCGACACTTGGAATGATCTCGCAGTGTCGCCGACTTCGTTGAGTTATGAATGGGATCCCTGCGATGTCATGAAAATCCATGAATTGCTCTCCCTTGAGCAAGAGGGCTCTTACCACAAAGAGGAAGGCGAAGATGAGCGCTCCATGTGGGCAGGACTTGCTGGTGGGAAAGGACGTGTGCATTTCCACTTTGGAGCACCGTTGAAGTGGCAAGTCGGGCCAAAAGATGAGAAACAAGAAAGGTGGATGGCCCAGAGAATGGACGAGCGTCTCATGAATGGCATGAAACTTTGGCCCAATCAGAGGCTGTCTGCAGAGTGGCTTGGCCATTCCGCAGAGATAACGAATCAGGCCCCGTCAGCCAACGAGGAAGAACGTATGGCTTGGCAGGCCCGTCTTGAAAAGGTAGCCCTGGCGATGAAAGCGAAGGGATGGTCGCAAGAACAAGCCTCCCGCATGTGGTGCAAGGTGATGTCAGCTCCTTTGGTCCATCGCCACGGCTTGCTGCATCAAGACTGACACAGCCACGGCACCTGCCACGGAAGCGTTGAGTGACTCTGCACGACCTGCACCGGGAATGGACAGTATGTCGTGACAAGAGGCCTTGACTTGCTCTGACATGCCATGCGACTCCGATCCAATCACCAGCAGTGTGGGAAGTGCGGAAGGGACTTGGGTGTGCAAATTCTTGCCGCCGGCATCGAGGCCTGCCACATGCATCCGCCAATCTTCTGGCAAGTCTTTGAGGTTTTGGATTCGCAATGGCACATGAAACGTGGACCCCATTGCGCTCTGGACGGCCTTGGGGCCAAAAGGGTCTGCCGTAGCGGAGCTCAACACAACACCCGCAAGGCCAAACCAGTCTGCCACGCGGATCAAAGTGCCCACATTCCCTGGATCGTTGATGTCGTCCAAGTACAGCCACAACCCAGGAGCATGAGGAGATGGGTCCGGCATGTGCGCAATGGCTAGAAACCCGGGTGCCGTTTTGAGCGCAGACATCATTTCCATGTCTTTGGCCGAGACAGAGACGAACTCCGTTCCGAGAGAGGTCTCTTGCAATGAAGCCAGGGAAGCGCTTCCTTCATGGTCGGAACTGAAGTAGATTCGTTCCACCTCCCATGGACTTTTGAAAAGTTCCAAAATGCACTTCACACCTTCCACCATCAAACGGCGCTTTGCCCATCTTTCACTGCGGCGTTTGAGGCTACGGATGTCTTGTCGGTGGACTTTGTGGATGGCCATGTTGGGTGCAAGTTACGCCGTGGGAGAAACTGCATGTGCCCAAGAAGATCTTCCTTCTGGACCGTGGCTGCAGACAAACTTCCACCGGGGGTCATATCAGGGCGACCCACCATCGCGAGATCTCTGGGATGTATGGGAAGATATGCTCCCCGTGAAGCCTGCAAAGCGGTCTTTTTGGGAGAAGCTACAGGGCAAGAAAGCCCTTGCAGGAGACTCGCGCTCCCCAACAGTTCAAGCCCAATTCAAGAACGCAAGAGCCCTTCAAAATCGATTGCATTTGGCTGGTTGGCTGGAGGCAGATGTTCAATCCAGTTGGACCGTCTTGAACCGAGGTACTGCCCTTGATTTGCACGTCATCTTGGGGCGGCGTTGGCACTTGGCAGGCATCACTTGGAATCTCGACGCCACGGGTCTGACTGTTCAGGAGCTTGAACTTCCTCTCCAAAGAGGACTTCCGTTTGCCCAAGATTTGTTGCGTGGTGCCCAAGATCATTTGGCATTGCAAATTCAAAGCGCGGGGCGGGCAACGTTCCACTCGGGGCTTCTTGTATTTACAGCCGATACCTTGGGCAGATCCGATCGGCACGAAGTGTGGCTCACCGTTGAAGCGTTGCCGTGGCATGCTGAAGGTACGGAGTGGCATGACCCTTCGCTCCCGACAGACTCGATGGGGAATCGCCCTCACCCCAAAGTGGAATTTGGAAGCATCACTTGGGAGGGGCAAGTGCCCTCTGATTCGGGAAAAACTGGCAGTCTCCGTGCAGATGTGTGGAGACACTTGGTTGATTTGAAAGCCCAAAAACCTTTTACGCCTAGGGCAATTTCTAAGACCCTACAAGGGTTTCAATCCCTTCCAAGTGTGGCACAGGTGCAGTTGGGGAAAACGTTCCGTTTGGAAGCTGAGAAAGTGCTCATGGACGTGGACATCCAAATTCAGCAGAGACCCTCTCACGATGTGGGCTTTGAATTGGATTTGGTTCGGAACGACACGCGTTATGGACCCAAGCTAGGCACCTCCGTGGTGCACCGCAACCCTCGAGGTTGGGGGGCAAAGAATGCGGTTGAATTTGGTTTTGGCTATGTGGCAGTGGCTCCCTTCGCGACCCTTTCAAGGGACAATTTGCTGAACAGTGGAGAATGGTACATCCGCTGGCACAAGGAGCGTCTTGGCATATGGCCCTTGTCTCTTGATGCCATGCGCCCGTCCACACAGCCCAATTCTGAATGGGACCTCGGTTGGGAAAGAGAGGTTTGGCCTGAATTCACACGGTCACAATTTCATGGCAGCTATGAAGTCAGTTGGACAGAGAATCCGACCCGGAATTCCAAAGTAGCTCTTCGACTTGTGGACCTCGCCTTTGTCAATTTGACCAATCGGGACAGCCTTTTTGTCCAATGGCTCGACAGCGACGCGAACGACCTGGTCAAGGCGCGTTTCAACAACCACTTGACGCTCGCATCCGGTGGATCGTGGGAGACAGAGTGGAGGGGCGGAAATTGGTCAGGACAAGCTGTGGTTCAATCAATGTGGGCAGGATGGCTCTCCCAGGCTCTGGCATCCCGACTGGCCGCCGGTGATTCCGAATGGCTTGACCCTCAAAGTGGGGCATGGACCTTGGCCAAGGGCGTGCCTTCGATTCAATTCCAGCGACACCAAGCGGTGTTTCAGGGCCGCAAAAAGACCACCAAGGGATCGGCTTGGTACCAGGCATTCAACCTCAAAGTGGGTTGGGCCGGTACGGGAGCCAACACCCCAGCATTGCCCTTGGAGCATTCGTTCTTTGGCGGTGGGGCCAATGGCATTCGGGGTTGGCGAATCCGAACTTTGGGGCCGGGACGTTTGGCCTCTTCTGAGGAGACGAATGCTGTGGTGGGGATTGGGGATGTGAGGCTTGACATCAATGTGGAGTCTCGGTTCAAACTGAGTCCCACTTGGGGTCTGGCGCTCTTCACCGATGCAGGGAATGTTTGGCTGCACGGCACAGATGTTCCTGAAGAGGCCCAGTTTTCGTTGGGCACCATGGGCTGGAGTGCCGGAATGGGCGTGCGTTACGACCTGGGGTTTTTCTTGATCAGGGTAGATGCTGCGCTGAGGGCCCATGATCCCGGACGCCCCGCTGGGAGCCGATGGATAGGACAGGCACTGCCCAAGGGAGCTGTGCACTTGGGTTTGGGATTGCCATTTTGAATCTATCCACGACATCCGATTCAACATCGTGTAAAACTGCATTTCGATTGGCCTCGTTCCCCTGGGAGCCATCATAAATTTGTAGCATGGGATGGTTCAAGAGAAATGCAGAAGGCATCACGACGTCAAGCGCTGAGAAGAAGGAAATTCCTGAAGGTGCTTGGTACAAGTGTCCCAATTGCAAAACGGTCGTCTCCAACCAAGAGCACGCCGCGACACTTTGGGTTTGCACCATGTGTGACCATCACGAGCGAATTGGAAGCGATGCCTACTTCGGCTTGTTGTTCGACGATGGCAAGTACAGAGAAGTGGCGCCCAAGTTGTCTTCCGCTGACCCTCTAGGGTTCTCCGACACCAAGGCC
Source organism: uncultured Flavobacteriales bacterium (assembly GCA_963933635.1). Taxonomy (GTDB): domain Bacteria; phylum Bacteroidota; class Bacteroidia; order Flavobacteriales_D; family Sanyastnellaceae; genus UBA11663. Next base: position 26,629 of record CAWVVM010000001.1, read on the forward strand.
TACACAGACCGCTTGGACGCTGCAAAAGCCAAGACAGGACTCACCGACGCCATCCGCGTTGGATCGGGTGAGATGAATGGGCAAGGTGTGGTGATTGCATGCATGGACTTTTCCTTCATCGGCGGCAGCATGGGATCTGTTGTGGGAGAAAAGATCGCCCGTGGCATTGACCACGCCCTCAAAAAGGGAGTGCCGTTCATTTGCATCAGCAAGTCAGGGGGTGCGCGAATGATGGAGGCTGGTTTGAGTCTGATGCAAATGGCCAAGACAAGTGCCAAACTCTCACTGCTCTCAAAAGCAGGGCTTCCATTCATCAGTATGCTCACCGACCCCACAACGGGAGGAGTGACGGCTTCCTTTGCGATGCTCGGCGACTTGAACATTAGCGAACCCAATGCTTTGATTGGCTTTGCGGGGCCAAGGGTGGTGAAAGAAACGATTGGGAAAGACCTTCCGGAAGGTTTTCAAAGAGCCGAGTTTGTTTTGGAGCACGGATTTTTGGACGCCATTATTCCAAGAAAGGAGTTGAAGACGCAGCTGTCCTTTTCTCTCCGCATGTTGCATACCCAAGAATAATTCGAAGGGCCATTGGTTCTTTCGTATCTTCGCGGTTCATTTTATTATTCGCATCTCGAACATCTAAAGGATTTCGCACATGTATTTGGACGCATCAAAGAAGAAAGAATTCTTCGCCAAGCACGGAAAAGGGGACACCGACACAGGCTCTCCTGAGGCACAAATCGCCATGTTTTCATTCCGTATTGCTCACCTCACTGAGCATCTTAAAAGAAACCGCAAGGACTACAACACGCAGCGCGCCTTGATCACTTTGGTCGGAAAGCGACGCAAACAGTTGAATTACCTCGCGGCCAAGGACATCAATCGCTACCGGGAGATTGTGAAGGAGCTCGGCTTGCGTCGTTGATCCATTGAATCGAATTTCTGGAGGCGGTTGAAAGTCATCCGCCTTTGGCTTATTGGGGCTTGCCGGCCCACACACATACACGTAGAAGAAGAGGCAACATGAATTACACGGTACACAACCAAACCATTGATCTCGGCAAAGGGCGCGAGGTCACCATTGAAACCGGCAAGCTCGCCAAGCAGGCTCACGGTTCCGTCGTCGTTAGATCGGGCAACACCATGTTGCTCGCCACGGCAGTTTCCAGTCACGAACCCATGGACGTTGACTTCCTTCCACTGACAGTGGATTACCGCGAAAAGTATGCGGCGGCCGGACGTTTTCCAGGAGGATTTTTCAAGCGTGAAGCCCGCCCCTCTGACACGGAGGTGTTGGTCATGCGTCTTGTGGATCGGGCCCTTCGTCCGATGTTCCCGGGTGATTACCACGCAGGGACGCAGGTCATGATTCAACTGATGAGCTCTGATGCAGAGGTTCTGCCAGACAGTTTGGCGGGTTTCGCAGCCAGTGCAGCCATCGCAGTGTCAGACATTCCCTTTGATGGCCCCATCTCTGAAGTGCGCGTAGCGCGTGTAGGAGGGGAGTTTGTGATCAACCCTCTCCGCTCAGAATTGGAGGAGGCAGACATGGACATCATGGTCGCGGGAACCATGGACAGCATTGTCATGGTGGAAGGAGAAATGAGCGAGGTCAGTGAAGGAGAGATGGTAGATGCCATTGAGGTGGCACACGGTGCCATTCGCACCCAATGTGAGGCGCAAAACGAGCTTGCCAAAAAGGTGGGCAAGTTGGAAGTGAAGCGCGAATACTCTCACGAAACTCATGATGAGGATTGGAAGGCCCACATCATGGCGGACATGTACCCCAAGTTCTACGAAGCTGGGAAGACAGGTGCCACCAAGGAAGAGCGCAAAAGCCGCTTCTCTGAATTGAAGGCTGCCTTCATGGAGGCGATGTCAGACGAAGACCGCGAGCAAAAAGGTGGCATGACGAGCGACTACATCAAGTTGGCTCAGAAAAAAGCCATTCGTGACCTCGTGCTCAACGAAGGGTTGCGATTGGATGGACGTAAGACGGATGAGATTCGCTCCATTTGGACCGAAGTGGACTACCTGCCGGGATGCCATGGCTCTTCAATCTTCACCCGTGGAGAAACCCAAAGCTTGACAACATTGACGTTGGGAACCAAGCAAGATGAGCAGCTGATTGACGGGGCGCTTGTGCGCAAAACTGAGAAGTTCCTTTTGCACTACAATTTCCCTCCATTCAGCACCGGAGAGGAGCGTCCCTTGCGCGGCACGAGCCGACGGGAAGTGGGGCACGGAAACTTGGCGCTTCGTGCATTGAAGCCAGTGTTGCCTCCAGTAGAGGAATGCCCATACACGATTCGTTTGGTAAGTGAGATCCTTGAATCCAACGGTTCCTCTTCCATGGCCACTGTATGTGCAGGCACCTTGGCCCTCATGGACGGTGGAATCAAAATCAAAGCTCCCGTGTCTGGCATTGCCATGGGATTGATCACCGATCTGGAGACAGGCAAGTACGCTATCCTTTCAGACATCTTGGGCGATGAAGATCACCTAGGCGACATGGACTTTAAAGTGACAGGCACCGAGACGGGCATCACAGCCTGCCAAATGGACATCAAGATCAAAGGCATCAGCTTTGATCAATTGCGTGAAGCTCTGGAGCAGGCCCGTGAAGGCCGCCACCACATCCGCAAAGCCATGTTGACGGAACTCTCTGAGCCACGTGACGACTACAAGGACCATGCGCCGCGCATCGTTTCCTTGGAGGTTCCCGGAGACAGCATCGGAGCCATCATTGGCCCAGGTGGAAAAATCATTCAAGAAATCCAAGCAGACACCGAAACCAACATCAGCATCGAGGACATCGATGGAAAAGGCATGGTTGAGATTGCAGCGTCGGACAAGAATGCCATCGAGGCTGCATTGAAGCGCATCAAGCAAATTGCATTTCCACCTACAGTAGAAATCGGACAGGAGTACGAAGGAAAGGTCAAAACCATCATGCCTTACGGCGCATTTGTGGAGGTGATGCCTGGACAAGATGGACTTCTCCACGTCAGCGAACTCGATTGGAAACGCGTAGAAAATGTTGGTGACATCCTCACAGAAGGGGAGACGGTCAAATTCAAAGTGGTGGGTCGCGACCCCAAAACAGGCAAGATCAAATTGAGCCGAAAGGTGTTGCTGCCCAAGCCGGAAGGATACGTCGAAAGAGCTCCCCGTGGAGACCGAGGTGATCGAGGCGACCGCGGCCGCGACCGCGGACCACGTCCCGAACGTCCGCGCAACGAAGATTGATTGAGTCGGTTGTAAACCTTTTCAGTCAGAACTGCGTTAAATCATTGTTGAACCCCTTGAATTGCACCCATGAGGCAGCTAAAAATCACCAAGCAAGTCACGAATCGAGAGACAGCGTCTCTTGACAAATACCTCCAAGAAATTGGTCGTGTCGACCTCATTACAGCAGAGGAAGAGGTGGAGCTCGCCCGGAAGATCAAAGCAGGAGATCAACTTGCACTTGAGAAGTTGACCAAAGCGAATCTTCGCTTTGTGGTGTCTGTTTCCAAGCAGTACCAGAACCAAGGATTGTCCCTTCCGGACTTGATCAACGAAGGCAATCTTGGACTCATCAAGGCAGCTCAACGTTTTGATGAAACCCGTGGCTTCAAATTCATCTCATACGCCGTTTGGTGGATCCGTCAGTCCATTCTTCAAGCGCTTGCTGAGCAGAGTCGCATAGTTCGACTTCCATTGAACAAGATTGGCTCCATCAACAAAATCAACAAGGCTTTTGCCCGTTTGGAACAGGAATTTGAACGTCCACCAACAGCGGCGGAATTGGCCGAAACGTTGGACATGACGCTGGATGAAGTGAAGCAAAGCATGAAAAATGCTGGCCGTCACGTATCCATGGATGCTCCGTTGAAGGACGGAGATGAGAGTTCCAGCAACATGTATGATGTGTTGCAGACAGGGGATACTCCTTCCCCTGACACGGACTTGATGACGGAATCGTTGCGCAAGGAGATTGAACGCAGCCTGCGCACCCTTACCCCAAGAGAGGCAGACGTTGTGCGCCTGTACTTCGGATTGAACGGCGAGCACCCCATGACATTGGAAGAAATCGGGGAGCGATTTGACCTCACCCGCGAACGGGTGAGACAAATCAAGGAAAAGGCCATCCGTAGGCTTAAGCATACAAGCAGGAGCCGGATCCTTAAGGGATACCTCGGCTGATGGTTCAATGTCCCTACGGACAACAAACGAAGCTAAAAACAAAGCTCATGGTTCACGCCATGGGCTTTGTGCATTTCGGGGGCAATGGCATTGTATACCACGGGAAAGCAAGAAAGTATTCTTCTTTGCGTTCGAGATTCAATGGAAGTTGAACATCTTTGCAACATGACCTGTCCATTCATTCCTGCCAGCCGCAGGCTGTTCACTTTGACCAGTGGTGTGATGATAGGAATGGCCGCGCTTTCTTTTGTTTTTGTAACCGGTTGCCAGCGCACAACATGGGACAACAATCCAGCGCATGGTCTCAGGTTCTCCTCCGATACAGTGTACTTCGACACCGTATTCACCACCGTGGGAAGTGTCACACTGCCTCTGAAGGTGTACAATGATCATGAAGGAACATTGCTCATTGATGACATTGAGTTGGACGGGGGGCTCATCAGTCCGTTTCGCATCAATGTCAACGGCTTGCCCGCGACCGATTTGTCCGCTCCTTTGCGAGACACTCCTTTGGCTCCAGGAGACAGCATGTTTGTCTTTGTCGAAGTGACCGTAGATCCCAATGAAAGTGCGGAGGACGTGCCTTTTTGGGTGCGAGAGGACCTCATCTTCCGAACCAATGGCATCGAGCAGAATGTGAAACTGCTTGCGAAGGGACAAAACGCAGTATTTCACGGTGGTCCCGACGATTATACGGTGTTGGCATGTGACGAAGTTTGGGATGCCCAGTTGCCTCATGTCCTCTATGGAAGGATATTGGTGGAGTCTGGCTGCACACTCACCATTATGCCGGGGACAAAGGTCCACGCCCATGCGGGTTCAGGCATCTGGATCAGAGGGGGGACGCTCCTCGCAGAGGGAGAGCTCGGAGCACCCATCACCATGCAGGGCGATCGATTGGACGATGGCTATGTGGACACTCCAGGCCAATGGGGTCTGGCCTTTGACATCACCGATGCCGACACCCTCAATGGGAACTTGATCAACTACTCTGTATTTCGTGGAGGGCTGTGGTTGGACCGTGCTTTCGAGTGCCGGCTTGACCACGTGCAACTTTCGCAAGCCACAGTAGGCATTTGGGTGGACAGTGTGGCCACTGGTGCCGCCTATGCGCTCAGCCTTACCAACAGCTCTGTGACCTTGGCAGAATCCATTGGTTTGTTGTCGCAAGGGGGACATATCATTGGGTACAACAATCTTTTGGCCAACTGCGGGCAGGCATGCGGTTATTTCGCATTGGGAGGAGACGTCCAAATGCACCTAAGTACTTTCGCCAATTACGCTTCTTACGGCTCCGGCTTGCGGCAATTCCCAACCTTATTCGTCAACGATTGGTACGAAGCAGGCGATGGCAGTCTCCAATTGCGGCCATTCACGTCAGATTCAGAGTTTCGGAATTGCATCGCCGTAGGCAACAACGCCGGATTGAGTGAGTTCAGCGAAGTCATCGTGGACTTGTGGACCCCTGAAGAATACCTCAATCCTTTGTTTGTCTTCTCGTCCATCCATCACCAAGACGAGACGTTTCCGGTCAATCTCTTGGACGAGGGCACTACAGTCAACCTTGATCCGCCTTTTGTGGATGAGCTGAACGCAGACTTTAGGCTTTCTGGATCGGCGACATCATGGACAGGGACATCTTCCATTCCTCCTTTTGACCCGTTCCAAGTGAGCACCGATCTTCTGGGCGAGCCGCGGAATACTTTTGCCCCAACGAAGGGCTGCTACGAGCGGGTTCCCTGAGACGAAACCTTGATGCCTAAGTCGCCGTATGGGGGAGGGACCTCCATGACATGACAACAAGCATCCTCGAAGCATTGATCCAATTGTTTGCCCTTTTCGCCGCGGGACGCGGGAAAGAGGGCATTGCCATGGGACGCTCTCATGCCGCTCAATACATGCGGAGTCAATTGCCAAAAAAATTCCTAGAAGAAAGTTTGGATCGCTACGACGAACTGGTGGACCAGTTCCAGCGCATGCCAGGGCAGGGAGTGGAGATGAAGGCCAAGCGACTTGCCAAGCTCAGTGTGAAATTGCTGCGAACATGCAGCCAAATCAACAAAGGCCTTGAGCAACACGAGAAACACGTTGTTGTGGTTCGCCTTTTGGAGTTCTTGCGGGAAATCCCAGACCCCGCGACTGGACATCTGTTTTTGCAAACGGTGGTGGACAGCTTCAACATGGACAGCCACGCTTTTGAAGCGGCAAAGACCATGGTGTCCGCCCATGACGCTTCCTCCGTACATCTTGTGAATGGCTTGTTCCAAACAAAAGAGGCCTGGATGGGCAAAAGGTTTGGAGGTGCAATGCTTGGCTATCATCTGGAGGAAGGCAATCTTTTTCTTCTTCGAAGCTTCGGCAAAGGAGGAGTGAGGGTGAATCACCAGGACTTGATGCCCGGAACGGTGGCCATGCTGGCCCCTGGTGGCGCCATGAGGGATCAAATGGGTGGTGTTCTCTTTCACAGTGAATTGGTGGCGAGAAGGAACTCCATGGGGACCGATCGGAGTCCATTGTCATTTCAGGCAAGAAATGTGAGCCACTATTTCAAATTCCCTCGAGAACAAGCGCTTCATCAATTCAACTTGAATGCCCAAGGTGGACAATTGGTGGGCATCATGGGAGGGAGTGGCTCTGGCAAATCCACCATGCTGGGGATTCTCAACGGAACCATCAACCCGACCTTTGGCCATGTGACCCTTGACGGTCATGACCTTCATGGCAATCCCAAGGGGGTTGCAGGTTGGATTGGGCACGTTCCTCAGGACGATGTGCTTATTGCTGAGCTCACCGTCCGCGAAAACCTGTCTTTCAACGCACAACTGAGCTTGGGTCTTTTGTCAGAAGAGGAACAGGAGGCCCGAGTGGACGAGGTCTTGACGAAACTTGGCCTGTGGGAAAGCCAGAATCTCCGAGTCGGTTCTGTTTTGGACAAAGTCATTTCCGGCGGTCAGCGCAAGCGTCTCAACATTGGGTTGGAGCTTTTGCGGAGGCCGCCCGTATTGTTTTTGGACGAGCCAACCAGCGGATTGTCAAGCCGCGACAGCGAACAGATTTTGGACATCTTGAAAGAGCTGACATACGATGGACAACTGGTGTTTGCTGTGCTCCACCAGCCTTCGTCTGATCTCTTCAAAATGTTGGATCGACTCTTCATGCTTGATTCCGGAGGTCACCCCATTTATTGGGGCAATCCTTTGGATGCAGTGCAACATTTCAATGCACTTGCCAGTCGGGTTCACGCAGACCACTGCGAATGCTCAACTTGCGGAAACGTCAATCCAGAGCAAATCTTCGACATTGTCGAAGCGAAGACAGTGGACGAATACGGACGAAAGACTCCGACCAGGAGGACGAGCCCCAAGGAGTGGAATGATTTTTACACGGTGATGATTGGCAACAACACACAGGAAATCAATGAGCCATCACAGGACCTTGACCGCCGATCCACCTTGGCAAATGCCTGGCAGCAGTGGCGCACCTATTTCAAGCGTGATGTGCTGACCAAGTGGAGGAACAAGCAATACCTGGTGGTGAATGCGCTTGAAGCTCCAGCGTTGGCCATGTTGCTCGCTGGGTTCATGAGGTACGTTGCACCTGGCGCTGAATACACCTTCAGACATAGCGAAAACATTCCCCCTTTCCTTTTCATTTCTGTCATTGTGGCTCTCTTTTTGGGTCTCAGCGTGAGTGCCGAAGAAATTCTTAGGGACAAGTCCTTGTTGAAGCGAGAACGCTTTCTTCAAGCCAAGTGGCACCATTACGTTCATGCCAAAATTGCCGTTGTCGCCTCCGTCTCATTGCTCCATGCAGTGGGCTTTGTATTGGTTTCCCACTTGATTTTGGAACTGCCCGACTTTCTTCTTGAGCATGTGGCCGTGTTGTTCGCGGTCTCCTTCTTCGGCAACGTCCTTGGATTGGTCATCTCCGCTTGGTTCAAATCGGCCAAAGTGATCTACATCATCATCCCATTGCTGGTGATCCCACAGATCATCTTTGGGGGGGCCATCATCAGGTTTGAACGCTTCAATCCCGTTTTCGCGGAGGCAGACGCTGTGCCGTGGTTTGGCAACGTGATGGCATCAAGGTGGGGATTTGAAGCCCTTGCTGTTGACTTGGCACGCAACAACCCATACGACCAGGAATTGGTCACATGGGAAGACCGCATTTATCAAGCGTCTTGGCGCCGTGACTTTTGGCGCGCAGAAGTGAAGCGGTCGAAGGACCGAACTTGGGTGGACTTCGAGTTGGCAAGGGCAGCGGAGGAACTCTCTCTGTGGTCCGGTTCGACCTTTGAGTGGTCCTGGCAGGAGGGAGGCGAGATCCAATGGCAGGAAGTAAAGGACATTTACAACAACCACTATGCTTCTGCATTCCAAAGCAGGCAGGCTCTCCTAAAACAGGCTTCAGCCTCTCAAGATTTGGTGACCCTTAAAAACGCGAGCCACAACGATGAACTATGGGGTTGGGTACTTCAGAACGACAGGCACGAAAGGGCCATTCGCTTGGACGACATCTTGGTGCAAAAGTCTGGACCCATTCACCGCGTAAACGATGGAACCAAAGGATGGAAGGCCACCATGTACATGCCATTCAAAGCCCTCGGCACAGGTCATCTGCCGACGCTGACATTCAATTTGTTGGTGTTGGCCACCATGGCAGCAGCCATGTGGATTTTGTTGTTGGTCACTCCAGGTCTCAGTCGTCGATGGTCGTCTCGACGAGCTTGAAAGGCAACTGGATGATGGCCGCGTAATCTTCGCCCGCTTCTTCCATGTCCTCATCCTCCTCTTCATAGTACCAAAAGACTTCCGCCTCACACTGGCTTTGCTCCACGCGTTTCAACAAGTCCATCAAACATTTGGAACTGCTTGTGTTGAAGTACTCCAGCTTGATATGCACATCTACCTTTGATGGGTTTTCTGCGAAAAACTTCTGCGCCCACAACAACAATGGTTCGTAAAACTGGATGGAGTTCTCCGGGATGCTGCGGCCAGCGAGGGTCAACTTTTTTTCCAACGCCAAAAATTCCACCTGAGGGGTTTTGGCCGTGCGATCAATGAGAAGGTCTTGCATGAATCAGTTGGACTTGGGGTGAACAATAACGGTTAGCACAAACGCTGAACGTCCTCCTGCGCAAGGTAGACATTCTGCGCGGAGGTTGTCTTCGGAAAGGATGCGGAGGTCCATCAGACCCAAACCAGCACCGCCAGTTGCGGTGCGCCGGCCATTTGCCAAACGGTCCAGTCGGGCCGCCTTCATCTCCTCCATGGGCAAGGAAAGGGCTTTTTCCAAGGCCAACTCCAGTTCGGAGAGAAGATGACTGTCCACTTCATTCGTGCTGTGCAGCACCAATGATCTTTGATCATTGATTCCTATGGAAAGCGTGGCATAGCCTGCGTGCTTGGAAAGGTTCTGTACCCATTCAATCAGACAGCGCATTCCCCTCTTGTGATCTGCCTTGGCCCATGCCAAGGTCCCCAAAATGCTCTCCCCCCAAGCCAGAATCACATCACCCTGCCGCTCGGAGAGATTGCCAGACAAGCGAACGGCAGGAGAAAGCAAGGACAGCCCTGCCGCAGTTTCAAATATGTTGGGTCGCTCGATGCCCATGGCTTCTTTGTCAAGAAACGAACATTCTGTCCCACTTTTGCATCCACATGGTGGATGTATTGCAAAGCGACGTGTGGAAAACCGACCCTGAATGGTTTGGCCCTTGGTTCAATTCGGAGGCGTACCACATTCTGTACGGGCATCGAAGCGAGAAAGAAGCCAATGACTTGGTTCGCGCCCTCCATGATGGAGGGCACTTGGGGCCCACAGGCAAGGCCCTCGATGCTGGCTGTGGTGCTGGACGTCACGCCCGAAGTCTGGCACGACTGGGTTGGGACGTCGAAGCCTTTGATCTAAGCCCCCTTAGCATCGAGTCTGCCCGCAACAAATCAAAAGCCCTCGGCGGACATTTGTCTTTTCACGTCGATGATTTGAGGACATTGTCGGAAAGACCTACTTGGAAAGGGGCATTCGATCTAGCCACCAATTTTTTTACGAGTCTGGGGTACTTCGAGGGGACTGATGCCCAACTTGCAGTCTTACGTGGCCTGTCAGAAACGCTTAGGCCGGGTGGTCGATTGCTGGTGGATTTTTTGAATGTCCATCGACTCGAAAATCACTTGGTCCCATATGAGAGTTTGACCAGAGGCGAAGTAGAGTTTGTCATTCACCGCAGGATCCACGAGGGATGGATTGAGAAATCAATCCAATTTCAGTGGAATGGGAAACGTGAACACCATGTGGAAAGGGTCCAAGCCATGACACCCGAAGATTTGCAGTCCATGATGATGGCATCGGGACTCAAAATACAAGACCTTTGGGGAGACTATGACTTGGGCCGTTGGTCCAATGATTCACCCAGGACTTTGATGTTGGCCCAACGCCTTTGATTTCTTTGAATCTTACGCCATGTTCTTGACGGCATTCATTTTCTTGACCACCACGCTTCTGGGCGGTGGAGCATTTGTCTTGATGGGCCAAAGAGGTTTAGACAATTTGGGACACATTTTGTCATTTGGAGGGGCCTTCATCATTGCCATGTGCTTCCTGCACCTCGTGCCTGAAGCTTTTGGTGCCACAGAATTGGCCGGCATCTTTGTGTTGCTTGGTTTCTTGCTTCAAGGAGGACTAGAATACATGAGCCAAGGGATCGAGCATGGCCATTTTCACGCCCACGAACACGATGAGCACTGCGACGATCCCAACTTGAAAAGCAGACTTCCATGGATGGCACTCATCAGCCTAAGTCTTCACGCTGCCTTGGAGAGCATGCCAGTGGTAGGGTCATACGAACACCATGTTGGCCACGTGCATGGACCTCTCGCGTTGGACATCATCGATTGGGGGCTGGTGACTGGATTGGTGCTGCACAAGGTGCCCGTGTCCATGGTCTTGATGGCCATGATGGTCGAATCACACGTGCCACGTCGCCAGGCGTGGTGGGTTCTTGTGGTCTTTGGATTGGCCCCTCTTGCTGGGATGGCCATCTTTGAAGGTCTCTTGCATTGGCTGCCTTCGAATCTTTTGGTTACGTTTCCAGGCATGATGCAAGCCATGGTGGTCGGCATCCTTCTGCACATTGGCACCACAGTGCTCTTTGAAGCAGGAGAGGGCCATGCCTTCAACAAGAAGAAGTTCTTGGCCACTTGCTTAGGGCTTGGCCTCGGAGTGCTCGCATTTACCTGACGAATTGTGAATTTTCATCGATGAATGTAACCAAGTCTTCTTTGGATCCGTACCACGGGACGACATGAGACACTACCGCATCCACATCAGTACTTCCAAGCTCGAGACCATTGAATTGGCAAAAGCCTCCTTTTGCATCAAAATGATGTCCTACGGCTTGAATTGAGGCCTCACCCAAACAAGTCAGCTGCGAGGGTTTCTGCTTGGTCCAATGCGGACAAAGAAGCAGGTTGCCAAAGCCCATTTTGACGGGCCCACTCAATCACTCGTTCAGACGGTGCATTGCCCACGAGATCGTCTTGGGCCATGGGGCATCCTCCAACGCCTCGCAAGGCACCATCCATTCGCAAGCAGCCACCTCGGTGCGCTGCTTTTGTTTTTTCTAGCCCCTCCAAGGGGTGAAGGTGAAGGTGGACGCCCATCTTTCCTGCACCCCATGCCTCAACGGCTGCTCTGGACATGCTTTCTATCAATTCAGGGGTCGCAGCACCCACGGTGTCCGCCAACGAGACTACGTTGGGTGCACATCGTTCCATGATTTGATTCCCAAAGGACATGACCATGGACTCCTCCCATGGGTCGCCGTATGGATTCCCAAAACCCATGCTCAAATACACCACGAGTTCCTTGTTGTGCTTTTGGCACAGGTTGGCTGTGATGTCAAGCCTTCGCCATGCCTCGTCCATGTTCGCACGTGTGTTCCTTTCTTGGAAAGTGGGGGAGAGGGACATTGGAAACCCCAAAACATCGACAGCGGAGAAGGTCACTGCTTCCCTCGCGCCGCGTTCATTGGCAACGATGACCAAAGCCTTGCTCTTGGACTGTGCCCATTGCCCTTCTTCCTCTAACTGTTGAATCACCTTGGCAGTATCGGCCATGGCAGGAACAGCCTTGGGAGAGACAAAGCTGCCCATGTCCAAAGTGTCAAACCCCACACGCAAGAGGACCCTGTAATACGCAAGTTTGTCCTCAGTTGAAATGGGGTGAGGCCATCCTTGGATGGCATCACGTGGGCATTCCACCAAATGCAGAGGGGCAGGATTCATGCAGGCAAAATACAAGCAGATGGGCCAATTGAAACCTTTGCTTTCGAATTGGCGTAAGGAGTGAAGACATTGACCCACCACACCCCTTCCCATGAAACTCGACACCTTCAACAGGCTCCCGCTAGATCAAAAGACCAACTACATGTGGGACCATGGTACCTGCCTGGCGCAACGTATCATCGAGAACCGCTACATCCTCTGCATTTTCGAGGTCAACGGCTTTTTTGTCGAAGCCATTTACTCAAGACGCAACAACCGTGTGAATGCCATTTTGCCCATTGCTGACATTCCGCAATGGGAGGGATATGTGGACCAAATGCTCACGAATCTTCTCAAGCTCAATTGATTGGCTTCTCATAGACTGGGTGGGACGCCATCCCAGCAGCACGTTCATGGACCCACACCTCTTGAGGTGGTTGGGTCCATTTTGTTGGGGAATCCTTCCAAGGCACTGTATTTCCCCAAAGTCCACGATGAATCTCCATCCTTCCTGCGAGGCCCAAGGAACGCACGACATTTGCCGCTCTGACGGAGTCCATCGGATGTTCCCACCAGGCTTCTGAACGGTGACCATCTTCCAACAAAAAGCAATTCGAACGTCCCTTCAAATGCCACAACTTCAACTTTGAATCCATGTTGGATTGAAGGATTGTGACCACCATTGCCAGGCACACTGATCCCGCCCATGCGGCACGCACCGTTCGCCTTCGATCGGCACCATGGACCAAGCGGATCATCCACAGTCCTCCGAGTCCCAATATGCACAGGCGACCGGTCAGGTTGGACCAAGGTTGATGGGACAAAGTAACCCATGGCGCAGAGGTCCTTCCTTCCAATGCTTCTCCCAAGGCGTCGGCAATCCTGCATGCCACAGCCATACTTCCTGTCCAGCCCAAACAACCCAATCCAAACAAGATGCCAAGGCACCACATCGCAGGTCCTGCCACCATATTTGTTGGATAAAATAGAATGGGGAATGCCTCAAATGTGGAAGTGGTCCAGGGCAATGTGGCCCATTGAGCACGAAAGGGCACCCGCCAGGCCGTCCATCTTCCACGTAGGGCCAAAAGCGAGGCCGTGGCGACAAAGGACAACTGGGCCCCGAGTTGTCGTGGAACATTGCTGTCCAACAGCGTCACAACACAGGCTGCCATGCCCAAAGCGTGCCAAGGACATGGGCGTTGTCCCCTGGCCACAGTCCACCAAAGGCAAAGCAACATGATCCATGCCCGGATGGCGGAAGTGGGATGACCACAAGCCATCACAAATGCTGCTGTGGCCAATACGCCAAGGACAATCGTTCTCCGGACCATTCGGTGCTGGCTTCGCAGCAGCACCAAAAAAATCAACCCCACCAAGCCCACATGGTATCCACTAACGGAAAGCAGATGCCCCAAGCCAACGGCAGAAAAAGTCTCCCGCAGCTCAGGAGAGACGGCGCGTCTGTCGCCTGCAAAAACGCCAAGAAGCAAACCGTTGGCATTGTCTCTGGTACGACGATGGACCCAGGAGCGCCACGCCAAGGCCCATTGTCTTGTTCTTTCACCCATGGTTTCTATTTCTCCCAACGCTGATGAAGAGATCATGGACACTGTCCCTTCCATGCCCTGCTGTTCCAGATAATTCTTGAATGGAAACGCATCCGCAGGATCATGCGCATCAGGCAAGCGCCATCGAAACCAACCCTTGCGAGGCGCCAAAGCCATGTCAGACGGCAAGGACATCCAAACCTTCTTGGGGGCGTTGTTGTGGGCCAACAACCACCATGGTCCTCCTTGTTTTTGAAGCGAATCTCTTCGCGCCGATGGCACGTAGCATGGCACTGCCACCGCTTCATCTACCCATGCACTGATCGAGGAGCCGTGGCCAGAAGATGATTGGCTGGTGCCTCCCATCCATGCTCCGCAACACCATCCCAACAGGATGAAGCCCAAACTGTTCCTCCAAGCACATGGCTCCAGCACGACGGACACTCCGCCCATCAACAGCCAGAGCATCCAAATCCACTCACCATGCACGGGGCGAAGGATGGAAGCACTCCACAATCCCAGGGCCAATGCTGCTGTCCACGGCATGGCGGGAAAGTCCATGAAAAGGTCCAACCATCTGCAATGACTTCACAAATGCACAGGTTCCATCTACTGTGCATCGCAATGGCCCTTGAGGCCTCAGGGGGCTCTCAATCCACGCCCTGCAAATCTCGTGCGAATTGCACACCGCGAACGAAGTGCGACCAAACGATGCTGCCCGACCACCAACCCGTCAGGGCTTCCTGACGGACACGTTGCTTCCGCAAAGCTTTGCGCTGTTTCAAGACACGAGGCATGGCGGCGTACAGTCCAGCATGGGCTCTTCCAACAGCCAGAAACTGCTGCCATTGTCCAGACCCAAGCAATCGAAAGGCAGCCAGGCCATCCAATGTCATCCGACGGAACATGAATCCCGGCCACCAGCCTTGTCGGTTCTTCAACATGACGATCAGGTTGTTCCGAAAGTTCAAATAGGTTTTGAAGGGACTCGATGTCAGGAGTGTTCCACCACCAAGATGCTGCACACTGACATTTCCAGCACAGCCTATGCGATGTCCGAGGTCCTGAAGTCTCCAGCACAGATCAATTTCTTCCATGTGCGCAAACAGCTTGTCGTCAAAACCACCTGCTGCATGCCAAGCTTCTCTTCGGATGAAAAAACAAGCCCCTGAAGCCCAAAAGACCTCCCTCGATTGTCGATGCCAACCATCGACTTGTTCTGTCTCTCCAAAAATTCTTCCGAGGCAAAACGGATACCCATCACGGTCCATCCAACCACCTGCAGCTCCAGCATGTTCACACATGTTTGGGTCGGCATCCTCCACAATGAGTGGGCTTGCAGCCGACCATCCATTCACGTTCATTTCTTCGATCACCTTGTTCAGCCAGCCTGGCGTGACACGCACATCTGAATTCAACAAGACAAACATCTCAGCATCAATCTCTCGAAGTGCGCAGTTGTAGCCTTCCGCAAAACCCAGATTGTTGGGCATCGGCAAGATTTGGATTCGATCGGCATGGGCTGAATCCAGCCACGCCAGACTGCCATCTGTGCTGCCATTGTCCGCAACCCATATCGCAGCGCCCTCTGGGGTGCAAGACAACACCGAGGGGAGGTAGGTCTGAAGGTGTGCCAGTCCATTCCAATTCAAAACAACGACGGCCACATCGGCTCTTTTGCTTGCCATAAGACTCATCTCGGGTTGTAGAAGAGGTCTTCAGGCTCCGATCGTGAAAACGCATCTCTTGGGTTGAGTCGGTTTTGCATGGACTCTGTCACACGCAGTCTGTTCTCTCGTGATCGCAGTTGACTCAACCAATCCTCATTTTGCCGTTCGCCCAACATGTCGCTGTGCAGCATCTCAAAACATTCCGACACCACGTGAGGAGCAAAGAATAAGAAGCGTTTGTTGTTGAAACGACCTGCTTTGTGGTAATGCCAAATTTCGTAAGGATAATAATCCGTCTCATTGTGACGCTTGACCACTGTGTTGGGTTGACCAAACCTCAGGAAAATGTTGCCCATTTCTGTTTGGCTGCCCTGTCCTTGTTTGCAATCGCCATAGGCGCCATCCACGAAGGCAATTCGACCAAGGTATTGTTGATGGAGCGCCTGAGCTTCAGCAACGGAGTTGCTTCGTTCCAACCAAAACCCGGATATGTATTGCTGCATCTGTTGAACGTCCCGTTGGGGCACAAGGACATTCTGGATGGTGTTTTGCTCATTCGTGGTCGCCATCGCGAGATGGTCAAACAGGTGACGAACAAGCCTATCGGGATCTGTCAACTGAAGGACAGAGGGGAGAAGAGGTGCCGAATACAGGGCCAAACTTTCACCACTGGCGTCGCCCTTCACATCGCGGCCTGCTGCCGCAGCACGGCCAGGAAAAACGACATCCCTTGACACCACAACATAACCCTCACGGGTACGAACTTCGAGCTTCAGTGTCGGCTTTATTGGATCGGGAGAGGAGGGGGTGCAAGGCAAACTCTCCAACACAGGCACCACAGAACCAGCCTTTAGACGTTTGTATTTCGTGGTCGCCGCATCCCATTCTCCAAAGACATTTGCCCAACCAAAAGCCAGCAAAAACAGCGAGTCTTGTCCCACGACCTCTTGGATCCGATGCAGCTCGAGGTAAAACATGGCTGCGGACTGTTCCAACGCAATACGTCGGCCCACCCATGGAATCAAATCCAATCCGCTGTGGACCATGTTGGGGTCACTGTATTCTGTTGCTTTGGCATGGGTCGAAACGATCATGGGATCCATGATCTCTGGGAATCCTCCTGGCGATATGTGATATGTCAAATTCGACACGTGCAGCAAATCACCGTCACGCATCACAGACCACTCGACAGAACCAAAGCCATCAGGAACGGCTATGCGGTCAACGTGAACATGCTGGAGACGGGACGAATCAGCAACAGCTGGGCGAGTTAGAACATTGTTCTTTGCGAAACCAAGCACTTCGTCCTGGGACGTCACAATAACAGTGACGGTCAAGCTGTCGCTTGGATCAACTCGTTCTGACATCCACGAGGTCTGAATGTCCAAATACGCCTGGCCATCTGGCATCCTTTGGCTGAGAGCGTCGCATTGCCAGCTATGCTGAGCGCCGCAAGGCTGTGCGTTCAACATGACGGCGCCAGCCATGGCCCAGACTATCATACAACGTAAAAAAGAATGACCCATCATGTGGAGCGAAAATACAGCCCAGGACACTGGAGACATGTCATGTACAAAAAAAACCAACATCTCTGTCGGTTTCTTTTTGCGGAGGCTGAGGGATTCGAACCCCCGGTACCTTGCGGCACGCCGGTTTTCAAGACCGGTGCAATCGACCAACTCTGCCAAACCTCCAGGACTGCAAAAGTAGCACAACACATTCAATCCGCATCCATGCGCTTTCAAATAGTGCGCCGTCCGTCATCCATGGCCCTATTGAATGATAATATACATTATGTTAATCGATAACAGGAATGACAGCAAGCAAACTCCACCCTGCCATCGTTACTGGCCCAATGCCTTCAACTTGGCCGACATCTCTGTCCATTTGTCATCTTCGCCCGTGCGCGCATAAATGTCCTTGAGACTCCTCATGGTTTGTGAGTCCGTTGGATCTGAAGCATGTGCTGTCTCCAAGAAAGGCTTGGCCGTGCCAAACAAAGCCTTGGCATCCTCCTCAAGCGTCTTCTGTTCATCTGACTCTGCTTTGGTCATGCGGGGCTTCCACATGTCGTTTGCCTCATTGATGCCCTGAACGGCTTGGTTGAAGTAAAGTGCACCAAGGTTGTAGTTTGCATCGAAGTAATCCGACTTCACTTCAAGGGCTTTGAGATAAGCTGCAATAGCCTCCTCCGCATTGCCGAGGTTGTCAAGAACACTGCCAAGACTGAACCACAAGATTTCATTTGTTGGGTCTTGCTCTGCAGCAAGCGCGAGATTCTCCTTTGCCTTGTCAAATTCCTCGTTGGTGAGATAAATGTTGAGCTCTTCAATGATCAAACTTTGCTCTCTGGGATAAGCTTTGCGGGCTTCCGCCAAGGTGGCCAAAGCCTCCGCTTCCCTGTCCGACTCTCTGTAAAGGTTGCTGATGAACAAAAACACATTGGGTACTTGATACTCAATATCTGCACACGACTGGTAGCGTGCCACGGCCAAATCCACATTCCCCGATTTCTCATAGCATAGCGCTGAGTTGTACAAGGCCATGGTGTCCACGGCATCAAATGCCAGGGCAATCTCCGCTGCCAAGTCGAAGAATCCACCTGCTTTGCCAAAATCTCCGGTGTTGTACTGCCCAATGCCCGCGTTGCTCGCGGCCATTTGAACTTGACCTAGACCTACTTGACATTCTTGGGCGTAGGAACCCTTGGTGTCGAGCTCGCGCGCCTTCATGTAGCTGTCCTTGGACTTGGTCAATGCGTCTGGGAAGGCTGCAAACAAGACGGTGTCCTTGGAAATGTTGAGATAAATCTCCCCACGGTAGCGCCAAGTCTTGTTTTTGGCATTGGCTTTGGGGTTTTGAATGGCCTGCTCAATGTAGGTGGCGGCACTTGCGAAGTCGCCTTCTTTGTTCGCGTTGTAAGCGGAGACCACTTCCTTTTGGCCAAAGACCTGGAGCGTCAAAGCCACGAAGGCAAGGAATGCTGCAATTTTCTGCATGATGATGTGTTTCGTGTTTTGTGTTGATGGGGCCCGATGAGTGGGCTTGGTAATGTTGGTTTCAAAGGTCGTGCCAACGATCAGACCTCCCCTCCGTCTGGTTCAGTTTCAGCGGATGGCACCTGACCTTCGGGGGATGCATCTTCGCCTCCTGCCTCTGGCGTGCCTTCGGGAGCACCATCTTCCAGTTGTTCGTCTTCATCGTCCGACTTGGGGACCTTGCAGACCGCCGCAATGGAGTCCTTGCCCCTAAGACTGATCAGGCGCACCCCTTGGGTGGCGCGTCCCATGACCCTCAATTCATCGACTGCCAGGCGAATCGCAATGCCCGACTTGTTGATGATCATCAGGTCGTTCTCATCGGTAACGTTCAAAATGGAAATCAACTGACCAGTTTTCTCTGTGATCTGAAGGGTCTTCACACCCTTTCCACCTCGGTTGGTCACTCGGTAATCGTCTACTGCAGAGCGTTTTCCGTAGCCGTTTTCAGACACCACCAAAATGTCGCTGGAAGCGTCGTTGATGCACACCATACCGATGACTTCGTCCTCTGGAGTGGCCAAGGAAACCCCGCGGACGCCCATGGCTGTTCGTCCAACAGCTCGGGCCTTTGATTCATGGAATCGGATGGCCTTGCCGGACTTCAGTGCCAACAAGATTTCGCTGTCGCCATTGGTCAGGCGTGCTGACAAAAGTTCATCGCCCTCACGGATGGTGACCGCATTGATGCCATTGGACCGTGGTCGGCTGTATGCCTCCAAGCTTGTCTTCTTGATGAGCCCTTTCTTCGTGCTCAAAATCACATAATTCGACTCGGCATAATCCTTGTCCTTGAGGTCTTTCACGGGGATGTACGCCAAGACCTTGTCGTCCTGCTCGAGATTGATGAGGTTGACGATGGCCCGTCCCTTGCTTTGTTTGCTTCCTTCTGGCACTTCAAAAATCCGCATCCAGAAGCACCTTCCCTTGGCGGTGAAAATCAACAGCCAATTGTGGTTGGTCGCCGTGAATATGCTTTCCAAAAAGTCCTCCTGTCTTGTGGTACTCCCTTTGGACCCCACCCCTCCCCGTCCTTGGGAACGGTATTCGCTGAGTCGTGTTCGCTTGATGTACCCCGCATGGCTGATGGTGATAACCACTTGCTCGTCCGGGATCATGTCCTCGATGCTCAAATCGGCACTGCTGTATTCAATCGTCGATCGTCGATCGTCACCAAAGCGCTCCTTCACATCGTGAAGCTCTGTTTTGATGATTTCCATGCGGCGCTCCACACGGTCCAAGATGTCCTTGAGGTCGGCAATGACCGCCATCAACTCGTCGAACTCTGCGCGCAACTTGTCGCGTTCCAGTCCTGTGAGCTTTTGAAGGCGCATGTCCAAAATGGCCCGCGCCTGGATTTCACTCAACTTGAACGTACTCATCAAGCCGTTGCGCGCTTCTTCAGGTGTTTTGCTCGCCCGAATCAAGGCAATGACTTCGTCAATGTTGTCAAGAGCAATGATGAGCCCTTGCAAGATGTGGGCGCGCTCCTCCGCTTTGTTCAGATCAAACTGCGTGCGTCGCACCACCACTTCATGCCGGTGCTCGATGTAAAACGCCATCATCTGCTTCAGGTTCAACAATTCGGGACGCCCTTTCACAAGAGCAATGTTGTTGACTGAGAATGACGTTTGTAGCTGCGTGTACTTGTATAGCTTGTTCAGGACTACGTTTGGAATCGCATCGCGCTTGAGTTCGTACACCACGCGCATGCCATTTCGGTCTGACTCGTCCCGAATCTCGGAAATGCCTTCGATTTTTTTGTCATTGACAAGGTCTGCTGTCTTGCGAACCATGTCGGCCTTGTTCACCTGGTAGGGGATCTCCTCCACGATGATTACTTCCCGTCCCGTTTTCGTTTCCTCAAACTTCGCCCTGCCGCGCATCACAATGCGGCCACGTCCTGTTTGGAATGCGTCCCTCACTCCTTCAATGCCATGGATCACACCACCCGTTGGGAAGTCAGGAGCCTTGACGAACTCCATAAGTTCTTCCACTGTGCAATCGGGATGGTCCACGAGATGCACCATGCCCTCGACGACTTCAGTAAGGTTGTGAGGAGGCATGTTGGTGGCCATTCCTACAGCGATGCCCGAGGCACCATTCAAAAGCAAGTTGGGGAGCTTCGCAGGCAGTACTGTTGGCTCTTTCAGGCTCTCGTCAAAGTTGGGCCTGAAGTCCACTGTTTCCTTTTCCAAATCGGCAAGCATCTCCTCGGCCACCTTGCGCAAACGCGCCTCGGTATAACGCATGGCCGCAGGGTTGTCGCCGTCGATGGAACCAAAGTTTCCTTGACCATCCACCATGGGGTACCGCAAAGACCACGGCTGTGCCATCCGGACCATGGTGTCGTACACCGAGCTGTCACCGTGCGGGTGGTACTTTCCCAAAACCTCACCCACAATCCTTGCGGATTTCTTGTAGGGTCGGTTGGACATGACACCGAGGTCAAGCATGCCGTAGAGCACGCGACGGTGCACAGGCTTGAGCCCATCCCTTACATCGGGCAGGGCGCGACTCACAATTACGGACATCGAGTAATCGATGTACGCCGACTTCATCTCATCAGAGATGTTGATTTGGATGATTTTTTCTCCTTCTGCCATGGGGTCTGTTTCACATGTCCAATCGGACGCTTTCTACGCTGATGCCCGGGCCAAAATTTTTGGTATCCAGACGTCCTTCAAAAATACCGAAACCCCAGGCCCTGAAAAGGATTCGGCGCTGCGCAATTACTCACAATTGACCCCAATCTCATGTGAATAACCTCACCCCTGCCAGCGGCCACAAGCGATGGGCTGCAATAGTTTTGAATGGCCGAGGAGTCACAAGGATTGCTGGCGGCCATTTGGACACATTAGAGCGCATAGAACATGGATGCTAAATTTTCACCACGCGTGAGGGAAGTCATATCCCTGAGCCGGGAAGAAGCCCTTCGTTTGGGGCACAACTACATAGGTGTTGAACATTTGTTGCTGGGGATCATCAAAGAAGGTGAAGGCACGGCAGTGCGCATCCTAGAAGGTCTCAATTGCGACCTGCAAAAACTGCGTAAGCTCGTGGAAAGTTCTGTGCGGCCTACTACCCCAAAGCCCGGTGGAACTTCTGGCAACATCCCACTTGTGAAGCAAGCAGAGAAAATATTGAAGATCACCTACCTCGAGGCAAAGATTTTCAAAAGCGCCATCATTGGCACGGAGCATCTGCTGCTGAGCATCCTTAAAGACGAAGACAACGTAGCAACCAAGAGCATTCACGCATTCAACATCGATTACGACGTGGCAAAAGAAGAATTTGAAAACCTGCTTTCCGACGGAAGCACCGCAACCGGCCCAAGAGCCGACCACCCCATGTCCGATGGTGACGCCCCCATGGAAGGCGGTGGAGACGCTGGTTCGGGTCCTGGCGGTGGAGGGCCTTTGGGACGCAAAGGGGATCCCAAATCCAAAACACCCGTCCTGGACAACTTTGGGCGGGATTTGACCAAGATGGCGGAAGAAGGAAAACTTGACCCCATTGTTGGCCGTGCCAAGGAAATTGAGCGTGTCAGTCAAGTCTTGAGCAGAAGGAAAAAGAACAACCCCATCCTCATGGGGGAGCCTGGCGTTGGAAAAAGTGCCATTGCCGAGGGTCTCGCCTTGCGCATTGTCGAAAAGAAAGTCAGTAGGGTGCTGTTCGGAAAGCGGATTGTGACCCTCGACGTGGCCTCGCTTGTGGCTGGCACCAAATACCGCGGCCAGTTCGAAGAGCGCATGAAGGCGGTCATGAACGAGTTGGAAAAGTCCCCTGACGTCATCTTGTTCATCGATGAAATCCACACCATTGTTGGAGCAGGCGGAGCGAGTGGTTCTTTGGACGCCTCCAACATGTTCAAACCTGCCTTGGCCAGGGGTGAAATTCAATGCATTGGCGCCACCACTTTGGACGAGTACCGGCAGTACATTGAAAAAGATGGCGCACTCGAGCGGAGATTCCAAAAGGTCATGGTGGAACCCACAACCATTGAAGAAACACAGCAAATCCTGCACAACATCAAGGACAAGTACGAAGAGCACCACAGTGTCAAGTACACCGACGAGGCCATCGCTGCATGCGTGTCTTTGACCAGTCGATACATCACAGACAGACATCTGCCTGACAAGGCCATTGACGCCTTGGACGAAGTGGGGAGCCGGGTCCACCTGACCAACATCCATGTTCCTGAGGAGATTGTCAAAATTGAAGAGGAAATTGAAGAGGTTAAGGAAGAAAAGAGCCAAGTGGTTCGGTCTCAGCGGTACGAGGAGGCTGCACGCCTGCGCGACAAAGAACGAATCCTCAACGACCGTTTGGAAAAGGCCAAGCGCACATGGGAAGAAGACTCCAAAAACAAGCGCGTCACTGTAACAGAGGAGCATGTGGGTGATGTTGTGGCCATGATGACGGGCATCCCTGTGCAACGCATTGCTGAGAAAGAAAGCGGCAAGCTTGCGCGCATGAACGAAGACTTGGAGGGAAAGGTCATTGGCCAAGAAGAGGCCATTCAGAAGGTGGTCAAAGCCATCAAGCGAAACCGTGCAGGTCTCAAAGACCCCAACAAGCCCATTGGCTCCTTCATCTTTCTAGGTCCTACAGGGGTCGGAAAGACACAGTTGGCCAAGGTCTTGTCACGTTTCATGTTTGACAGTGAAGAGGCCATGATTCGCATCGACATGTCGGAGTACATGGAGAAGTTCGCAGTGACCCGTTTGATTGGAGCACCTCCGGGATATGTCGGATATGAAGAAGGAGGACAACTCACTGAAAAGGTGCGTCGGCGGCCCTACTCCATCATCCTTTTGGACGAAATTGAAAAGGCGCACCCCGATGTGTTCAACCTTCTGCTGTCGGCCTTGGACGATGGCCAGTTGACAGACAGTTTGGGTCGCAAAATCGATTTCCGAAACACCGTCATGATCATGACCTCCAACATTGGGGCCAGGCAGTTGGCAGAGTTCGGCACAGGAGTTGGCTTTGGCACCACGGCCAAACAGGCAAATGTATCTTCTGACCGCGACAGCGTGATCCAGACGGCATTGAAGCGCGCATTCGCCCCTGAATTCTTGAACAGGATCGATGACGTGATCTTGTTCCAGAGCCTGAAGCGGGACCACATACATCGCATCATCGACATTGAGCTTGACGCCCTCAAGACCCGTGTTGTTGCGTTGGGATACGATTTGGAGATCACACAATCCGCAGCTGACTTCATCGTGGACAAGGGCTATGACGAGAAGTATGGGGCCCGTCCATTGAAGAGGGCCATCCAAAAATACTTGGAGGATCCCTTTGCCGAAGAAATCATCAATTCAGATGTCTCTGAAGGCGACTTGCTGCGCGCTGATTGCGCCAAAGATGCCAAAGAGCTCACCATTGAAGTGATCAAGGGAGGGTTGCTCGAGATGCCTGCAGGTGCGGAAGATGCCTTGAAGCCTGAAAAGGTGACCACCAAGAAACCCACATCCAAGAAACCCAAAGGCAAAAAGAAATCGGACGACGCCACGGCAAAGCCACCGTCAAAAGAGTCTGAAGGGTGATGGACTGGAAAGGGCATCTTTTGGGTGCGCTGCAGAACAAGTTCATTGCAGTGACCTTGTTGGCACTGATTTGGGCTACGTTCATACATGATTTGGGCTTGCTTTATGTGGCCCGAGAAACCTCTCAACTGCGTCATCTGAAACAAGAGCTGGTCGACATCGAGAAACGCAACGAGTTGCTGAAAAACCGGCAGGCGACTTTGTTGACAGACCCCCAAGCACTCGAACGCTTCGCACGCGAGCGGTTCTTCATGCGAAAGCCAAATGAGGAGGTCTACCGCATTGTGGAGTGACACAAAGGAACCTGGCCTTTGTTTTACGCCAACAAATCCTGAAGTGCCGAGAAAAAGTCCATCAGCACGCTAGGCTTCCACCAAAGCACCCAAGCCAATCCAGCACAGGCACCTCCCAAATGTGCGTCGTGTGCCACAAGGGTCCCTCCTTTCCTGTTCATTCGGCTCTCGTACCAGAAGAACAAAATGCCGGCCAAAGCCGCTGGAATGGGTAGGATGAAAAACAACAACAACGTACGTGTTGGGTGCATGGCAATGAACGCAATAAGCACGGCGCTCACGGCCCCCGATGCACCTAGGCTCCTGTACCCGCGATGATCGCGGTATTTGAAGAGGGCAGGAATGGCTCCTCCCACCAAGCCCAGCAAGTACAGTGTAGGAAAGCCCAGCCAACCGAGAAAACTTAAATCCATCGCTACTGTTTGGCCAAACTCGTACAGCACAAACATGTTGAACATCAGGTGCATCGTGTCCGCATGCACAAATCCGTGGGTGATCACCCTCCACCACTCCCCTTTGTGCACCACATCGTAGGGCACAAGCATCCATTTGGCCTTGTTCGCCGAGTCCATGCATTGCCAAGACACCAAGCCAGTCACCAAGACCAATAAAAGGACCATGCTCATCTTCAAGAACTGTGGTCGGCCACAATGATCCATTGACCCTCGATGCGTTTCCACAACAAGGTGTACATGCCCTGCGCATCCTCAAGGTCCTTTTTGGACAAGTGCCAGCTGCCCAGCAGCAACCCAGCGTCAGGCCCAAGAGGAGTCCATTGACGGTTGTCGAATGCCAAGGTGCCCATCAGGGATGTTGTGGGGTAGCTTTTTTGGTACCGGGCCAAAGTCGCCTGATGTCCGTGGGTGACCCCTGTACTCCCCACAAACACCAAGGAGTCGCTTTTCCAATAGCCTTCCATGAAGCCTTCCAAATCACCTTCGTTCCAAGCCGACATTTGACGCTGCATCACCCTCTCAATTTCCTTGGGCAGTCCAGGCGCCCCCAGTTGGGACCAAGCCGCTGACCCCAAAAGCCAGATGGCCGTCATGACCAACAAAATCCTTCCACTACACATTGAATCGGAAGTGCATGATGTCCCCGTCTTCCACAACATACTCCTTGCCCTCAACGCTCAACTTGCCAGACTCCTTCACGGCTTGCTCACTCCCCAGATCCACAAAATCAGCATACTTCATCACTTCGGCACGGATGAATCCCTTCTCAAAATCGGTGTGAATGACTCCTGCCGACTGGGGGGCCGTGAAGCCCTCGCGGATGGTCCATGCACGCACTTCCTTCTCCCCTGCCGTGAAGTAGGTCTGAAGTTTCAAAAGGGAATACGCCTCCCGAATCAACTTTGCCACCCCTGGCTCCTTGAGCCCGAGGTCCTCCAAGAACATGGACCTTTCCTCTGCGTCCTCCAACTCCGCGATATCAGCTTCAATGGCAGCGCCAAGCACCAACACACCTGCACCTTCTGCAGCAGCGACTTCCAAAACCTTCTTTACATGGTCATTTCCGTCCACCACAGAAGCTTCATCCACATTGCAGACATACAGAATGGGCTTGGAAGTCAACAACTGCATTTCTGCCATCAAGGGCTCCTCAAACTCCTCCAAGGTTAATCCCCTTGCACTTAGACCTTTTTCCAAATGCTCGACAAGGCGACTGTAAAAAGCCATCTGTCGTACGGCGTCCTTGTCACCTGTTTGGGCGGCTTTCTTCACTTTCTGCATCCGAGATTCCACCGTTTCCAAATCCTTCAGCTGAAGCTCTGTGTCGATCACCTCCTTGTCTCGGATAGGGTCTACGCTTCCGTCCACGTGAACAATGTTGTCGTCTTCAAAGCAACGCAGAACATGAAGGATGGCATCGGTGGTGCGAATGTTGCCCAAAAACTTGTTGCCCAGCCCCTCTCCTTTGCTCGCTCCCTTCACGAGACCAGCGATGTCTACAATTTCCACAGTGGTGGGAATGACATTTTGAGGCTCAACCAACTCCGCCAATTTGTTCAAACGGGGGTCAGGCACAGTGATAACGCCGAGGTTGGGCTCAATGGTGCAGAAGGGGAAGTTTGCACTTTGTGCCTTTGCATTGGAAAGGCAGTTGAAAAGGGTGGATTTGCCGACGTTGGGCAAACCGACAATGCCGCATTGCAAGGCCATGTTGTGCTTCGTTTGAGGTGCGAAAAAGAAGAGCTCCAAAGGTAGCAACCACTTCCCCACTTCCCGACGTTGAGGTGTTTTCCATTGTTTTTGCACAACCCCTCGTGGTGGAAATGGTGTCGGGTAATTTTGCAGCATGAACAAAGGAGAACTTTCTGCCATCGCCACCCAAGTGCGTCGAGACATCGTGCGTATGGTCCATGCTGTGCAAAGTGGGCACCCTGGTGGGTCCCTGGGCTGCACGGACTTGCTCGTACAGTTGTATTTCGACACCATGAACATCGACCCATCGAGGTTTGACATGGACGGAAAGCATGAAGATTTGTTCTTCCTCTCCAATGGCCACATCAGTCCCGTATGGTACAGTGTGCTCTCGCGGCGCGGCTACTTTCCAACAAAGGAATTGTCCACCTTCCGCAAATTGAACACCCGACTTCAAGGCCACCCAGCCACCGAAGAGGGCTTGCCCGGCATCCGCATCGCCTCAGGCTCTTTGGGCCAAGGCTTGAGTGTGGCTTTGGGCGCTGCCCAAACCAAAAAGCTTCTAGGTGAGGACACATGGGTCTACTCCTTGCATGGCGACGGGGAGTTGCAAGAAGGACAAATTTGGGAGGCTGCGATGTACGCGGCACACCACAAGGTGGACAACATCCTTTCGTTTGTCGATTGCAACGGACAGCAAATCGACGGCTCCACGGACGACGTGATGGCCTTGGGCGACCTGGCTGGCAAATGGAAAGCCTTTGGGTGGCATGTGCTGACCTGCAATGGCCACGACTTTGAGGACCTCCAACAGGCCATTGCCTTGGGCCATGCCCGCCGTGGTTCGGGACAGCCTACGGTCGTTCTGATGACCACTGCCATGGGAAAGGGAGTGGACTTCATGGAAGGCACCCACAAATGGCATGGCATTGCCCCGAGCGATGAACAATTGGCCAACGCACTCCAACAGCTAGAGTCTACGTTGGAGGATTACTGATCCATTCCCCATGTCCTCTTCTGCAAACTGTCTTCCTACTTTCATCCGCCTCCATTGGGGACGGACCAGACGGCATGTGTTTTTGGGCGGTGCGCTTTGGACCCTCTTGGGGGCCAGCTGGAGTCCAAGAACAAGCGCTCAAGTCTCTGCAGAAGACGTCGTGGAGCCCACCCGCATCTTGTTTGTGTTTGACGCCTCCAACAGCATGAATGCATTTTGGGGAGGTCAACGAAAAATGGCCACGGCAACCGCATTGCTGAGTGAGTCGTTGGAAGCCTTGCATCAGAGTGAAAGTTTGGAATTGGGGTTGCGCGTTTATGGCCATGGGACCAAACATGTGACAGGCCAGCAGGATTGCGACGACACCGAATTGATGGTGCCATTCTCCAGCTACAACAACCTCATCATCAAGCAACAGTTGTCCCGCATTCGCGCCCAAGGAACCACCCCGATTGCACGTTCCTTGGAACAGGCCGCGTACGATTTTCCCAACGAAGCTGGACGAAATGTCATTGTCCTCATCACCGATGGACTTGAGGCTTGCGATGAGGACCCTTGTGCCGTGAGCCAAGCTCTTCAGGACAAGGGGATTGTTGTCAAGCCTTTTGTGATTGGCATGGGCATTGAAGACAAGTGGGTCGACAACCTCCGGTGCATTGGGAACTTTTATGACGCCGCCGATCCCGAGGCTTTCGAACACGTGCTTCAGCTCGTCCTTGAACAGGCATTGCACAACACCACCGTTCATCTGGAGTTGCTCGATGAAACGGGCCAACCGTTGGTGACCAATTACCCTTACTCCTTCACTGACACGCGGACTCTGGAGCATGGCCCCCAATACGTGCACACCAT
Organism: uncultured Flavobacteriales bacterium; assembly: GCA_963933635.1. Classification (GTDB taxonomy): domain Bacteria; phylum Bacteroidota; class Bacteroidia; order Flavobacteriales_D; family Sanyastnellaceae; genus UBA11663. The sequence continues at coordinate 55,183 of CAWVVM010000001.1, forward strand.
GCCTTGGGGCGGAAAAGCGGACACCTTATATGTGGATCCTATCCCCACGTACAAGCTCACCATCCACAGTCTTCCTGTGGCCACTTTGGAGGACGTGGTGCTTTCGCCAGGCGTCCACAACGTGGTGACGGTTCCCGACATGGCCTCAGGCCATTTGACACCGCAATTTGCCCGAGGCGTCAGAACCGATTACGGCGCACTCCATGTGGCATGGCATCGATCTGGGAATTGCGAGGCCTTGTATCAAGGTCGACTGGGAGAAAAAGTCAGGCTCCGCACGGGGATGTACGACGTCCATTTTGGCACCAACCCCAACGTTGTTGTGGAACGTGTCGAAGTGCGACCAGGGGACGATCTGACCGTGGAAATCCCGGCCCCTGGCTCTTTGGTGGTCAGCTGCCCCACAAGCGGTTACGCTGTGCTCTTGGACGCGGTCTCCTTGGAAAACGTATTGCATTTTGAAGATGGAGATGTTTCTGGCAGGTACACCTTGCAGCCAGGGACTTACACCCTCCTTTTTCGCGCGCGAAATGCGCGAGGCACCCTCTACAGCATCAAAGAATCTTTTCAAGTTACTTCTGGCAGCACCACCAACCTCAAACTTCATGGTTGACCATCAACACATCCTCCTCGATCCCTCTGAACTCAAAGACACGCGTTCAGGCTTTGGCCAAGGCCTGCTCGAAGCCGGCAAAGGCAACGACAGCGTCGTGGGACTCTGTGCCGACCTCACCGGCTCCTTGAAAATGAATGCCTTTCAAGATGCTTTCCCTGAAAGGTTCTTCCAAGTTGGCATTGCCGAGGCCAACATGATGGGATTGGCTGCAGGCATGACCATCGGCGGCAAAATTCCGTTCACCGGAACCTTTGCCAATTTCTCCACTGGACGCGTGTACGATCAGATTCGCCAAAGCATTGCTTACAGCGAGAAGAATGTCAAGATTTGCGCTTCGCATGCGGGCTTGACCCTTGGTGAAGACGGTGCTACCCACCAGATCCTTGAGGACATTGGCATGATGAACATGCTTCCCAACATGACCGTTGTGGTTCCGGCCGATTATGAACAAACGCGGCAGGCCACACTGGCCATAGCCAAACACCAAGGCCCCGTCTACTTGAGGTTTGGAAGGCCCAAGGTTCCTGTATTCATCAAGCCCGAAGCCCCATTCGAATTGGGGAAAATTCAACGCATTGTGCGTGGCACGGATGTCACCTTGGTCGCGTGCGGCCATTTGGTATGGGAATCGGTCATTGCCGCCAAAGAATTGGCCAAGGACGGCATCCAAGCGGAGGTCCTTAACGTTCATACCATCAAACCTCTGGACCATGCGACCTTGGTCGAATCCGCAGGACGCACGGGCGCTGTGGTGGTGGCGGAGGAGCACCAGCGAAATGGGGGTCTGGGAAGCATCGTGGCACAGACACTCTCCCAACATCAGCCCACGAAAATGGACTTTGTGGCTGTGGACGACCAATTTGGTGAGTCGGGCAAGCCGGCCCAATTGATGGAGAAGTATGGATTGGACGCCGCCACCATTGTCCAAAAAACAAAAGCGCTCCTGGGAAGATGATGCGCATCAAATGCGCTGATGCCTTTTCTGCTTACCTCGAAGGCCCGTCCAATTCCGCAATGGCGGCGTAAAGGCGGTCCGTCAAAGCTTTGGTTCCCTCTGTCAAAGGCAATCGAACCGTATTCCCACACCATCCCAAATGGTGCAGGACCACCTTGATGCCTGTGGGATTCCCTTCGTCGAACAACAAGTCAATGAGCTTCGCAAGGCGCGCATGCATCTCTCTGGATTCTTGGGTTTGTCCAAATGACGCTTGCTGGATCATGGAAGACATTCGTTCAGGCATCGCATTTCCAAGCACAGAGATGACGCCATCTGCGCCCATCGCAACAGTTGGCATCGCCAAGGCATCGTCGCCAGACCACACCATGAAGCCAGGGGGACGCTGCGCGAGCAACAATGAAATCTGTGCAAGGTCTCCCCCAGCTTCTTTGATCCCACAAATGTTGGGGTGCTGGGACAGTGTCAATGTCGTCGAAGCCTCCATGTTGCTGGCCGTGCGTCCAGGCACGTTGTAAAGGATCACCGGCGACGGGGCAGCATCGGCCACAGCTTGGTAGTGTAGCACCAGGCCCTCTTGTGAAGGCTTGTTGTAGGCGGGACTGGCCACCAAGAAGGCCGCAATTCCCTGGCCTTCCCATGTCGCGATTCTCCCCGCCAACTCCTGCGTGTTGTTGCCGCTGACACCCACCACCACAGGCACACGTCCAGCGTTGACCTCCATGACAAACTCCACCACCCGACGCTGTTCCTTGGCATCAAGGGTTGGGGTTTCTCCAGTGGTTCCGAGCACCACCAAGAAATGGGTCCCCCCGTCCAAAAGTCTTTCCACCAGTCCCTGCAGAGAGGGATAATCAACTTTCCCGTCTTCGTGAAAGGGCGTCACCAATGCCACGCCTAGCCCATTCATGGCTTGAATTGTAGTCGTCATTGCAAATCCATTTGATTCAAAAACGCGATGGTTTTCTCCGTGTGTGCCCGCCAATCGTCCATGGGGTCATGGAGAATGACGTCCACTTCCTCGAGGTCTTCCTCATCTTCTTGGTCGCGTACAACCCGCAAGTCCAAATCCGCATTCCAATCCGGATGATCCACCCCCACTTTCATGGCAGCACAGCTTTTTCTGACGATGAACTTCAGAGGCAACACTGGTTCCAGCTCCAAATCAATGAGCAAGTCGAAGGGTGCATCGACAAAAGCCTCGAACTCTTTGACGGGCCAGCCATGCCAATTCAGGTCGCTCTTGCAGAAGTACCCCGAATCCAATTTTTTGACCAGCCAGGTCGGACTCTCCTTCGCGTCGGCATCGACGTAACTCATCATGCCCACCCGTCGCACACCAAACTCGGTTGTCAATCTCTTCGCCAGTTCCTTTACTTGCCTATAATGGGCATGGTCCCTTTCCAGGTACACCAAGCCCACACTTTGGGCACGTCCAAGAGAGCAACCGCGACGTTCTCGCTCAGGGGAGGCCAAACGGTTGAGCCTCCAACGGAATATGCGTTCTTTCCAATTCACAGCCCACTAAATTAGAATGCATCCATGCATTTGGGGCCAACCAACGTTGGTCAATCCTCCCCAATGTTTTTCAAGTTTCCCACACCAATGCAAAAAACTTCGAGAGTTTGGCACAATTCATGAACCCATGTCCGAAATTCCCGCCATGCAGCACCATTTCACCTTCAAACATGTCCTTCGATTCCTGAGCATTGTCCTCTTTTTCGGGCTCCTATGGGGTTGTTCCTCCCCTGAAGGAACCCAAGTCAAAATGCCCTTTTCCGGCAAGAAGTACATGTCAGACGCCAGACACTTTCGCGGGGTCGGTATGGGGCAGAGCAACAACCTCAACATTGCGAAAAGCAAAGCAGAATTGGAGTCAAGGAAGGTCATGGCTCAACAAGTGAGGACCACTCTTCAAGTCGTTTCCGATGCGTATTCCAGTGAGATCAACTCTGGCCAAGCCGCTGAAACAACGGAAAGATTTCAATCCCTGGCAAGAGAGGTGACAAACACCACAATCGGCGACATTCGTCAGATGGGACAAGACATCCGTCAATTGGAGGACCAATCTTATCGCGTGCATGTTGCAGCCGAGATCAAGAAAAAAGCGATGTTCCGGTTTTTAAAGAACAAGGCGAAGAGCGACTCGAAAATCTCTGAACTGATGCGGGCCGACATGGTTCGGATGTTGGACCGAGAAATCGAACGACTGGAGGCAGAAGAATGAAATGATTGATCGGGTCAGTCCAGATTGAACTTGCCGCCAAACTCAGCTTTGAACTTGTCCATTTTGGGCACGATGACTGCGCGGCAATACGGCGCCTCTTGATGAAGCTCATAATAGGCCTGATGATAGTCTTCTGCCTGATAGAAGACATCAAAGGCAGTCACTTCTGTGACAATGGATGATGCAAATTTTGCTTGCGCCCTTTCAATGGCTGCCGAGGCAACCTCTTTTTGGGCTTCATCGTGCCAATAAATAGCGCTTCTGTACTGTGTCCCAACATCAGCGCCTTGGCGGTTCAGCGTCGTGGGGTCATGGGTTGCAAAAAAAACATCCAACAGGTCGGCGAGCGAAAGAACGCTTGAATCAAAGGTGACCTGAACCACCTCAGCATGCCCAGTAAGGCCTGCACAGACCTCACGGTACGCCGGGTTCTTGATGTGTCCTCCTGTGTAGCCAGAAACCCCCTCGACAACCCCAGGAATGGACTCATAAACTGCCTCAACACACCAAAAGCACCCCGCACCGAGGGTGATGGTTTCCAAAACGGGTTGTGAAACAGAGGAGGACATGGGAGGATGTGGCAAAAGGAGGATCAAAAATGCGAGACACGAAAAAAACACTTTAGGTCTCATTTGGTTCAATGGGAACGTGGTCATGGGATCAGAGTTCATCGCTGGCTGACAACCTGTAACGTAAGAAGCACATCTGCATCCCCAACTCTGGCTGGGACCCCTCCCAGAGCGCTGAAACATCGCCCAACCTGAAGCCCACCTCCCAGCCATTCTCAAGACTGATTCGGGTCGATGCTGGGAACCGGAAAACATCCGCGGATTGCCTTTGAATGCCCCCTTCAATGATCCATGCATTTGTGATGCGAATGCCCGTTGAAATGCCTCCAGACCAACCTCCACTAGAAAGTGCTTCCTTGTTGCGCAGGGTCATGTTCGCAGCTACAACAAGCGGTGGGGCAGGACGCATTCCGGCACCCAGAGAAAGCATGGGACGATTGGAAACAACACGCGTAGCCTCCTCACTTTCCTGGAACCATGTGTCAGGGTCGAGTACATCCAAAGCGCCACTGAGCCATGAATCGGGGTCAATGGCCGCATCTGAGGCACCAAAAGTGCTCAAATCCAGGTCGATGTCGTTCACACTGTACATCTTTCCATTCCATGTCATTTTGCCGATGTCCACCAAAGATGCTGTCAGCCACAATCCATCTGCCCGTGCCAAAACAATGCCAGCATCCACACCCCAACCATGCCCAGAAGGGCTTAGGACACTGGCCCATGCTGCTGATGGACCGGTGCCACGAAGCGAATCAGCATTCTGAAGTGACGCGAAGGAGAAACCGTCTGAACGTGCACCAAAGGCAACAACGTTGTCCCCTTCGGTTCGAACATCAAAGTAGGCAGTACCAAGGAGCAATCGAGCGCCGACTCCAGTATGTAGGCTCCACCCATTGCCAACGTCTCCCCATTCTCTGGACACGCCAACTTCATGGGTCCGCATGGCCTGAAATGACAAGGAAGTGCCCTTGAGTAGATTGGCCAGTGTGGCATTGGCATCCACGGTGACTCCTGACCACGCTGTTCCCAGGGAAAAATCAAAGTCTTCCACAGCCACAGTTTCGCCGCTCTCCACCAATTGAATCTCCGAAAACAAATCAAGACCACCGTCGGTGAACAATTTTGCTGTCTTTGAACTCAACGTTACTTGGCCTGACACACCTCTTCGGTTGGCATAGGCCACTGCCCATTTGCCAAAACGCCTCGCGTATGCGGCAGTCAAAAAGGATAGGTTGAAGGTCAACTCTTCATCGGTCAATGCACCAAGCCACTCTTCAGCAGTCCAATTCGATTCTTCTTCTGGTGTTCGACCGAGCACCTGGTCCCACATGGACGATCGGTCCATCAAATTGGAACGCAGCGTCAATCCACCCTCGAGTCCACCGCTCGTTTTCACATAGTCCCCCGCCCACCCCGAAAAAGACAACAAAGCTGGGTTGTACCCCAAGGCCCTATAATCAGAACTCAAAGCATAAGGACTTGCCGCGCCTTGAATGTGGGTCCTGTCAAGCTGGCTGTATCCCCATATGGAACAACACATGAGGCCCAGAAACATGGGTGCGCGTAGAATCATGCCCGATGATACAAAAACTACAACGGAATGTTCCAGCCAAACGGATCTTCTCCAGTGCCGTACCGGACACCATCGAGCCACTTTTTCACTTGAGGCCCCACGACCCATGTTTCTTGACTTGGAAGGTCCCAATCTCCACTGGGAAGGCCCAAGGTGCAAATCGGCGAAATGGTAGCGGCCGTGCCCAATCCAAAGGCCTCTGTCAAGCGCCCATCCTTTGAAGCTTCAGTGAGCTCAGTCACACTGACCTCCCGCTCTACAACTTCTGTGCCTGCATGGCGCATCAAATGAATTGCACTGGCCCGTGTGACCCCAGAAAGAACAGTGTCGCTGGTCTTGGGGACTACCATCACCCCGTCGATGACGAAGGCAATGTTCATGGTGCCGCATTCCTCGACTCGTTCATGAGTGTCAGCATCCGTCCACAAGATTTGGTCATAGCCTTCCGACTTGGCCAACTCTGTCGGGTACAGCGACCCAGCATAGTTGCCCGCTGCCTTGGCCGCACCTGTCCCTCCGTTCGCAGCACGTGTGAAATGTTGTTCCACCTTGACCTTGACTGGCTCGGTGTAATAGGCACCAACAGGACAAGTGAAAATGCAAAAGCGGTAGGTCATGCTTGGCCGAACACCTACATGGCTTTCGGTGGCAAACATGAAGGGGCGAATGTACAAGGCACTGTTCGGGGTGTCAGGCACCCAGCCTTTGTCAAGCTTCACCATTTCCACCAAAGCCTGCAGAAAAATGTCCTCTGGGACAGTTGGCATGCTCATGCGCTGTGCCGAAAAATTCAACCGCTTGATGTTGGATCCTGGTCGAAAAAGAGAAACGCTTCCGTCTTCTTGACGAAAGGCCTTCATTCCCTCAAAAATGGCTTGACCGTAATGCAACGACATCATTGCCGGGGAAAAGGTCATCGGACCAAAAGCCGAGATTTCACCCTTCTGCCAGGCTCCGTCTACGTGATCCATCACGAACATGTGGTCAGAAAAAACCTTGCCGAATGAAAGGTTGCTGAAATCAACCTCCATCAACCTGCTGGCTTTTACGGGGACAATGTCAAAATCCAACGTCGTGTAATCCTCCATCAGCATAACCTTTCATTTAGGTGGTGCAAAAGTCGTCAATTCAAGGCCCGTATGCAAATGACAGGCCTCCCAAGAAATGTTGTGAATCAGGCCTTACCCTAAGAAACGTCCCCTTGGAAAAGGAATTTGTTGGGACTGACCAAACCCGTCTTCACCGCATACATGACCATGGCGGCGGTGTTGTTCACTCCGATTTTGGACATGATGTTCTTTCGATGAGTGGTCACGGTGTGCGCGCTCAAAAACAACTTTTCTGCCACCTGCCCATTGGTGAAACCTTCCGCAATCAAAGAAATGACTTCTGTTTCTCTTCCACTCAAATGAATGGGGTCGCAACCCAGCTGCAGCTTCTCCAAATCCTGGACATCGATGGACTCCTTTCGGATTCGGTCCAAAATCTGTCCGCAAAAAAATGCCCCACCTCCTGCTGTTTCTCGGATGGCGTCTTCCACCTCGCCAAGGTCACAATCCTTCTTGATGTAGCTGTCCACACCTGCTTTGAGCGCGTTGACAATGGTGTGTCCACTTTGTTCTGAAGTGATGGCCAATACCCTTGTTTTGGGGGCAAGCACTTTCACCTTCCGCACCGCATCGATGTCGAACCCGTCGGACAAGAAATCAAGAATGACCACTTGCGGAGCAAAGCTTTGCACCATGCCCACCAAATCCTTGGCATTGCTTGCTTCTCCCAAAATCTCAATGCCCTTTACCTGTCGGGCCATGTTCCTAACACCCAAACGAAACAAAGCACTGCTGTCGGCAATGGCCACTGTGGTTGAACGTAGGGGGGTGCTCATCTCTTAGAACGATTCTAGACAAAGCTACACCCGTTCGTTCAATCCCCCTCCCTCAATGGTCATACGCATGTCATCTTTCGCAACCGTGACATGCGGATGAAAGGCCTTTGCCTCCTCAAGCAAGAGATCCATATCCCTGTAACGCGTGCTGATATGTCCCAAGACCAAATGTCCTACACCTGCTTGATATGCGAGTCTCCCGGCCTGGCTTGCAGTGCTGTGGTAGGTCGACTTTGCGCGTTCTTCGTCAAGGTTGGCAAAGGTAGAGTCGTGGTACAATACGTCGGCGCCTTTGGCCATTTCTTGAAGAGATTGGCAAGGACGGGTGTCGGCAGAAAATACGTAGGCCCTCGCTTTGCGGGGCGGCGTGCACCAATCGCCTGGTTGCAGAACCTTGTTCTCCCACTCTACCTCTTCCCCGCGTTTGAGTGCTTGACGCACATGGTAAGGCAATTGGGCCACTCCCGCTTTGATCCCGTCCAACCCCCACGGCAATGAACGCTCCTCTACCCTCAACCCACAGGTGGGAATGCGATGTTTGACTGGAAAGCTGATCAATCGGTACCTCTCTTCCACCCAAAGATCTTGAGGGACTTTTGCGTCCCAGGACAACCACGTCAGCTCAAAGGACAAATGGGCTTGAATCGCACGCCACGTTTGTTCCATCCATTCCTTCAAGTCCGCAGGTCCATAGATGGTCAAAGGTTCTTTTCGTCCCAAAAGGGACATGGTGCTCAACAGTCCAGGCAACCCAAGCACATGATCTCCGTGCATGTGGCTGACGAAAATCCCTTTCAGCTTTTGAAATTTGCATTTGTTCCTTCGAAGGGAGAGTTGGACGCCTTCGCCGGCATCAATCAAATAGGTGTGTCCATGAATGTCCAAAAACTGTGATGTGGTCCCCCTCGAGGGAACTGGAACAGCAGCTCCAGTCCCGAGAAACACCACATCGAAATTCATGACCCTATAGAACGTTCCGTCAATGCGACAGCACCACCCTGTGAAGGCTGTGCGCCTCAGGGGTGGCCACATCGAAGACATACATGCCTTTGGCGATTTGTGAAACATCCACAGAGCTTTGAAGCCATGCCCCTTGGGCCACGATTTGGCCACTCAGCGACCACAGCGTCCATGAGCTCCCCGCCGGAACATCTCCAGCAAGATTCAATTGGTTTTGGACAGGATTGGGGAAGACAGAGATGTCAAGCCAACCGTTTTCGTCCAAACCAGTGACCACATTCAATTCGGTCACCTCCACAGCACAACCAATCTCGTCGACCACCACCACGCTGTAAAGGCCCTCGTCCAAACCATCGATGCTGGCTCCAGTGCCAATCAACAAGCCTGTTCCCCCATACCAGTTGGCCGTCCATTCGCCAGAAGCACCGACCACCAAAAGTGTGGCGGAGCCGTTGCTTAAATCAGGGTCTGTGCCCACGAGTTCAACAGAAACTTCCATGCCGCAGTCAACGCCTTCATCAATCACGATGAAGTCGCTGAACAAGCTGACACAATCTTCAGTGGTGATTTGGACACTGAAGGTTCCGGGGTTGTCCACAAGCACAGAATCCCCCACACCAATCTGGCTGCCTCCTGAATTGAACCAAGCAATTTCAGTGGCCACGACGCCTTCCAGGAGATTGGCTGTCAACTGACCTTGTGTGCCTTCAATGCTATTTGTGTTCTGTACTTCCACGCCTTCGAGGACGGGACAGTTGACCCTTAGAGTAAAATCCTCGAAGGTGTAAGGAACGTTGAAAGGTGTGAAAATGGTCGCCCAAGCAATGATGTCGATGTCAATACGGTATTGTCCCGCACGCGATGGCACCCCTTGGATCACAGCACAATATTGATTTGCGCCAAGGAAAGTCGCAGCATTGGGGCTATCTCCGTTGTTGTTGTATACCAAAGACAACCCAATTTCACTGGCAAAGAAAGCTTCCTCCGTATCGATGTCCACGAACACCACACCTGAATAGTCATTTTCGCCATTGACCACGTCATCCGCAACAATGACGCTGTCCACCGGCAATGTGGGTGGGTATGTCTCGTCGATTCCCGCCGCAGTGGCCGGGATCAAGATGTGCAACACATCCATGTACTGTTCACCCAACATGCCATCCGAGAAGGACTCCCCCAATACCGGATCTGGCGACACGCCAAATTCCAGCTCTCCAAAGTCAAAGTCGCCTACGCACTGCGCATGCATCAGTGGCGTAATCAAAACAAAAAACAAAGCACATGCTGTGCGGAAAGCTGCAAAATGGTTCATCATGCTTGGTTTTTAAATCAACTGTCAGAAGAGTCGTCCTTGGGGCCTACCTCTTTTTCAGTGGCCTCCATGTACACAAAGTCCACCGCCTCATTCACTGTTGGCACAATGTTGAGGACCCTGTCCAATTGGGAAATTTGGACGAGTTTCTCCACCGTTGGCTGAAGACCGCACAAAACAAAGGTGCCATTTTCGTCCCGGCAAAGTCTATTGCCTACCAACACAGCACTCAATCCGCTGGAATCGCAATAGCGCGATTCGGTGAGATCAAGGACCAAATTGAGGTGGCCAGATTTCCCTAGCGAAACCAATTCGGCTTTCAAGTCAGGGGCGTGCAAAGCATCGAGTTTTTCAACGGTGCTCGTGACAATGGCGACGTTGTCGCGGTGTTCAATGGTAAACTTCATGGTGAATCGTTGGGTCAAATATAGGTTGTCAGGGCGAGGTTCGCTCACCCCCTTCTCTGGGCGAGCAAATACAAGACAGCCATGCGAACCGCCACACCATTTTCCACTTGGTCCAAGATGATGGCATGTTCACTGTCGGCGACTTCGCTCGTGATCTCCACTCCTCGATTGATGGGGCCCGGGTGCATGATGGTCAAAGCGCGTTTCGACTGCTCCAACCGTTCCATGGTCAAACCAAATCTCATGGTGTATTCGCGCAAGGAGGGAAAGAACCGAACGGCGTCATCGGGTCCTTGGCGCTCCATTTGAATGCGTAGCATGTTCAAAGCGTCTGCCCATCGCACAGTGTCGTCCAAATCATGGCTCACCTCCACTCCGAGTTCCCTCAAATGTCGAGGCACCAAAGTTTCGGGTCCACAAACGCGCACATTGGCGCCCAAGCGTTGCAGTGCCAAAAGGTTGGAGAGGGCAACCCTTGAGTGTTGAATGTCTCCAACAATGGCAATGTTTTTGCCGGTGAGGTCTTGGCCCAGGCTTTCCCGAAGGCTAAAGGTGTCCAGCAAAGCTTGTGTCGGATGCTCATGGGTGCCGTCCCCCGCATTCACAATGGGGACCTCGATTTTGGAAGCCAAGAACTGATGGGCCCCTGGATGAGGATGGCGCATCACCACCATATCGACCTTCATCGCCAAGATGTTGTTCACCGTGTCCACCAAGGTCTCCCCCTTTTTCACACTTGAACCCGCAGCGGAGAAATTCACCACATCTGCGGACAACCTTTTCTCTGCAAGTTCAAACGAGAGTCGTGTGCGGGTGGAATTCTCAAAGAACAAATTGGCCACCGTAAAATCCCTCAACGAAGGGACTTTTTTGATGGGACGGTTCAGCACGTCTTTGAATTCCTTGGCGGTGGCGTGGATCAAATCAATGTCTTCTCTTGACAACCCTCGAATGCCCAGGAGATGAGGACTGGACAAGATCTGATTTTCACTCATTGCGGCTTCTCATTCAAAAGGATGACTTGATCCATACCGTGTTCCTCAGCCCATTCCACTTTCACGTGTTGGGCACCGATGCTGTCGATGTGCTTCCCGATGTAATTGGGTTCAATCGGAAGCTCCCGGGAAAACCGGCGGTCAATCAAGACAGCAAGGGCTACTGAATTCGGCCGACCATGGGCGAGCAATGCGTCTAGCCCTGCCCGAATGGTTCTTCCTGTGAACAGCACGTCATCCACAAGCACAACGTGGCGGCCCTCCACATCAAACTCCATGTCATTGACATTGGGGCTCAGGGGCTTTGCATGGGTCCTGAAGTCGTCCCGAAAAAATGTGGCATCCAGCTTTCCGCAACGGACATCTGCTTCCGGCAAAAGCTCCTTGAGCCTCGCTGTAAGCCTTTCTGCCAAGCGGGAACCCCTTGGCTGCAAACCCACCAGGTCAGTCTCAGAAAAATCATGGTGCTCAATCAACTGGTGGGCCAGTCGATCGAGGATCAGCGCAAATTGCGACGGGGGGATCAGAACTTGGTTCTGCATTTCAAAGGTCAAAGATACGAGCAAAAAAAAGGAGGCCCACAGGGCCTCCTTTCTTCTTGAGATTCTAAAAAAGCATCACTCCTTGTCTTCGTCAGATGCGTCGTCCGTCTTGGCATCTGCATCGTCTGCTTCGGCTTCAGGAGCCTCAGCCTCTTCTGCTGGAGCTTCTTCCTTCTTTTTGGCTGGAGCCTTCTTTTTAGGCGCAGCTTTCTTCTTAGGAGCAGCTTTCTTTTCTTCTTTCGCTTCGGCTGGCGCTTCAGGCCCGTCGTTCATCTGCTCTTTGAGGGCAGTCAGCACGCTCAAATCACCAAACGTGCTCTTCTCGACGCTTGAGTTTACCTCGTCCATCATGCGCGTGGAGCCCCCACCACCGCCGCTACCTCCGGAGGAGCGTGGCTTCTTGGGCAAGTCGGACTTGGCCGGTCCTTCTTCGTAAGTGCGCAAATGGCTCACCGTGATACGCTTGGCATTCCGGTTGAACTCCAACACCACAAATTCAGCTTGGTCGTCTGCTCCCAAAGCCCCACCATCTTGTTTGTTCAGGTGCTTGCTGTGGCAAGTTCCTTCCAATCCGTATGGCAATGCAATGGTTGCGTGGCCTCCTTCCACTTTCAACACAGTGGCTTGGTGCTTGCTGCCCACAGCGAAGACGCTTTCAAAGACCTCCCATGGGTTCTCTTCGATTTGCTTGTGGCCGAGGCTCATGCGGCGGTTCTCCTTGTCCAACTCGAGCACCACCACTTCAATCTCGTCTCCGACATTGCAAAATTCAGATGGGTGCTTGATTTTCTTCGACCAGCTAAGATCGGAGATGTGGACGAGGCCGTCAATGCCTTCCTCCAACTCAACGAACAAGCCGAAGTTGGTGAAGTTGCGGACCTTGCCTTTTTGCTTGGATTCCACAGGGTAACGCGCTTCGATGTCCTCCCATGGATCTTTGGAAAGTTGCTTGAGCCCAAGCGACATTTTCCGATCCTCCCGGTCGATGCCAAGTACAACGCATTCAATTTCATCGTTGACGTTGAGGAAATCTTGGGCGCTGCGCAAGTGCTGAGACCAGGAAATTTCGCTGACGTGCAACAAGCCTTCGACACCTGGAGCAATCTCCACGAATGCGCCGTAATCGGCCATGACCACAACGCGTCCTTTGACCTTGGCTCCTTCGATGAAGTCCTCTGACAGGGCATCCCATGGATGAGGAGTCAGCTGCTTCATGCCCAAAGCGATGCGCTTCTTGTCGTCGTCAAAGTTCAAAATGACAACATTGATCTTTTGGTCCACTTCCACCATCTCTTCAGGATGGCCTACACGGCCGTAGCTCATGTCAGTGATGTGCACCAACCCATCGACACCTCCGAGGTCGACGAAAACACCATATGAAGTGATGTTCTTGACCGTGCCCTCCAAAACCTGACCGACTTCGAGGCCTTGAATGATCAAGCGCTTTTGCTCTTCGAGCTCTGCCTCAATCAATGCCTTGTGCGACACGACAACATTCTTGTACTCCTGGTTGATTTTGACAACCTTGAACTCCATCTGCTTTCCGACGTATTCGTCGAAATCGCGGATGGGCTTGACGTCTACTTGAGAGCCAGGCAGGAAGGCCTCCAATCCAAATACGTCCACGATGAGTCCACCCTTGGTACGGCATTTGACAGAGCCCTGGATGATCATGTCTTCCTCCTTCGCTTTGTTCACCTTGTCCCACGCGTCATAGATCCGGGCTGTCTTGTGACTCACCACGAGTTGACCATTGGAATCCTCTTGCTTCTCGATGAACACAGGAACCTTGTCGCCGATCTTCAACTCCGGGTTGTAGCGGAATTCAGAAGCGCCAATGACGCCTTCCGATTTGTACCCAATGTTGACGACAACTTCTTTTTTGCCGATGGCAATGATGGTTCCTTCTACCACCTCTTTCTCGGTGATAAGGGTCAAGCTCTCTTCGTACAAGCTCTCCAAACGCTGGCGCTCTTCAGAAGAATACTCGTCTTGCTCGCTTTCAAAAGAATCCCAATCAAAATCTCCTGTTGGCAATGCCAATTCACGAGGTTCTGTAGGGGTTGGTTCTGGAGCGGCCTCTGCCGCTGGAGCGGCCTCTGCTGCTGGAGCTTCCTCTGCTGCTGGAGCTTCCTCTGCTGCTGGAGCTTCCTCTGCTGCTGGAGCTTCTGGGCTTGATTCTTTGGATTGAGGCGCTTTTGCAGCCTCTGGTGCCTTGGCCTCTTGGTTCTCCAAGTTGGCGTCTTCAGGCGTTGGGGTGGCGTCGTTCATTCGTCACCGGGGTGTTGTGCTTCGCCACAGGGAGCGACGCGGAGTGGTACTTGCTTTGCCCTGTCAAAGTAAAATGGAGCGCAAAAGTAAGTGATGAATGCTCGGCATCCAAGCCATCACAGGGGCAGCCCTTCGTCAGAAGCCAAGGTTCACCATCCACCGCTCCACCTCTCCAGCACGGTTGACGAAAAGGACAAAGCCCGACCACCCCTCCTCCACCTCATGCCTTCCCTGTTTCCATTCCCCGAGGATTTGACCTGAAGCAGCATAGACGGTGCAATCCTTTTGGACTGTAATCGTTTGACCAACACCAGCCGGATTGGGACCAAAAACCCATGGCAAAGCCTCCCCCAAGATGCCATCAAGAACGTCATCGCTGCAGTCGTTGCATTCCTCAGGGGTGACGTCGTAGGTGGGCTCGAATGGTCCTGTGCCGTTGGGCAGTCGAGCAAGAGACTGATCGGGCTGGCTTGCCCCAAAGTGTACGCTGTCCGCCAAGGAAAATCCGTCTGGAGATCTTAAGACCAGAACCTCTCCGTTGTTGTTGAGCTTGAAGTTCATGTGGTTCCAGCCGTCGTCACCGTCCTCATCTGCGTAAAGCAAGACATACCCCCCCGCAGGAACCACCGTGCTGTCGCCTGCATTTAGAGGTACCTGCCATTTGGTTGGGTTGTTCAATCGGTCTGACAAGTGGTACCCAGCCAGGTCGACGGAGGCATTGGAACGGTTGTGAATTTCCACCCAATCTTCCTTCTCGTTTTGAAGGTCAGACCACCCATCGAGGTTGTAGCTAAGGAATTCGTTGATCACCAAATCAGCAGGTGGGACCACAAACAAAGAATTGGTCACGCGAGGCGTTGGAACGTCAAAAAAGACTGAATTGGGTCCACCATCTGTGGCCCTTCCCCAACTGATATTGGCAAAGCTCGTCTGCGCCTCATAGCTGTCGGATTCTACGCCATCCATCCCCTTCAAAACAATGGTTTGGTTGACTTCTTCAGCAAGCCAACCCATGTGATGCCCTCCCTGCTCAGGCTGTCCATCAAGCCAAAGCAACAAAAATCCCTGCGACTCCACCGTGGTTTCTACCGGGACATCAGAAGGAATGACATACGAGCTTCCAGCGCTTGTTTGCAGCGAGTAACCACCGAGATGGACTTGAAACGAATTGGGGTTGTAGATCTCGACCCAAGGGTCGGTTTCAGCAAACTCATCCACAAGAATGACACTGTTGTCCAACAACACTTCATTGAGGTACAAAACAGGCGTTGGCAATGGCTGGTCAAGGTTTTCATCTTCAGGTGTAGGAACGTTGAAGTACATCCAATCGTCGCAACCGTCGCACACCCGTCCAAAACTAATGTCGGTCTGCTGGGGAGGGTAAACCACAGAGTCCAAAACGGTGAACCCATCAGGAGCAGTCAACCAAACGCCCTCATTTTCGGCACTCAGTTTGAAATTGGCATGGAGCACACCTTGAACACTGTCCTTGTCCAACCAAACCACCAAATGGTCGTTGGGCGTCATGAACGTACTCCCGGGATCGGAAGCTGGAATCGTATACTTGTCAAGGACATCCGGGTCGTCTGAAAGGTGGTAACCCGCCAAGTCCAAGAGCCCCCCAGGATTGTAAATCTCCACCCAATCGTCTGACTCGAAAAAATCGTCAAAAAAAGGGCCCAGATCATTGGAGGCCATCAATTCGTTCAAGAGCGGGGTTTGAGCGCACAGTGAGCCCGCCCAAATCGTCATACCACACCACAATCCGAAGAGCAAAACACATCGATTCCTCATGCCACGAAGGTAGCCCAGGTCAAGGGTTCTCCACCAAGACAGCGTCCACAAAGCCTTCCCTGAAGGTTTCTTCAAGGATGGCCCTAGCCTCGGCCAAGTCCTCAAAAGAGCGTGAGAAATAAGTGGTTTGACCCATCACCTCCACCGACCGAACGCCCCAGTCTCTGGACCTCAGCAGCAAAACAGCCACTTCTGCTGAGGGAACCCTTCCAAAGTAGCGGGCAATGTCAATGTGCCATGTCAAGGCGCTGGTCTGTTGCTGGGTAGGTGACTCTTGGGGGAAAGCAACCGCCTCAGCTCGACTTGGTTTTGGCGGTTCCTCTGTTTGGGTGTTGACCACTTCTTCCTGCTTCGTCTCCGCTGTTTGGGCTGGGGCGAACCCGTTGACGTTCAACTTCGACTCCTCCACAAAAGGTTCATCGGGCCCCAAAACCACCCTTTCCCCGCCACTCAATTGCACCAAAAAAGCATCTTGAAAAGGTGCGAGTTGCTTCAGTTCCGCAAGTCGATCTGAAGCCTTGACGCGCGAGGCACGAACACCAGCGTACCACCTGGCAAGGCCATCTTCGAATTTCTCGAAGACCAACTGCTCCCCGGCCATATCCACCCAGTCTGACGTAGGCAAGCCTCGGAATGCCCCAACTTGGACGGCATACCAGGTCCCAGCAAGATTCCCCAGCTCGACGGGTGCCCCATGAAGCCACTCTGCCGAGCCATCTCCCTGCGTGGAAGGCTGCCTTGGAACAGGCGTGGGCTCAGATTCGCCCATACCGTTACGGTCCTGCGCAGCCGATTGCTCTTGGACTGAAGAAACGGTTGGCTTGTTCCGGGTCCATCCTTGGGCACCCAGTTCTACTTGATATGCATCTCGGATGCCTTGGGCCACGGCCCATGAAACAAGTTCCTCTAGAGCTTGCCCCCCCCTTCCTTCCGCACGGGGAATCACAAGCACCCAACGTTGCAACCCTGACTTGCCAACTTCTGAGTGCAAGAAGGTTCCCAAGGGAAGTAGGCGAACATCTGGCGCACTTCGAAACCAGCCAAGCTGCAGACCCATGTCTCCCGTCCGGGCCTTTGGACGTTCTGACTGGATTCCAGGCAGCGAATCGCCTTGGGTCTTCGCCTCGGCCTCTGCAGGCTCCAACAATACGTCGAGGGATGACGTCGAGTCAGGCCGTTGGTCCTGCGCTTTTCTTGTCAATGACTGTGCCCATTCAACACGTGCGCGATCGAGCAGAGACACCATTGACACGGGCCATTCCTCTTGCAAGGCCGCCGCTTCATCCGGTGATTTCTGCTTGTTGTTGGGGTCACTTTCCCAATGCGACAGCAACCATGAAGCCCGCAAAAGCTCCATCGCCTCCAAACCTGGCGTTTGCGGGCCCTGCCATTCCAATTCCAAAGCGTTTTGGACTTCAGTCAACCAATCGGGCCGATTCGATGTTTCCTGCGCTGCACCATCTTCACCCTCTGCGACAATTGACGACGACCCCAAAGCCACCGCCCTAGGATAGACTTGAATTCGTTTCGCCAATTCTGACAAGTCGCTGGTTTGGCTCGAGTGAAATTTGAGCCATTTCAACCAGGCACTTTCCCAAGGAAGAGTGGGCTTCATCTGATGGGTTTGGCTCTCCCAAAACTCTGCCCAGTTGTTCTGGACCAATTGCCCCATGGCAGCCGAATGGTCCAACGCATTCCCTTCATCAACTGATCCGTCGACATTCATATCTCTTCGATCGGCGTCCAAAGTCTCCGCGAAAGTGTTGGACGAAACCCCAGATCCCGCTCCAGCTGAAGACTTATTCACCTTGTCCTGGACTTGCTCCAAAACGGATGAGCATTGGATGGCCAATGCGCGCCACATGCCCAATACTTGAGCATGTCCTGCGGGGTCCATGCACCCCGGCCATTCCATCGCGTCCAAGACCGTCAAATGGTCGCGGTAAGAAGCCAAGGATTGTTCCAAGGCGGCTTCAAGGTCTTCGCACTGGCGCTCTTCCTCATCACTCAAGCCATGGCCTTGCGTGGATGTCCCATCCACAATGGGCAACGTCAAATCCACCAAGGCCTGCAATTCCAACTCAGCCTTGCCCAAGTCCCAAGCCTCCGAATGGGTCCAGGGCTCCCAAAACACCTCATCCGCATCTTGTTGCTGTGAAATGGCCCACACCAAGTCCATCCCCTCCTTGTCGTACGAAAGCGCTTGATGAAGTCTCCCCAAGGCGGCCACCTTGCCAGAATTCCAGGGTTCTTCCACCCAACCCCCGTCGCCCAACAAACCCTTCTTGTCCTTAACCTCTGGCAACAAGTCGAGGTCGTACAAATCGCCTTTGATCGCCCAAAGTCTTTGCGCCTTTCGGGCCACAACCTCCAAGTCCAAGGTGCCAGTGGGCCAAGCTTTGGCAGACCGGTCAATGGCCGCGTTCAAAGCTTCCTCCCAAGCAGATTCCTTTCCAAGCACTTCAGCCGCCGCGAGAGAGAGCAGTGCATCAACTGCAGCGTCTTCTACATCTTTGGCCTGGTTCCGTCTGGCCATTCGCCACGAGGAAGGTGATCCAAAGTCGTTTGGAGCCTCGGGGGCCATGGACCAATTCGGTGTGTAGGCGCTCAACAACGATGCTGCAATGGCACGTTCCTCGTTTTGGGTTTCAGTCCACCACGGATACGACTGAAACTGAACCAAACCCCTCTCCTTTGCAGGGGGCAAAGATGTCAAAATTTCAGGCTCATCAGCTGGCACCCACAACCTCCACACGGGTTTTGCGGGTTCAGCTGTGGCCAAATTCCATCCCCATTGCAATCCTGGTTGTTCCTCTACTTCTTGTGCCAGAGGAGAAGCCTTCAATGTGGTGGCCTCGCCGGAATGGCTCATGGTCATGCGTTGGCGCACGACACCTGCATTTTCCGATTGGGGCAGGGCGTAGGTGCCTTCGACCTGCATACCATCCTCTCCCGTGAACAGGTAACGAATGGTTTGTCCTGAAGCCAAGGCCAAATCCCATTCACCCTTTGCTTGTGTGACTTCCACACTGGCCAATGGCTGGGTCGTCTCGGCATCAAAGACCTCCAAGGTCCCTGGGACCACCTGTCCGTCAACTTCCCACTGCGTGGTCAACACGACTGGACGTTGTGGAGGGCCATCCAGCTCAAACTCCCACACCTCAGGGGCCCCGAAGACGCCTTCCCTGTTGGTCACAAGCCAACCTGAATAGGCCTCGGAAGCGGGATAAATGGCCAGGTCATCGTGCACTGAATTGAAGAGCGGACCTAGAGGTACTGGATTGGACCACATTGATCCATCCCATTGGGTTTGAAACAAATCGAAGCCACCCATGGTGCCTGGTCGGTTGGACGAAAAGAACAAGGTCTGGCGGCTTGCATCCCACACTGGATTCTTTTCTTCAAAGGCTGAGTTCACAGGTACAGGCAATGGCTGGTGGTGGACAAATCCCCCTTCGGACAATTCCGCAACAAACACATCGGAGCCCATCTCTCCCTTGCCAGAGATGCTGTGGTGATAAAGCACTCCATCGGGTCTTGAGAAGGCAATGGGCGCGTACAAACCCAATTTCGAATCTACTTTGGATTTCAACTCCTCTGGGGTGGTCATCAATCTTGTCGCTTCACGGCTCCATGATATGTATCGGTGGAATGATCTCTGAGGCAACTCAAAGCCATCGAGCTTGACCAAGTCTTGCCGCCAATCGAACCCCTCTGGCAGTCTTTCTGATTGGGCAAGGGCGACATTCGCCTCGTCCTTCCAACTTGCCTTCTTTGGAGCACCGGCCAATGCAACTTTGAGCCACCTTTGGGCTTCAAGACCGTCGCCTTGTAGCATCCAAGCCTTGCCCCACCAAAACGCCAATTCTGGAGATGGGCTGCCCTCCAATTCTTCCCACAAAGACGCCAGGCGCTGAATCCCTTCTGGGCGCATTTGACCATCGTGCAAAAGAGTCACTGCATAGCGCATTTGCAATTCCGTGTCGGTTCCATTGACGCTTAGCAACTCGGACAACCGCTGGTGGGCCACTGCCCAATCCTCTTGGTTGAAAGCATTCAAGGCATTCTCTCGCAATTCCTCTTGGGTCAGCGTCGCCTGCCCCGAGGCCATTCCTGCGCATAGCAAAAAGGACAACATCCATGCGCCCGTGGGAACGGCAAAAGAAAGGTGTTTCATGAAAGAATTCTTGCAAGCGAAGGAAAGACGGGCGGGCGCAAAGGCCGTAGTTTTGAAGTTCAAATCATTCACAATGGCCCACGGAACTTTCAACGTACCCTATCCCATCAATGAACCAGTCCTGAGCTATGCTCCTGGTTCTTCGGAGCGCGAGGCGCTTCAAGCCACCTACAAAGCCATGTACGACCAGGACCCAATTGAGGTCCCCATGTACATCGGCTCCCAGCGAATCACGACGCCGAACAAACAGGCCATGACTCCTCCCCATGAGCACGGCAAGGTGCTGGGCCATTTCAGCTATGGCAACAAAGAACACGTCCAACAGGCCATCGATGCTGCGCTTGAAGCACGGCCAGCTTGGTCTTCCTTGGGTTGGGAACATCGGGCTGCCATCTTCCTGAAGGCGGCCGATTTGGTGGCGGGCCCTTACCGCGCCAAAATCAATGCATCGACCATGCTTTCGCAAGGAAAGAATTGTTTCCAAGCAGAAATCGATGCGTCATGTGAATTTGCCGATTTCCTACGCTTCAATGCCTACTACGCGCAGGAGATCCATGCGCAGCAACCAGAAAGTTCAGATGGCCTTTGGAACCGTCTTGAATACAGGGCGCTGGAAGGTTTTGTATTTGCCATTACCCCCTTCAACTTCACCGCCATTGCCGGCAACCTTCCAGCAGTGGCCGCACTGATGGGGAACGTCGTGGTTTGGAAGCCTTCTGATACCCAAGTCTACAGTGCACAAGTGATCATGGAGATTTTTCAAGCCGCAGGGCTCCCTGACGGGGTCATCAACATGGTGACTTGCGAAGGACCCGTTGCCGGAGAAGTCGTCTTCAAGAACAGAGATTTGGCAGGCCTCCATTTCACAGGGTCGACTGGCGTCTTCCGACACCTGTGGAAGACCATCGGAGAGAACCTCGAAAACTACCGCAGCTATCCTCGCATTGTGGGGGAAACTGGAGGGAAAGACTTTGTCGTCGCCCACAAGAGCGCCGATGTGAAGGCCGTGGCAACAGGCTTGATTCGTGGTGCGTTCGAGTACCAAGGCCAAAAGTGCAGCGCAGCGTCACGTGCCTACATGCCCAAGTCCCTTTGGCCAGCCATCAAGGACGAGATGGTCCACGAGATGGCGACTCTTCAGATGGGTTCTCCGGAGGACTTTGGCAACTTCATCAACGCGGTCATTGATCGGAGATCTTTCGACAAGATCAAGGGATACATCGACTACGCCCGTCAAGCACAGGATGCGCAAATCATCTCAGGCGGTGGATGCGACGACAGCGTTGGGTATTTCGTGGAGGCCACGGTGATTGAAACGAGCAACCCACATTTCAAATCCATGGTGGAAGAGATTTTTGGTCCTGTGTTGACCGTCTACGTCTACGATGACCAAGGCGAATCGGCATTCGAGACTCTTTTGGATTTGGTGGACAGCACATCGGAGTACGCCCTGACAGGTGCCATCTTTTCACACGACCGTTACGCATTGGACCTGGCGTCCAAAAAGCTTGAGAATGCCGCTGGCAACTTCTACTTGAACGACAAACCTACAGGTGCAGTTGTTGGCCAACAGCCTTTTGGAGGTGCCCGCGGTTCGGGAACGAACGACAAAGCTGGATCTTTTTTGAATTTGCTGCGTTGGGTGAGCCCACGCACAATCAAGGAGACGCTGGTCTCACCGACCGATTACCGCTACCCATTCTTGGGCTAAACACCGTCAGAAACCTTTGAAACGGGAGAGGGAGAACGCGTTTCCGCATTCTCCCTCAAAAAACACGGTGTAAGCCGGATTCTGTTCCCCGAAGGGCTCCGCCATTGATCTGATGCGACCTACCCTCTGACTCAGGCGGGAAGCCCTCAAGCGTCAGTTTACATGGTCTTGCAACCCACAAGGTTTACCTAAGCCGCATGGTCACCCAATGCGCTGGTGGGCTCTTACCCCACCTTTTCAGCCTTGCCTGTACCCGAAGGCCATCGGCGGTTTGAATCTCTGTGGCACTTTTCTGTCACATTCCGTTGAATGCGCCTTCCCTTTCGGAAAGTGTGGTTCCCTGTGTTGTCCGGACTTTCCTCCCCACAAGTGAGGCGGCGGAGTCAACCGTTTGGCAAAAATACGACAACCAACCACATGACCTCCGTTACTTTCGTGGCATGAAAATGACATGTCTCGTCCCTTTGGCTTCTCTCTTGGCCTGTGCTTTGATCTTGACCCAATGCGGGAACGCGGATCTTACAGTTTCTCCTCGAAGTACCACCGCCACTGATTCATTGAGCTACGAAGGCGAAACGCATTTGACCAACTTGCGTCAGCTTACCTATGGCGGGGACAACGCGGAGGCCTATTGGGCATTTGAAGGTGATCAATTGGTCTATCAAACCACCCAGCCTGCCGCAGGGATCCCTTGTGACCGCATTTGGATCATGCCCTTGGATCCAGAAGGAAGTGCCGATGGCCGCCATGCACCTTACCCGGTGAGCAACGGACTGGGAAGGACCACCTGCCCCTACTTTCTACCCGGAGATACGACAGTGGTGTTCGCCTCCACCCACGCAGCCGACACAGCATGTCCAGAAGTTCCAGAGCGCGGTCCAGAAGGAAGGTACGTTTGGCCCATTTACGACACCTACGACATGTACATCCAGAACCTGTCCACCGGAGAAATGAACGCCATTGCGGTAAGTGACGCATACGATGCCGAGGCCACTGTCAGTCCCCGCGGGGACAAAATGGTGTTCACCAGCACCAGAGATGGCGACTTGGACCTCTACACGTGCAACTTGGATGGTTCTGAAGTCAGACGTGTCACTGATGCCTTGGGGTACGATGGCGGTGCCTTTTTCTCCCCTGACGGCGAATGGTTGGTTTGGCGAGCTTCGCGCCCCTCCACTCCAGAGGACATTGAAAAGTACAATGGGCTGTTGGCCGAGGGACTTGTTGAGCCCACAGCCATGGAATTGTTTGTGGCCAAAACAGATGGCAGCGAGATGCGGCAAGTCACAGACCTTGGTGGAGCCAACTGGGCGCCATTTTTTCACCCCGATGGCAAGCGCATCTTGTTCTCCTCCAATCATGCCACAGGACGCTTTCCCTTCAACATTTACATGGTTGACGTGGACGGCAGCCACCTGAAGCAAATCACCTTTGACGAGGCGTTTGACAGCTTTCCCATGTTCTCTCCGGATGGCAGCCAATTGGCGTTCAGTTCCAACCGCAACAACGGACGCACCCGAAACACCAATCTTTTTGTAGCGGATTGGGTCGACTGATGACGACCTTTGGGCCACATGATGCTTTACGAATCCTACATGCTCTACAAGCCGTTTGGCCTGCTGAGTCAATTCACCGATGAAGGCCACAAGAAGGGCTTGTCTTCCATGGATTTGCCATGGGCCAAAGATGTCTATTCCATCGGAAGGCTGGATGCCGACAGTGAAGGGTTGCTGCTCTTCACCAACAACAATAGGCTAAAGACCCAGCTTCTCGACCCTGATGAAGCCCACAAAAGAACGTACCATGTTCAAGTGGAAGGCACCCCAACAGAGACTCAACTCGAAGAACTTCGCCGTCCCATGACTCTGCGCATCAAGGGCAAAAACTTTGTGACAAGTGGCTCTGAGGCACAATTGATTGACCCTGAGTGGCCGCCCCGCACCCCTCCCATCCGCGAGCGCAAATCGGTACCCGATGCCTGGCTTGAAATCACATTGACCGAAGGGAAGAACCGACAAGTCAGGAAAATGACTGCTGCAGTGGGGCTTCCCACGCTCCGCCTCATTCGGGTGGCCATGGGTCCATGGGCCCTGGGGGATTTGACCCCAGGTCAATGGAAAGAGTTGCCTCCACACCGCTGGACCAAGTGAAAGACGTGCGTTGGTTGCTCGCCCCATTGAGAACACTTGTTGCCATCGCCCACACAGCTTTCTGCAGTGCGTTCGGTTTGTTGGCGATGGGCCTTCGATTGGCAGATGGTGACTGGGTCATGTGGAACGTGGGCAGAAGAATGTGGAGCGAACCTATGCTCCGATGGGTGGTCGGAGTGAAATGGTCTGTGGAAGTGCACCCTGAGACATTGCACCTGGCCTCTTCTCATCAAGGTTTGGTCCTCGTCAGCAACCACACCAGCTTGTTGGACATCAATGCCGCCTTTGCTGCCATCCCCACGCCCATTGTTTTTTTGAGCAAAGCCAGCATTCGCAAAGTCCCCCTTTTGGGCAAAATCAATGAGAAAGCGGGAACAGTCTTTGTCGAGCGTGGCAACAGAGCATCCTCTGAAATGGCCATTGCACATTTGACACAGACCTTGGCGAAAGGCCGCAGTGTACTTGTCTTCCCCGAGGGAACTCGATCCAAAGATGGGCGCATGATGCCATTCAAGAAAGGGGCATTTCACTTGGCCGCGGCAGCTGGCGCTCCCATTGTTCCCATGTACATCGATGGCACACACGCCATCCTTCCTGCCAGTGGTTGGTCGCTTCGCCCAGTGAGGCAAAATATCCGTGTGCGAATTGGTGCACCTTTGCCCTTAGGAGGCAGTGTGGCCGAGACTACGAGTCGAGCTGAAGCCCAGGTCCAGAGGCTTAGTCAGGCCAAGGTGCTGCTTTGAATCATGCCTTCCATGATGGCACGCTTGGCATCCAATCCACGGGCATCTCTGGCCCCTCCTATGACTTTCATGTTGGGATGGGTCAGCCCTTTTGGGACAAAACTTTGCTGGCCTGCGCAGACCACCACATGGTCCACTGGTTGGGTGTGGACCTTTCCGTCAGGCAAGCGCACGTGAAAACCCTCGTCGTCAATTCGAAGATATTCTGCCCCTGAAATTTGACGAACACCTCTTTGTTTGAGAGTCAATCGGTGAATCCAGCCGGTGGTCTTCCCCAAACCACCACCCATTTTCTTGTCGCTGCGCTGGTACATGGTCAAACTTCTTTGGCTCGGCTTTCTTTTGGGAAGAGTCAAGCCACCCCGCTTCGACAAAGACGTGTCCACCCCCCAAGAGGCCATAAATCCATCCGCATCGGCGTCATGGGTCAGAAAGTCCGACACATCAAATCCAATGCCGCCTGCGCCAACAATCGCGACCCGATCCCCTACTTGCACTTCTCCTGACAACACCTGAACATAGCTCACAACTTCGGGACGGTCTGTACCCGGAAGATTCAATGCCCGCGGCCTCACTCCCGTGGCCAAAACCACCTCATCAAATTGTGCAACATCCTCCGTGGTCGCCCATTGACCCAGACGAAGTTCCACTCCTGCATGGTCCAGCTGTTGGGAGAAATACCGAATGGTCTCTTCAAACTCCTCCTTCCCCGGAATTCGTTGGGCAAGAAGGAACTGCCCCCCAAGTTTGGGATGGGCTTCAAACAGCACAACTTGTGCCCCCAATCTGGCCCTTTCCAGGGCGGCACTCATCCCAGCTGGCCCACCGCCAATGACTGCAACGTTCTTGCCCACTTGCTCGTTGGAAGACCGACCGGTACGGAAGGTGCCCGCGTCTCGGGATTCGGGGGGCTGCAGCGCTGGGAAATGATCCTCATGACAGGCGCGTGGATTGACAAGACAGGAAGCGACCTTTTGCTCAAAAACATGGTCGAGACAGGCTTGATTGCAACCAATGCATGTGTTGATGTCTTCTGCTCGGGAAAGTCTCGCTTTGCGGACAAGGAATGGGTCAGCCAAGAAAGGCCTCGCCATGCTGACCATATCTGCGGCCCCTGAGGCCAAGGCCTCTTCGCAATCTTTGGGATCATTGAATCGATTGGTCGTCACCAAAGGAACCCCTACGGAGCCCTTCAGCCGGGCCGTAACAAATTGAAATCCACCCCGAGGCACCATGGTGGCAATGGTGGGAATTCGGGCTTCGTGCCAACCGATGCCTGTGTTAAGCATGTTGGCGCCTGCAGCCACCGCGGTTTGGGCCAAGGCTTCCACCTCTTTCCAATCGCTTCCTCCCGCCACCAAGTCGAGCATACTCAATCGGTACATCAAGAGGAAATCTGGACCCACGGCCGCACGAATACGCTTCAGAATTTCCTCTGGAAAACGACAGCGCCGATCAAAATCACCGCCCCAAGCATCCTGGCGGTGGTTTGTTTCAGCGGCCACAAATTGATTGATGAGGTAGCCTTCTGACCCCATGATTTCTACCCCATCGTAGCCTGCTTCTCTCGCGAGCACAGCGGAACGCACAAAATCCTTTATGGTTCGTTCGACGCCGCGTGCGCTCAAGGCACGAGGCTTGAACCTCCCAATGGGGGCTTTCAATGAGGTAGGTGCGACACAGAAAGGCGTGTACGCATAACGACCCGCATGCAAGATTTGCATGGCCATTCTCCCTCCTTCATTGTGCACGGCATCCGTCATGACACGATGTGAACGGGCATGCGCTGAGGTGGACATGCGGGAACCTCCCCAAGCCACAACTCCTTGGCGGTTGGGCGCAATGCCTCCAGTAACGATCAGCCCAGCCTCACCTGCTGCCCGCTCTGCATAAAACCGAGCAAGGCGCTGCATCCCCCCTCTCTCCTCCTCCAACCCGGTGTGCATACTTCCCATAAGCACCCTGTTGGGCAAGGACATGAATCCAAAGTCAAGGGGTTCAAACAAATGGGGGTACCTCTCATGTCGCTCCATAGATCCCAAGGTACTCCCATTCTCACCGGGGTGATTGTCATTCATCAAACTCCCGGAATTGATCTACAAAATCGCCTCTGTCTCGGCTGTTGGGATTGAGCCACTGCATCACGAATTGACCCTTGCCCTTTGTGATTTTTTTCTCGCTGTCCTTCAGGCCGGCAAAAAGAGATTCGAAGGAGTCTTCTCCTTCCACTTCAGGCTCTCGCGATTGCATTCGGAAATAACCTTGCTTCGCATTCCATTTGAAGTAATACCAATGCTTGGTCGTCAAATGGATGTACAGCTCGATGGTTTGGTCGTCGCGGTCGATCACCACCTTGCCTCTCATTGAACGCCAAACATTGAGTTCTCCCATGGTGGCAATCGCCAAATCGCCTTCGCTGACCCATTCCTTCAAAAAAGGGTCAAACACCCATTCCATGCCGTGCAAGACCAAAGAATGACGGACTTCCTTGGGGACCGATTTCTTGTACCCATCGTATGTCTCCAACTCATCCAGAAATTCCGAAGCGTCATCCATCCCCACCCACTCATTCAACATGTACGGATAGTTGGTGGCATTCCAGTCCAATGCAGAAGCGTGGTCGGACACATCCAATTGAATTTGGAGGTGCTTCCAAAGGACATCTGAAAACGGCATGTCCATTGCCAGGCCACCCCGCATCCCCATCTGACCAGATTTGACAAACAAATCCCCAATAAACTCTTGGTCCAACAAGTGTCGATCAACCATGGGAAAAGCCCCCCGACCTTGTTGGTTCAACTCACAACCGTTTTTGGACAATTCGGCAAGGTTTCCCGGTACGTCCTTGTTCCTGAGCTTCTCGTCGCTGCACAGAACATAGCGGTCTTTGCGCTTGTCAAAACGCAATTTGCCTCTTGGCACAAAAAACGATCGGTCTGACCGAATCGGCTTGGCCGTGAAAAAGCTTGGGTACAGCGAGGAAATGCCCCCATCGTTGTAGGTCCAGCCCACCCCAAGGTGAGACTTACCTAGTTCTGTCACTGTCGAATCAATGGGCAAGGCGACATCCTTGGGGTCAATCACCCCTTGAAATTCGACCCATTCTTGGGCGTAATCGTCGCATTCAAATTGCATTTGAGCCCCGCCTTCAAAAGCCAAATCTTCCCTTCCTGCCTCCAAATGCACCCTGCCCTTGAAAGCAAAGTGTGGGCTCAGAAAAAACTCCTCTTCCCCTCGGATGATGCCATGTCCTATGGTCCTTCGGGCCGTGTCTACACTTAGGTCGTTGAACCGAATCGGCCACTCAATGCCCTGCGCATCCAAATAAGTCTTGCTTGCGGCACCTTCGTAAGACAACCGTCCATTGATTTGAATCTTCGCATCAAAAAGCCTGTGGTAGCGGGTGACATCGTTGGCAAACACTTCCGCATTGTACATCTCGTCCATGATGGCATCTCGACGCACCACCACCACCCCATCCCCTGGCTTGATCTCTGCATCGGCCACAGCAATCGACTGGACCCTTGTGCACGTAACGAATGCGGCATCCACCTTGTAGGAAGCTTCAGGACTCAGAAAATGCAAACCATCCTGATCGGCATGTTGTGAGTAAAAATTGCTTTGGTCCTTGTCCGCCAACTCTTGGAAAGTCATGGCTTCTGGATCGATCAAAGTGTTCCTCAAGTCCAATCGCTCTTCATCCATGAACCAAGAAAATTCATCCATCAAGCATTGGTAGCGTATGGCGGGCAGATCGATGAGCGTGGCACCCTCGAGCGCCTTGAAATCACCCTTTCGCGCATCAAAGTCCACATGCGCTGACACATTGTCCGTTCCGAAGGCGACCTCATTGAGGTCCGAGCCTTGAAGCAAGAATGCGCTTTCATCTGCATCGATGGTGCGTTCCTCCATGAGGAAATCGCGCGAGGCCAATTCCGCTCGTTCAAAGTGGAACACCCCTTCGCCTGTCATGCGCTGGCCCCGCAAATGCATGCCCCCTACCAAGCGAACATCCTCCCCAAAGAACTGAAGCGAATCCATGGGGGTTGAGCGGACATCCAGCTGTTTGTAGGAAGGATGAAGTCCAAAATCCACAACGTTGGCATCCACTGGAGGAACGCGGCCTGCAACAGCTGTGTTCTTGTAGAGCGTGGAGCGGCCAAAAGTGGAGTCTGGAAGCAGAACATGGTCGTCCCCCTCGATGTACGACGAAAGAAAGTCGATCGTGCCTGGACCGTGCAAACCACCTAGGTTGAGCGTCAAATCTCCTTGCACCTTGGCCAGGTCACCGTAAAGTGGGAACCCACTCGCGGGGGTGGACTTGGTGAACCCAAGGCTGTAATCCTCCATCAACCGAAGAGGCTCCAGAATGTCAGGAACGATGCCACCCGCCAGGAGCTCACCCTTGAACATCAAATCTTTTTTCT
Organism: uncultured Flavobacteriales bacterium; assembly: GCA_963933635.1. GTDB lineage: Bacteria > Bacteroidota > Bacteroidia > Flavobacteriales_D > Sanyastnellaceae > UBA11663. The sequence goes on from CAWVVM010000001.1 coordinate 84,497, forward strand.
GGAAATTGTCTAGGCTGTCGATGACAAAAGGGTCGACAGCGTAATTGAAACGATCCCGGTGGTACGCTCCTCCTCTGATTCGTCGCGCATCGTAGTACACATGGGATACTTCGCGGCTCGTTAGGATCGGATACTGGGTATGGCGGTCGCTGCGCCAACCCGACTTGTTGTTGGGATGGTCGATGGCCAAGGTGCCTGTGATCTCCTCAATGGTGCTCTCCACCCAGCGCAGCAAAGGCGCACCGTAACGGTCGTACTTCCCATCGACTTCTGCCTGAATCCGCAAGGATTCAGCTTGCTTCACCTCGAGCTTGAATTCGTTGTAATTGAAAGCAAAGTCCTTACCGGACAACTCAAACTTTCCCGCCTGCACAATCCCATCGAACTCGAAGTCTCTGTTCTTTCCCAAAGCCAACTCACCGCTGCGAGGAATGATTTTGACGTCTTGTGCTTCGCTGACACCAAACCGCCCAATGCCATGCAACGCCAGCCGCCTGTTGTTGAGACTCAATGTCGCATTCACCACATCCGCCGGACGCGAGTAGAAGGCCAAAACGTCATGGTCAATCACTCCTTTTCTGCATTTGATGTGCCTTTGTGCTCTGGGCTTCACCTGACAATAGCGCGTGGCCAAGTCCAAATCGACGTAGCCCGCGTTGGTCAATCCAATCAACAGCATCCGGGCTTGCTCTTCCTGCAAACCAAGAAAATCCGCATACTCCTCTGAGTAAAAGGAATCTACCCCCCTTTGGGCCATGTACCTGGCCAATTCAGCCAAGGGATGAATGGGGTCAATGCCCATCATCTCGTCGTACACGTCGCGCTCGAAGCAAGCCAAACTCCTGAAGGCTCCAGGTTCTGGCCTGTCACTTGTCAAACGTCGAAATTCCACCAATGGGGCGCCCAGTGTCCATTCCATCGCCTCCACCTCCATTTCCACAGCATGATAAGAATCGACAAAAGGCTGCTGTCCAACACCCTCTGTCTGTCTCGTAGCACGGAACAATGCTTTGTCGTGGAGGTACTTGATCTTGATGTCGGGGTGCACGATGCTGTCTTCTCCAAGGTAAAGGGCAAGCCTCGCATGCGTGGCATCTAGCGATTGATCTGAGAACAAGACTTGGTCAGACCAGCAGCGAATGAAGAGCGAATCCGCATGGCGAAAATCCAAGCGAGCCCATTGGCCATCCGACCCTGTCCCGGAAAGCTTCGAACCACGAACCTGTAGCCCTCCATCGTAATCAATGCCTGGAAACACATCCACAAGGGTGACACGTCCAGTTCTGGATTCAAACCGAGGGTAAGTCCGACGCGACAACTTGTCTTCCTTCTGGACCTTCATGCTCAACTCCCCCTCCAGAGGAAGGTCAAACAACTTGCTGCGCAAACGTGATTGGTTCGTGGTGAACGAACTCCCTTTCATTCGGATCTCGAAGCTTCCGAGTTCGGCCTCCAAATCTCCAGAGTTGTTGGTTCGTTCCCAGTCTACCTTGGCAGAGGTGCCAAAGAAGCGGTTGTCCATTGGATCAAAGATCCCTGCGACTTCATGAATCCGCATGCTGTCCCCCTTGGACAGACAAACCAATACCCCTGAGGCGCAATGCATCTCTGGCCGCCCATCCTGTCCAGTTTTCAACTCAATGGCTCCATCACGCAAGTACCAAGTGCTCGCATTTGAAGCAAAGAGCAACCCCTGGGCATGCAATCCCTCGGAATCAGACAACAATTTTTGGGCGGCCTTGCGCTCCTTTGGGTGGTTCAAGAAGTATTGCAGCTGAGCATGCCAAGCATCCCAGGTTGACCAATCTTGTCGATGAAGCAAGACCCGAGCACCGTGCATGTAGCCCAAGACCGCCTCACTGAATGTACACCGATTGGCTTCCAATGCACGCACAAAAGCCATTGCCTGTTGCTGGCGTTCTTGACCCACACCTTCTGCTTTCAGAGAGGGTGAAAAATCACGGCGAACCCACTTGGCCTCTTTGGTTTCCACCGCTGCTGCCTTGCGCTCCATTTCCTTCAGAAAAGTCGGCAAATCTTCAGGCTCAGGGACGTCTTGACCCCAAACCACACCCATGGCCAACCACATTGAACAGGCAAGCCAAAACCTTGTGTGCATACGCATAGTGTGAAGGTAAAATCTACCTCTCCCTTTGGATGCACCCCCTCTACGAAGGTTTCCCACAATGCATGCACGCCCAACCGTCCCTCACCGCCAACTTCAGGACCTCAAGACCACTTGATTCAATTGCGCGCTTCATTGCTGGCGCATCGCCTTCAAAGAAACCACTCAGGTACAATCGTCCACCTGACTTCATCAGTGCAGCGTAACGCGACATGTCGTCTGTGAGCACATTCTTGTGAATGTTGGCAAGCACCATGTCCCATTGGCCCGCCTCCATCTGGTCAAGCAACCTTCCGTCACCAGCTTCAAAATGCATGCGATTGGGCCCATGTTTGACGATTTCAGGATTGAGCCCGACATTGTCTTTGGCGTTTTGAACGGCGTCTGCTTCAATGTCGATGCCGTGGACTTGATTCGCTCCTCGAAGCGCAGCCACCAACGCCAGCACCCCCGTTCCACATCCCATGTCCAACACTCTCGCCCCTTCAAGTGTCTCCCCGAGAACGGCCTCCGTCATCAAATGCGTAGTGGCATGGTGGCCAGTGCCAAAACTCATCTGGGGTGCAACCACCACATCCATCCCTTTGGCCGGAGCGTCGTGAAAAGGCGCCCGGATGGTACAGGTCAACTCACCCGAATCCGAAAAAACTTCTACCCGTGGATAAGAAGATTCCCATTGGGCATTCCAGTTTTCCTGCTCGACCAGCCTCTTAACGCATGTCAAATCGGCAAAAGCCCGGATCTCTTCCAGGCATGCCTCAGCCTGTTCAACATCCACTTCTTCTGTAGCTCCATGCGCCACCACTCCCGCGTCATGAGGCTCGAACATCGAAAAACCACAGTCGCTGAGATAGGCCACTGCAACCTCTTTGGCGGGAAGTACAGGATCAAATGTCAAGGCCCAGCTGTGGAACGTTTTCGGCGTCATGCCTGTTGACTGGCAGGATGACCTTCCACAACACCTTGAAAGTCCAACGGAGCAAGTGAGGCCCCACCAATCAACCCTCCATTGATGTCTTGTTGACTGAACAATTCTTGGGCATTGCTTGGCTTGCATGAACCACCGTACAAAATCGCAACTTCAGAGGCTTTCTCGACCCCAAACGTCTCGGCCATCCAGCCACGGATGGAAGCGTGCATGGCCTGTGCCTCTTCAGACGATGCTGTCTTGCCAGTACCGATGGCCCAAATGGGCTCGTAGGCAACCACCACAAATGGAAGCGCAGAAGCGTCGAGACCCAAGATGGCTGTTGTCAATTGGTCATGCACCACGGTTTGGGCCGTGCCAGCTTCTCTTTGGTCCAACGTTTCTCCGCAACAAAACACTGCTTGAAGCTTCTCGGACACAAGGGCGCGCACCTTTTGCGCCACAAGCGCATCGGTGTCCCCGAACCGAGCCCGACGCTCACTGTGTCCCACAATGGCGCCGGACACGCCGCAAGATTTGAGCATCTCTGCGGTGTATTCGCCTGTATGCGCGCCAGAGCCCTCAGAACTGACATTCTGTGCAATCACTGAAAGTCCCTTAGGAGCATCTGAGGACATCATGGCCAAATAAGGAGTTGGCGGGGCCACCATCACTTCAACATGTCCGCGATTTGGCATCCAAGGAGACATATCTTCCATCCATTTTAGAGCTTCACTCATCAATTTGTTGCTCTTCCAGTTCCCTGCTACAATGTTCCGCATGATTTTTGTTCTAACGTTTGGACCACAAAAATCGCACACACCATCGTGACCACCACATGACTGAGAAAGAAACTTCCCCACCATTGGACCCCTCCATGCAGCGTTTGCTGGAGGATCATTGGGGGTTTCCTTCCCTTCGCGAATGGCAAACAGGTCCTGTGATGTCCCTTAGAGGCGGCACCCCCACATTGGCCATTCTCCCGACGGGCGGCGGCAAAAGTCTCTGCTTTCAGCTGCCTGCACTCGCCAGAGGTGGCACTTGCTTGGTCATCTCCCCTCTTGTGGCTTTGATGAAAGACCAATGCGATGTGTTGCGTCGGATGGGGATCCGTGCAGAAGCATGGATAGGCAACCAAGGCGACAGGATCCTCGACAACGTGCGATTTGGCAAAGTCTCCTTTCTGTACATGTCTCCAGAACGAATCAAAGACCCCATGTTTTTGGCAAGGAAGGAGTTTTGGGATGTCCAAACAGTGGTGGTGGACGAAGCTCATTGCATTTCGCAATGGGGGCATGATTTTCGACCTGAATTCCAGAACATCCAGGACCTTGCTGAATTGTTTCCCAAGGCGGCGTGGGCAGCTTTCACGGCCACAGCCACGCCGCAAGTCGCAGAAGACATTTGCCGTCAAATGCCAGGCGATGTGAGGGTGTTTCAAAGCCCGATGCGGCGGCACAATCTTTCCTTTCACGTCTGCACGGAAGCCGACCGAGACCACCAATTGCTGCATGACTTAACCCAGCAAGAAGGTCAAGGGCTTTTGTATGTACGCACAAGGCACGAGGCCGAGGCCTGGGAAGCCCGATTCGGCGCTGTCCGCATCCAAGGAGCTGCATTTCATGCCGGCCTTTCACCGAGACAAAAAGAAAAGAGGCAACAGGCCTGGCGAGATGGACAAGTTCAAGTACTTGCTTGCACGAGTGCATTTGGCATGGGCATCGATGCACCCAACGTGCGCTGGGTATTTCATGCTGGGCCACCACCCAATGCGGAGTCCTACATCCAAGAGGCGGGTCGCGCTGGAAGGGATGGTGCACCTTCAAGATGTGTGCTTTATGCCGGCCCCAAGGATTTGGATCGCTTGCGTGATTTGGCCCATCGCCAGTTCCCCAGCCAAAAAGACGTCCAAGGGGTTTACCAGGCCTTGGCGAACAAGGCCTATGCTGCGCCGGGTGATCTGCCAGAGGAACCAACGGTTTGGGACGACATGGGCCAGCGACCTTCCCTAAAACTGTTGGAGCAAGCAGGGCTTGTCCGGTTGCAGGAGGACCAACAGATGCGTGATGAGACGGGCACTGTACTTTGGCTCAGTTCATCACAACGACCCCTGTCTGGTCGGCAACACGCCTTGTTGGAATGGACCCGAAGGCAGGCTCACCAGCGGCCGCTTCAGGTCAGGGCAAAGGATTTGGCCCATGAAATGACTGCCCAAGCCATGGAACAAGAGGTCGTCTGGGACACGGATAGAATCTTGCAGGCCTTTCGCGAACTCGATGCCATGGGGCTTCTCCAATGGCAACGACAACCATCCCAATGCCGGGTTCATTGGGTCCAACCAAGGCGGGCCATCAAAGATGTTGTGGTGAACCGTGAGAGGCTAGAACTCCTCTTGCATCATGTAGACGTCATGGAAGCCTATGTTGGCGCTGAACCTTCGTTGTGTCGTTCAAAGGTGTTGGAGAGCCACTTTGGCGAGGAGGCTTCTACATCCGACCCTTGCGGGCGCTGTGACCTCTGCACAGTGGACAGGAGAGCGATTCGCAAACAGCTGCTGCAATTGCTGAAATCCGGACCAAAGTCACCTCAAAATCTCCTTCACGCCATGGAACCTGGGCATCGCGCTGCAGCGAGGTTGGTGCTCACCCAGTGGTACAAGGCAGGAATCGTCGAGGCCGGTCGCACTGAGGTTCGGCTGAAACCCTGAGCCGTTCTCATGAGACAAGATGGTAGGACATAGCTTTGCCGCATGCAAGAAGGCAACCCCCTCCACCCCACAGTCACCTTGAAAGCAAAGCGTGATGTCAGCATTCGACGCAAACACCCCTGGGTGTTCAGCGGCGGCATCAAGCACATCGACGGCCAACCCAAGGCTGGAGATTGGGTCCGAGTAAGGGCACACAAAGGGGCTGTTTTGGGGTGGGGACATTTTGCGCCCAACGCAAGCATTGCCGTTCGGATGTTGACCTTCAATGAGCACCTCCCAGATGACGCGTGGTGGCACGACACCATTGCCGCAGCAGTAAGGGTTCGCAAAGACCTCGATTTGTTTGGCACCCCCAACCAAAATGCATGCCGATTGGTCCACGCTGAAGGAGATGGACTTCCCGGACTGATCGCTGACTTTTACGAAGGCGTTTTGGTGGTGCAATGCCATACACCTGGCATGCACCGTGCGCTTCCCCTTTTGACGGCTGCGTTTCGAGAAGCATTGGGCCCTGCTTTGGTGGGCATTTATGACAAGAGCTCCAAGGCCATGGCAAAAAATGGCGGGGACCAGTCCGAAGACGGTTGGGCTTGGGGAAAAGCACCTCATGGCCATGCTGCCACGGAATATGGCTGCAAGTACCTCATCGATTGGGAACATGGCCAAAAGACCGGTTTCTTTCTGGACCAAAGGGAAAACCGCGCACTGCTCGCAGCCCACGCCAAAGACAAAAAAATCCTGAATGTATTTAGCTATACAGGGGGGTTTAGCATCAGTGCATTGGTGGCGGGTGCAACTGAAGTCCACAGCCTCGACAGCTCTGCACGGGCTTTGGAAGTCTGTGACCAAAACGTCGCTTTGAATGGTTTGGACCCAGAGAAACATCAATGCATCCAATCCGATGCTTTGGAATACCTCAAGTCAGACGAACTCAACAACTACGACATTGTGGTGCTGGACCCGCCTGCCTTTGCCAAACGGGCATCTGCGAGGCATGCTGCCGTTCAGGGATACAAACGCATCAATTTGCGGGCCCTTCAGAGCATGAAGCCAGGCAGTCTCTTGTTCACATTCTCATGCAGCCAAGCCGTCGACGATGCCTTGTTCACCAACACGTTGGTAGCTGCTGCCATTCAAGCGGGACGAAACGTTCGCATCTTGCATCGGTTGCACCAACCGCCCGACCACCCCGTGAATGTATTCCATCCCGAGGGTTCCTACCTGAAGGGTCTTGTGCTCAGAGTAGATTGAGCAAGTTGCATTGTCAAGGTTGAAGGCGGGCCACAATCCACCCCTCGGGGGCGCGCTGACATCGAAAGCGATCGTGCATTCTAGATGGCCTGCCTTGCCAAATTTCAATCGCTTCTGGACGCAATGAAAAGCCCCCCCAATGGGGTGGACGGTGCACGTCCATTCCGTCAAATCTCTTTTTCGCCGCTTCAAATTGCAAGTCCAGGTGCTCGCGTGAGCCGACGTCGGAACTTTGTTCAGATGACCACGCCCCCAACTGACTCGCGCGCGGGCGAGAAGCGAAGTACACATCCGACTCTTCTGCGCTGACCTTCACAACCGTTCCGCGCACACGAACCTGACGCTCTGCGTGGGGCCAAAAAAACGTGGCACCAGCTTTCCCAAGACGCTCGAGGTCCTGGCCTTTCTCACTTCTGTAGTTCGTGTAGAACACCAACTCTTCATTCCTGGTGTCCCTCAACAAAACAATCCGACCATGGGGACAGCCTTCCTCATCTATGGTAGACAGGGTGAATGCCGTTGGATCCGAAATTCCAGATGCCACGGCCTCTGCCACCCACGATTCAAAAAGCGACCAAGGGTCTTTGGCGACATCCTCCAGATGAAGCTCCCCTTTTTGGTAATCGGTACGGCTGTGCAATCCCATCAGTCCAAAGGTTGGGCCCAGAGGGTCTCGCCCGCTGTTGATTTGATTTCGACCGTACAAGAACGGTTTTTGCGTGGACCTTCAAATGAGAGCACCGCATAGTTCCTCTGTTCCACATAAGTACCTTCCACCCGAAATGAATTTGCCTCGTCACTCGAGTGGCCAGGGCCGCTCGTCATGGGACTCACCGTCAAGTCGTACACCTTCCTTCCATTTCCCAGTGTCATTTCCGACAATTCTGTGATGTGGCGGTCACCAGACAGAAAGACCACCCCTCGGATGTCCTCCTTTTCAATGCGCTCCAAAATCTGTTGCCGCTCCGAAGGGAACTGGGCGACATTCTCATACACTGCAGCGTCGCTCAATACTTGACCGCCAATGGCCACAAATTTGAAAGGGGCCCGCGATTTCTGGAGGGCTTGGATCAACCAATTGATTTGGTCTTCACCAAGCACTTGGGCAGGCTGCGTTACATTGTGGTGGTTCACCCTGTAGGTTCGGTTGTCCAACAAGAAGAACTCCATGTCCACAAACCGGAATGCAGTGGAAATGCATCTTGGAGCGTTGGGCAAACCATAACTTGGGTTGCTCCAAAACTCTTGAAAGGCCTTTCGGGACCAATCTGCATGAACCCAACTTCCGTCGCTGTCATTGGGGCCAAAGTCGTGGTCATCCCAAATCGCATAGTTGGGACAAGTCTTGAGCAGATTGCCCATTTCGGGGGTTTCACGGGCATGCGTGTACCTATGCTGAAATCCAGCATAAGACTGAAAGTCCACCTCCCGCAAATAGATGTTGTCGCCGAGCCAAAGCATCATGTCAGGATCTTCCTCTGCCATCGCTTCGAAGATCTCATAACCGCCTCCGTACGGGCGACCGGGACGGTCATATGCCTCTTCATTGATGAAGGCGCAAGAGCCCGTCACCATCTTGAACGACGGAGGGTCCATCCTGTAATCCCAAAGCACCTGTGTTGTCGCACTGATAGAGGTTTCCAAGGCCACCCCATCAATCCAATACGTCAACTCGTAAGTGGTTCCAGGTTCGAGGTCAGTCAAGGTGTGGTGGGCCGCCAAGGAAGTGGCCTTCGCCGTATTGACCTTCTCTGTCTCTTGCGTTGCACCTCCAGCTTCGGAGACGTAGGAAATCCAGACCTCACGTGGTGCATCTGTTTGAATCCAAGTCTGAATGGTGCGCATGCTGGTGTGGCCCAGCATTGGTCCCGTCTGCCGCCAAGATTCCGCAGAGGGTTCTTGTGCCAAGGCCGCCAATGGCAACAATAGAATTCCGCTGACAAGCAAGCCTTTGGCGAAAATTGGGTTGGAGTGAGATTTCATGTGCCAAAGATATCTTTTGACTTCCGAGCTGGTCATTTGTTGGGCAACAAAAAAGGGAAGCCGAAGCTTCCCTTTTTCAAATCGATTGGATCTCTATCAGCGAGTGACCACGAAAGTCTGTGCAGAAGAGAAGTCCACGTGCTTTGCAGAGAGGTTGTAGGTACCTGCAGCGAGGTTGTGCTTCACCAAGATACGGTTGCCTCCAACGACGTCGCCTTGCGTGTATTCTTGGGCGATTACCATCTTGCCGCTCAGGTCAGTAATCTCCATCACGATGTTTTCTTCGCCCAAAACGATGTCTTGGTCAAACTTCACACTGAACGTGCTCTCGAAAACAGGGTTGGGGAAGATGTTCCACTGGGTATCGTTGGCAATGCCAGTCAAACCCGTAGAGGCCTCACCTTCACAAGAACCGTCGTTGTACGTCGCGTCAGCGCTGTAGTTTCCAGCAGTGGCGTCCGTACAGCCAAACACTTTCGCATCGTCTGTGGTGAACGTCAAGTCGTGCAAGCGCCATGTTCCACCTTGACCATCACGGCCTTGGAGGTTCAAAACACCAGTGGCAGTGCCATCAGTGGTCAATTGCATGAGCAAAACCTTGTTTCCGACTGCAGCTGCAGCCTGAACGTCAGTAGGAACAACGAACCAAGCACCGTCAGTGACTGTCAACTCTTGTCCAGATAGGAAGTTGTTGTAGTCGACTCCGATGGTCCACAAGTTGTTGTCAGCGCTGTTCTTCGCACCCACAGTCACCCAGCTGTCAAAAGCCAAACCTGGTTCCATTGCCACAATGTTCTCGTTCACGTCAAGTGAAGAGTAGCTGCCATATTGGTGCTGGAAGAAAGAGCCAGTAGTGGCGACGTTCAAAACGTGATCTTCAGCTGCGAAAACAGCGTGGAGAGAGTGCTGTGCAGAAGGCAAAACAGCGTACACGCGGTACGTGTTGCCAGGAACGGTGCCGTTGTTGTCAACAGCTTCCACAACCAGCTCAACATTGCTGGCAGTAGCTCCGAAGCCCATCATCAGGGCTGCAGTCATTGCGAAAAGGTTCTTCATGAGAATAGGTTTGTTTACTTTCGATTTGAGTGACTCGTGTCTTGGTGAGAACATGAGTACGGGATAAAGATAGGGAAATGACTTTCAATATCCCAAACTCTTTGGCTTAAAAAAACTAAGTTTCGTCGTAAGATAATGATTCTTTAACGAGGATATCTCCCCAAGACCTTGAAGATCGGTGGAATGGACTTCTGCTCATCCCTGTTACATCCAAGGCCACTGCTGTAGCCGTCAGTGCAGTCTCCCCCCCTACCTTCGTCATTCGAATACATGCACAATGGCCATGAAGAAAATCGGAAATTTGTTGGAGGGCGAATGGAAAACGGGCAGTGGCGAGGGCATTCCTTTGAGGCATGCCATCACAGGGCAGTCCATTGGGTTGGCAGACTCCGAAGGGCTCCAACTCGACCGGGCATACATCTATGCGCGCGAGGTCGGCGGACCTGCACTTCGCAAAATGACTTTCCAGGAGAGAGGAAGAATGCTCAAGCGACTGGCCTTGTTTCTTCAAGAACGCAAGGAGGACTTCTATAAAGTGAGTTGGGCCACCGGAGCCACCAGAGGAGACAGCTGGATCGACATTGAAGGAGGCATTGGCAATCTGTTTGCCAATGCAAGCCTTCGACGGAAGCTTCCCGACACGCCATTCGCCACCGATGGAGATTTTGTGCCATTGGGAAGGCAAGGGTCTTTTGGAGGACACCATCTCTTGGTGCCAAAGCAAGGTGTGGCAGTCCACATCAATGCATTCAACTTTCCAGTTTGGGGCATGCTCGAAAAAGTCGCAGTGAATTGGATGGCCGGGGTACCGGCGATTGTCAAGCCCGCAACTGTGACCTCGTTTTTGACCGAGTCGTTGGTTGCTGCCATACATGAGAGCGGCATTTTGCCTCCTGGAGCCCTTCAGCTCGTTTGTGGCTCAGCGAGAAACATCTTGGATTTCGTCGATGAACGAGATGTGGTGACGTTCACAGGCTCGGCAAAAACAGGGAGACTTTTGAAAAGCCATCCGCGGCTGTTGGAGCACTCCGTTCCTTTCAATATGGAGGCGGACTCCTTGAATTCCGCAGTGCTCGGCCCTGATGCAGGCCCCGGCACCCCTGAATTTGATTTGTTCATCAAAGAAGTCCGAAAAGAAATGACCGTCAAATGCGGTCAGAAATGCACTGCGGTCCGACGCATTTTCGTGCCGAGAAAGCACATGGACGACGTCCAAGAAGCCCTGACGGCTCAATTGGCGCAAACGGTCATCGGCGACCCCCAACACGACGGTGTACGAATGGGGGCCTTGGTTGGCAAGAGCCAATGTCAAGATGTTTTGGACCAGGTGGCCCACATTGAACGCGAAGCACAAATGGTCTTTGGCTCCAAAACCCCTCCTGTCCTCCGAGGTGCTGAAGCCAAGCAAGGTGCTTTCCTTCAGCCCATGCTTTTCCGCTCAGATCAACCCCATGAGGCGATGGCCATCCATGAAATCGAGGCGTTTGGCCCCGTCAGCACAATGATGCCTTACGATGACGTTGAAGAGGCAGTCGCATTGACTGGGCGCGGCAAAGGCTCCTTGTGTTGCAGCATCACAACCAATGATCAAGACGCGGCCAAGACCTTTGTAAGAGAGGCGGCCCACATGCATGGAAGGATCTTGGTGTTGAATGCCGAATGTGCCAAGGAAAGCACCGGCCACGGTTCTCCCATGCCATTGTTGGTCCATGGCGGCCCGGGTCGTGCTGGAGGCGGCGAAGAGATGGGCGGATTGCGCGGCATCAAACACTACATGCAACGGACCGCGATCCAAGGGCACCCAAGCATGTTGACTGCCATCACGGAGCAGTACCAGCCAGGCGCAGCGCGTCCTGAGAGCGAGCCACATGTGTTCAGAAAACATTTTGAAGAGCTGGCAATTGGGGACACCGTCACCACGGCCAGGCACACCGTCACCGACGCTGACATTGCCAACTTTGCCAATGTTTCAGGAGACCACTTTTATGCACATGTGGACGAGACCAGCCTCGAGGGCACAATGTTCGAAGGCAAGGTGGCCCATGGCTATTACATCTTGAGCAAGGCTGCTGGCTTGTTCGTGGAGCCACGCAAAGGCCCCGTGCTGCTGAACTATGGCATCGACGAGTGCCGGTTCACCAAGCCAGTTTATCCCGGAACCACCATAGGTGTAAAGCTGACTGTGGTAGAAAAAATTGACCAAGAACGACGTCAGCCCGACGACGTCGCCAAGGGCATCGTCCGGTACCGCGTGGAGGTGGACGACCACGAAGGAGAAACCGTGGCCGTAGCCACCATTCTCACCATGGTGAAAAAACAAGACCAAGGCCCCGACAAATTGTGACCATGGCTTGTGCAAGTCGAATCGCTTGGTTGATTGGCCTTTTGGTCCTGCCTTACTGGGGATGGTGCCAAAGGGACTTGGACTCCCTTGACCTATGGCTGCGGCAAATGCACCCAGACCCCTTTATCCGCTGTGGTGAACAGGCATGGGAAGAGGCATTGTCCTCCGCGCGACCCGCATGGCCTGAAGATTTTGCATCTGCAGGTGACAAGGCACGTGCGGTCAACCGGTTGCTCCAAGTGTTGCAAGACAGCCACACTGCCGCTTCGACCTGGCATTGGGCTTGGGAAGTGGAGCGTCAATATGGGACAGTTCCGGTCCGCTGGGCCATCGAAGGAGAAGCCCTTTGGACCCTCGATTCCGCCGTCCCTGGTCTGCCAGAAGAAGTCAGGATTTTGGAACTCAACGGCATCTCCGCGGAACAGTGTGTTCGTGCGGGCATGGACCTGGCCAACATGGAAGGATACAGTCCGGATGGCGCCATGAGAACGGCAGCACACAGCTTGACCCCATGGGTACTTGGACACACACAAAGTTCAAAGTTGGACATTGTCTGGCTCGACCCCGAATCGGGACGGGCAGATACCACCACTGTGTCCACATGGCCTTGGCGAAAATCAGGCAAGGCTTGGAACAAAATCTCCACCAAGCGTCTTCCCATTGAGTGGTCTTTCCCCGATGGTTCGGCCCTGAATTCACGTGACGCCCGCAGGTTCCGAAAACGGACAGACCAGATCGAGGCTTCTGGAAAGACGGCACGGATCCAAACGTCGTGGGACGGGGCGGCTGTGGTGAAAATCACCTCCTTTGCCCAAGGCTCTTGGCGCAGGTACCAACGGCAATTGCGTTTGGGCTTTGACCGGGCTCGGACACTCGAATGTCCGGTCATCATCGACTTGAGAGGCAATCCCGGTGGCCAATCGCCTCGCATGGAATCGCTGTGGCGCCGTGTGGGCCTGGTCTCAAGGCACTTGCCCTATGCCTTGGTTGCCAAGCAAAGTGCGGCCACGGCCAAAGCCCACCGGAAGTTTTACCGCGGGTTGCGAAGACGTTGGGTCGACCGCCACAAAGACACCTCGCCAGACGCCCGATACATCTACCGCATGGCCACCCTGCCCGCGGGGCAGACTGACACCTTGACCTTTGGCCGACAAAGAGTGGTGAATGGAGAAGTTTTCAAAGGAGCTGTGGCCCTGATCATCGATGGAGAATCCGCGTCAGCCACCGTGTCTTTTGCTGGAGCCTTTCAGGACACCCGTCGAGGGCCCATTTTTGGGGAGCCTTGCCTTGGGCCTTCGTTGGGCACCATGGGGAATCCACATCTTAAGGTTCTGCCCGATTCTCGCGTTGTGGTCAGCCTTTCAACGGCAGTGTACATGGCCCAAGCCACCAAGACTTGGGCACAATCTCAACCCATACGTCCTGACGTCTACATCCCAACCATGTGGCGCAGAAGCAGCAGCCTCGCGTCCCAAATCCAAGATTGGATCCATCCTCCTCTTCTTCCATGAAACACCTCCACGCCTTCCTTCTCCTGTCCGCGCTTGTCTCACTCACACAATGTGGTCGAGATACGCGGCAGCTTCATGAAATGGTCAACCCGTGGATTGGCACTGGTGGTCATGGGCATACCTACCCGGGGGCGACCTCTCCATTTGGCATGGTCCAGTTGAGCCCTGACACAAGGCTCGAAGGTTGGGACGGATGCGGCGGCTACCACGACACTGACAGTGTCATCTATGGCTTCAGCCACACCCACCTTCAAGGCACAGGGGTGAGCGATTATGGAGATATCCTTGTGATGCCATGCACACAATACAGAACTGGAACCACCTGGAAAGACAAGTACAAAAGCGCATTCGACAAATCATCTGAACAAGGACACGCTGGCTACTATTCCGTCGAATTGAGCGACCACAAAATGCGGGCAGAATTGACCTCAACGCCTCGTGTTGGGATCCACCGGTACACTTTGGACACACCTGATACCGTGTCCTTCATCGTGGACCTTGCCCACCGCGACGACTTGGTTCATTACAGCATCGAACCAAGAGACAACCGCACCTTGGTGGGCCACCGTGTCTCAGAAAATTGGGCAAAAGAACAGCACGTCTATTTCGCAATGCGATTCGACCAAGATTTTGTTTGGGGAGATCAGTTGGGCACCATGTCCCAAATGGATACGTTGGAAGACGGCAGCCTGCAACAAGAGATGACCATGGTGCCTGTGTTTGTAGCAGACTTTGGGCCTACGGCTGAGCTCAATGTCCATGTGGCCATCAGCTTTTGCGACATCGATGGGGCCTTGGCCAACCTAGAAGCTGAAACAAAGGATTTTGACTTTGACCTCTACCGGTCACAGAATGAGGCGAGATGGGACGAGCAACTTGGTCGAATCCAGGTCGAAGGAGGCTCCAAAGAAGAAAGCACTGTCTTCTTCACATCCTTGTACCATGCCACCACAGTCCCCAATCTCGCAAGCGATGTCGATGGCCGGTACAGAGGGACCGATCTGCAGGTTCATCAAATGGACCTCGAGGAGGGCGACCACTATACCGTTTTTAGCCTTTGGGACACTTACCGTGCCCTCCACCCTCTTCTTTCATGGCTTGAGCCCCAACGCTCGCGAGACATGATGCGGTCCATGCTTCGCATGTACAAGGATGGCGGCCAGCTTCCGGTTTGGGAATTGGCGGCCAATTACACAGGCTGCATGATAGGTTACCACAGCGTCCCTGCGCTGGTGGATGCCCTTTCATGGAGCGTGGACGACTGGGACCAAGAACTCGCCTTGGAGGCGATGGTGCAGGCGGCAGATTCCATGCACCTGGGACTCGACGCCTATGCGGAACTTGGGTTCATCCCTTCCAACCACGAACATGAGAGCGTGTCCAAAACCCTGGAATACGCATACGACGATGCTTGCATCGCAAGAATGGCCCGTCACCTTGGCCAAGGCAGCATCGCCGACCGGTTTTCCACGAGGGCCGACCATTGGAAAAACCTCGTTCACCCGGCAAGCAAGTTCAACCAACCAAAAAGACAAGGTGCTTGGATAGAGGGATTTGACCCATTTGAAGTCAACTTTAACTTTACGGAAGCCAACGCCTGGCAGTACCACTTTGCCGCAGCCCACGATGTAGAAGGACAAATCGCTTTGCATGGAGGGGACTCGGCCTTTTTGCAACGCCTTGACGACATGTTTGAAGCCCCAACGCAAACGACAGGACGTGTGCAGCCTGACATCACGGGGCTCATTGGTCAATACGCCCACGGCAACGAACCAAGTCACCACGTGTCCTACCTCGCTTCGTATGCAGGGGACGCCGCTGCCACGGCGAGACGTGTGCATCGCATTTGCAGGGACTTCTACAGCAATGCCCCGGATGGACTTTGTGGCAATGAGGATTGCGGGCAGATGAGTGCGTGGTACGTTTGGAGCGCACTGGGCATGTACCCTGTAGAACCGGGTTCTGGCCAGCTCGTGTTGGGTTCTCCTGTGTTTTCAAAGGCAACGGTTTGGCCACAAGGCGCCAGCCAACCCTTCACATTGTTGGCCAATGGCCTTTCCGACAATGCCCATTTCATTCAGCGGGCCCAATGGGCCAAGGCGTCCTCCTCCCCTTGGAATTCCTTCGTGTCTGTGGCAGATGTCAGGGCAGGTGGCACCCTGACCCTTGACATGGGGATCACACCAAGCGATTCTTTGGGTGTGCAGCAAACCCATCGGCCCACCTCGAGATGGAATTCTCCTGGATTTCTCGCCGTCCCTGGCCTGGAAGCATGCAGGGCCTTTCAGGGAGAACAAAGCACTTTTGCATTGGACCACATCGATGCCGAAGCAGTCCTTGAATTCAGCCTTGACGGTGGCCAATCATGGTCGACCTACAATGAACCTGTCGTGGTCCGCCAGACGAGCGACATCCTGGCGAGGGCGAACAAAGGCGAGGTTCACTCCTCCATCATTGAACATCAAATGTTGCAGGTCACCCACGATTGGGCCATGGACCTGACTTCGCCTCCCAACAACCAATACAGCGCAGGAGGCGACCATGCTTTGATCGACGGTCTGAAGGGGGGAACCGATTACCGAACCGGGGAATGGCAAGGGTTTTGGGGAGAAACCATGGAAGCCACCATTGACCTAGGCGAAGTCGAAAAGGTGCGTGGCATCGAAGCACGTGCGCTTCAAGACATCAAGCCCTGGATTTGGGCACCTGCTTCGGTTTCTTTTTACGCTTCTGAGGATGGCGAACGTTACCATCTCCTCTGCACAGAGAAAGCCACTTTGGCAGAGGACGACTGGACCTTGGCCGTCCAGCGCTACGTCTGCAAAAGGCCAGTGAACGCGAGGTACATCCAAGTCAAGGCCCAACCCCATGGTGCCATCCCAGAATGGCACCTAGGACGTGGAAACGACCGTTGGATGTTTTTCGACGAAATTGTGCTCGATTTGGCACCCTGATGGACCCTCACTCCTCTCCTTTTCTCAACCACGGACTGGCTTCCACCACCCTCCAGCCTCTTGGACTCAAGGTTCAAAAGGCCCAGGGGCCGTGGCTTCACCTCGAAGGAGGCGGCAGGCTCTTTGACGCCATCTCTGGCATCGGCGTGTCCAGCTTTGGCCATGGCCACCCCAACATTCTTGGGGCATTGAAAATGCAAATGGACAAGCACCTGCACACCATGGTGTACGGCGAGCTGATCCAAGAGGTCCAAATCGAGGCAAGCCAAGCCCTGCGGGCCACCCTGCCGGACCATTTGGACGCCATCTACTTTCTAAATTCAGGTGCAGAAGCCATAGAAGCAGCGATGAAACTGGCCAAGCGGGTGACGGGCAGGCAGCGTTTGTTTGGGGTGGAGGGTGGATACCACGGGAGCACCCATGGCGCCCTTTCCATCTCCTCCAATGAAGGGCGAAAATCGGCTTACCTCCCCTTGCTCCCAAACATTGACTTTTTGGCTTGGAACGAAGAGCACGACCTGGAAAAAGTGGACGCCACGGTGGCTGCAGTCGTCGTGGAGACGGTCCAAGGAGACGCTGGAGTGCGTGTTCCCAAGGAATCTTGGCTTCGAGCACTTGAGAAGAAATGCCATGAGGTTGGGGCATTGCTCATCCTGGACGAGATCCAGTGTGGGATGGGCAGGACAGGAAGGCCATGGGCCTTTGACCACTTTGGTCTTCATCCCGACATCGTGTGCATGGGGAAGGCCTTGGGCGGAGGCATGCCCATCGGGGCGTTGGCCGCGTCGAAGTCCCACATGGAGGCATTTGCACATTCTCCCTCCTTGGGACACATCACCACCTTTGGGGGCCACTCCATGGCCTGTGCGGGGGCATTGGGGGCCCTGCAGGTCATGGAACAGCTTGACTGGCTGCAACTTGAAAAGCGATGGTGCGCATGGGAAAGAGTACTTTCTGCTCACCCGGCAGTGCACCAAATGAGGCGACTTGGAGGGTTCATGGCCTTGGAGTTGGGCCATGCCGACAACGTCGAGCGTGCCGTCAAGGCCGGAATCCATCATGCCCAAGTAAATGGAGAAGGTGCCATGTTGTTTTGGTTCCTCAGCGTGCCCAACGCCTTCCGTTTGGCCCCTCCCTTGGTGGGAAGCGACGAAGACATGGAACGGGGACTTTCGCTCGTATTGCGCTGCTTGGACGAGGCCACAGACTAGCCATTGGATCAGGACCCCGACAAGGGGTCCAACGCCAATGCGCTGCGCACCCAAATCCCCATGGCCGCACTGGACCTCCGGGCTTCCGGAAGCCATTCAGGAAGTGCCTGCCACCCATGGACCGCACGGGGCTCTGTTCGCACCTGCAGTGCCACTCCAGCATTCTGAAAGCGTTCTTCAAGCACTTTGACATCAGGTGCCAAAAATTCGTCCTCGGCATATTCAAGGTACACCGGGGGCCAATTCTGGAAAGAAGACAACAAAGGACAAACCCGCGGGTCTTGGGGGTCGTGGTCCTTGAGGTAATTCTGGATGTATTCCAGGGCATCCCTCTGGTCGAAGGGGCTGTGAGCGATGGCATTTTGGGCCACGGACGCTGAAGACTGTCTCAAATCGCACCATGGGCTCAGTACTGCCACGCCGGCCAAAGGTGCAAGATCAAGCCCCTCCTTTTGGCATTGCTCCACAGCACTCAACACCAAATTGGCTCCGGCAGAGTCCCCCATCAGCACCAACTTTTCTCCATGGGAAAGGCAATGGCGAAGCATCACAAGAACATCGTCATGGGCCGCAGGAAAAGAGTGCTCAGGGGCCAATCGGTAAGAAGGCAACAACACCCTGCAGCGAGATTGCCGGGCCAAATGAACGGCAGCCGCCCGGTACACCCTGGGACTTCCAAAAGCAAAAGCCCCTCCATGAACCCAAACCACTGTCCCTTCGTCATGCTCCTTCCATTTCACCTCCGCACCCTGCCAGTGTTCGGACTTGACCTCCCTGAACTCTCCCCCCCATGGCCCAGGATTCAGGCGCGAAGCCACCTCAATGGCCTGTCGCAATTGCCAAGGCGTCACATGGGCCACGTCTCGGCGCAAGAGCCTTGCTGCACGGTGGGCCTGCTCCAACCAGGCGGCCGGCGACCGCCAGTCGTCCGGCAACCACGATGAAGTCGCATCGGGACGGTCCTGCCCTTGAGGATTGGTTTCACCTGAGGTCATGGAGAGGCGTAAACAGGGTATCGGTTGTCCGTCGCTTCATAATGCGGACTGGCTTGGTACAGCCAGCGAAGGGCCAAGCGGGGATTTTCCTGCCATTCGGGATGCATCGTTTGGGCCGCAGCGTAACGCATGCGTAGCACCTCGTCTCCTTGCAACAGATCCTCCGCCGTGTCCTCAAAGACATAGCCCGAGAAATGTTCTTTTTGCTGGAGTGCAGAGTCAAAGAAATTCCAAACCAACAGCGCATCGTGGGCATTGGGGCTCAATACTTCCGCCAGGTACCTCCTTGCTTTTTGATCTGAAGAAATCTGCCAATCTCCCTGGTAGAGTTGCACTGGCTTTACAGTGCGGGATACAGAGTCGATGGTCAACGGGTGGTGGCCCTCGTAAGGTCTGTTCGCCGACTGAAAGGACTCAATGCGCGAGACTTCGAGCAGCATCACTGTGTCCCTTGGCAACGGCGTCATGCGCACTCCATTGACCTGAAGCCGCGCCACAGCCCTGCGCCAGGCCTGAGGCAACACCCAAAACTCCGGAACCCTCTCCGTGGCAGAAGGGACATAGCTGTTGTCAAAGGGGATGCTCTTGGTCCACGTTTGAGAAGTGTCGTACCTGAGCCGGGTGCCCTGGGTGACCGCACTCCAGATGCGCTGAGAAGCATAGCCCGTGAAGGCGATGCTGTCCCTTTGGTCCTGGGCCAAAGCCCAGCGCACATCCAATTCGTTCGCTTCAGCCACGCGCTGGGCCTCCTCTCTGCGCATAAATACGACCTCAGTCCCCGAAGTCATCAGCCAATCCGACAGGACTTGCAAAAACGACTTCGTGGCTTTGACGCGGTCGGCAAAGGGCTTCAGCATATGGGCTTCCGTGGTGAACCCAAGGGTCCCCCAAAGGGCGGTGAACCCTGTGCTGTAGCGCGGCGTTTCCAGAAAGCCCACCAGACCAGCTTCTGGCGTTTCTCCTTTTGAATAGACATAGGGGACCATGGGCCATCCTTCTTGCGCCATTCCTTCGAACAACGCGGGCTCCACCACTTCCTTGAGGAAAGGCCCCAAAATGGGCCCTGCCTTGTCAGCCTGGGTGGTGATGAGCGTCATGGTGTAGGGGTAATCCGCACCATTGGAGGTGTGGGTGTCGACAAATACATCGGGGTCCACAGCATGAAACAAATCGACAAAAACTTCGGCGTTCTTGCTGTCCATTTTGACAAAGTCACGGTTCAAATCGAGGTTGGCAGCATTCCCTCGAAACCCGTAGCTCTCCGGGCCATTTTGGTTCGCACGGGTGCAACAATTTCTTCGCGAAGCTCCGCCCACATTGTACTGAGGAATGAACACCCAATTGGCCGCATTCAACGGATGCTGGGGGCCATTGGGAAGCGCCAACCAGTCCTGGATCAATGCAAAAGAAGCATTGACGCCACAGGGTTCGCCCGGATGGATGGCATTGTTCACGAGCACAGTGACCTTGCCCCCGCCTTGCGCATCCAATCTCCGTTGCACTGCCTCAGATCCTTCTTGATCGCGCGAGGGATGATCCTCTGCCATAAGCACAAGGGCATGGATGGGCCTGCCAATGTCACTTTTCCCAAGACGGTGCAAAGACAAACGAGCATCTTGGTCAGCCAAGTGCTGGGCCAGCGCAACCGCTTCCTCCCAAGTGGGCGTGCCATTGGAATCTTGCAGCTTCTCTGCAGACCATTTTTTTGGAGAAGCATGCTCCGCCGTTTGGCAGCCCAAGCCAAGGGTCAACAAAAACAACAGCAGAACTTGTCCCCATGCCGGAGTGAACAAAGCATGACCAAGAGTTCTTGTCTTCATGTCCACAAATGACGGAACTTTCGCGTCACGATGATTCGTTTCACACCAACAAATCAAACCCAACCTCAACCAGGAGACATTCTCTTGAGCGAACCCTTTTTGGACGATCCCTATTTTGGGAGGAAGGTGGTGTTGTTGTGCGAACACAACGACGAAGGCAGCTTTGGCTTCGTACTCAACAACTTTGTGGACATTGATGTGGACGAAGTGATGGACGAGCTGCCCAAACTCCACACCCGCATCAGCGTGGGTGGCCCTGTGAAAAACGGCAACTTGTATTATTTGCATACCCGGACGGACATCCCCGACAGCATCCCTGTCGTTGGTGGGGTGCACATGGGTGGTGATTTTGACCACATCAAGGCCATGATTGAGGCAGGGGAGCTCACGGCCAAAGACATTCGGTTCTTCATCGGATACAGCGGTTGGTCAGGCCAACAACTTGCCGACGAAGTGCGGAGCCGCTCATGGTTCGTGGCCCAACCCCAGGTATCTGACATCATGCGCACGGACGAAGAAAATGAAGACTTTTGGAAACGATTGATCCAAGAATTGGGCGACGGATTTTCTCACATCGCCAATGCGCCCAACGATCCCTCTCTGAACTGAGCTTGAGAATTGGGCAAGCCTCAGGTGGCGCTCATGACTATGCGGTACCCCGAATGTGACCGGACATTCCAAACACGCCCATCTTCAAACAGCCAGTATTGCCCTTTGATGCCAACAAGCTTTCCCTCCAAGATCGGGGATTTGTCCAACTTGGCGCTTTGGACCTTTGACGGATAAGATTGCACGGGGAAGTGCAAGGCCTGAACCACATCCTCTTCCTCAAAAAACGACTCGTAAGGAATGCCCAGGGTGTCGAAGCACTCCTCTTTTGCCTCCAGCAATGACCTTGGGTCACCCGATACTTCAGACAGCATTCGACGCCATTGCGTTCGATCTGAAAACACCTCCTTCAAGGCGACTTCCATCTCCCCTGCCAGCTGCCTGTATGGGGCATGGGCCACCACAGCCGCCATGGACGCCCCTTGGTCCACCCAACGCGATGGAACATTGCTCGCCCTGGTCACGCCGACCTTCAAATGACTGGTTTGGCTGAGGTAAACCAGATGAGGGGCCAAATGATGTTCCCTTTCCCATGCCTCATCGCGCAGTGCAATGCCCTCGTGAATGCGGCTCAGTTCAGGACGAATGATGCTGGGGCATGCCAGAGGCGACTCCATGAATGCCCGATAAGACATCCCCTCCCCAAACGTTTTGGCGATGGAGGCACCTGTCACCACACAATGGATGCTCCCTTCAAAGGCGATCTGCACATGCCTCCCAAGCCACTCATTCAATGAAAAAACTGGCATATCGTCGCAAATGTCTTTCCCTGACCAGGAGTAGGAGACATTCCCCACTTCATCCACACGCGAAGACATTTTTCTCACATTTCCCTCCCATTTCATGCCACAATGTTCGGGATTCCTTGCGATGCCACCTATTTTGCCGATATAAAATCTTATCTTGAAGCCAAACCCCATTCGATGAAACAACTTTTTCTCCCCATCCTGCTTTTGGCAGCATGCTCCTTGAACGCACAACTCTTCACCGACGACTTTGAAGCCTACGCCGCTGGCGATGGCATCTCCACAGCGAGTGACGTCGACCCATGGGTGCTTTGGTCCAACCTTGACACTGAGGAAGCTTTTGTTTCAGAAGATGTCGCTTTGTCAGGGACCAAATCTTTGAAGCTTGAAGGAACCTCTGCAGCAGGGGGTCCACAGGACATTATGCTCGTGGCAGGACTTGAAGGACAATACGAAGTCACTTTTAGCATGTTCGTGCCAGCGGGAAATTCTGGCTACTACAACGTGCAGGAAAATCAAATTCAAGGAACGACTTGGGCGTTTGAAACCACCCTCGGATCAGATGGCACCATCAGCTTCAACTTCGACGGTGTCATTTTGTTGGCCGGTCAGTACGCGAGCAATTCTTGGGTGACCATCACGCATTACATCGATACCGATTCCGATTTGATGCACGTCTACCTCAACGGTGAATTCTTGGGCCAAGCGCCATACGATGGAGGCCAGGTTGGTGGCGTGAACTTTTACGCCGCAGGCGACACGCAGACTTTGCCTTTGTACTACTTGGACGATGTCATTGTGGACATCGCCGACCCTGTGGTCGATGCAGTGGCCAAGCTTCCTCAGGTGGAATGCACCTTTGGCCCCAACCCCGCATCCAATCAAATCCGCTTGCAAGCCAACCTTGACCAAGCCACTGTTCGCATCATGGGCCTTGACGGCAAGGTGGTGCTTCAGGAAGTTCGCAACGACTTGATGAATGGTGCTGATTTGAGCTTCGACCTTCGCAACGGTGTCTACCTCGTTGAGATTTCGAACGGAACTTCACGCTCCACGCAGCGCCTTGTGGTGCAGAAGTAAGGGCGTCACATTTTACATTTGAAAAAGGCCAGCCGAAAGGTTGGCCTTTTTTGATGCCACAGGTGCCATGACAACATCCGTTGGCACAATCTTTGGCACCCAGTGGTGGAGTCCACTTATTTTTGACTTCTCAAACCAGCATCGATGACTTCTACTTTGCGTTTCCTCGCCCAAGCTTCTTCCCTAGCACTCGCCCTCTTCTGTGGCTTTGTTCATTCGGCGACGTCTCAAAATGACCTGACCGTTCATGTGGAAGGCCTCGGGCAAGACACCGTCTACCTTGCCCACTACTATGGTGCCAAGCTCTTCTACAACGACACCGCGGTTTCGGATTTGGATGGCAAGGTGGTCTTTGCAGGAAAGCCCCAGGAAGAAGGTGGCAAGTATGCAGTCGTTCTGCCGGGCCCGAAGTTTTTTGAATTCTTGATGGTCGACGAGCCCATGGAATTTGAAACCACTGCTGCCAACCCTTCCGGTGATCTTGAGGTGATCGCAAGCAAAGAAAATGAGGTGTTCTTCGGCTACCTCGAGTTCATTCAAGGGAAGAGAACAGAAAGAAGTCCATTTGACGAGGTTCTTCAAGACAGCTCTGCCACAAAAGAGGAAGTGACTGCAGCGAGAAGCGGCATCCAAGCATTGACTGACGAAGTCAACGAGTACCAGTACTATTTGACCAACGACCCCCGGGGCTTCTTGTTTGGGAAATACCTGACCATGGTCAATGAACCCAAGGTCCCCGATGCGCCGGAAGAAGTGGAGGACAAGGCCATGTGGCAATACATGTGGTACCGCAACCACTACTGGGACCGTGTGGACTTTTCTGACCCTCGCCTCGTACGCGATGCTGCATTTGACCAACTGATCAAACGGTATTGGAGCAAAGTCCTGCCCCAAATTCCCGACACCATGACTGCAGAAGCCGATGCTTTGTTGGCGAAAACTTTGGACAACCGCAACCAAGACATGTTCAAATACATGTTGCACCACATGACGTATGCCAGTGAGTCCTCCAAGATCATGTGCATGGACAAGGTTTTCGTTCACCTCGTGAACACCTACTACCGCACCGGGATGGTGGATTGGTTGAATGACGAGCAACTCGAGAAGATTTTGGAAAGAGCTGAAGACCTCAAGCACACCCTTTGCGGCAACCGTCCGCCCAATGTCACCCTTCCCGACTTGGACCAAAACAACTGGGTCGAGTTGTTTGGCATCGACGCCAAGTACACCCTGATATGCATTTGGGAAAGCACCTGTGGGCACTGCAAAAAGGAAATGCCCAAGCTCGAGCGCATCTACGAAGCCTGGAAGCCCAAAGGACTTGAAATCTTCGCCATCGGCAATGACTTTGAACCCGAACCTTGGCAGGAGTACATCCGAGAAGAGGATCTTGATGCGTGGATCAATGTGAGCGACAACCCACTGATCAATGCACAGGACAGCGCCACAGCTTTGATCTACACAGGGCGCACCAACTTGGAGAGTTTGAATTTCCGGACCACCTTCGATGTGTACGCCACCCCCAAGATGTTCCTTCTCGATGAGGACAAAAGGATCATTGCGAAGCAGGTAGGGGCCGTCCAACTTGCTGAAATACTCTCTCAATTGGAAGGCCTTGAGGACACTTTGCCTTATTTCGCACCAGACGAGAAGAAAGAAAGCGCTGAAAACGACCACTAAGACTGACTTTTGGGGCTGCCGGGACAAAAACCACTGATTGTGTGGGAATTCGCTTTGCTTCGACTACCTTCGCGGCTCATTCTTTAATTGAGTAGACGTGAATATTTTTGTAGGAAACCTTGCATGGGGCGTGGACGACACGGTCTTGCGTGATGCATTTGAGTCATACGGAGCCGTAGACAGTGCACGAGTCATCCATGATCGCGAGACCGGACGGTCACGTGGATTTGGATTTGTAGAAATGCCCAACCAGGAAGAAGCTCAAGCAGCTTTGGAAGGTATGGAGGGAAAAGACCTCGAAGGTCGTCCCATCCGTTGCAACGAGAGCCAGCCG
Source organism: uncultured Flavobacteriales bacterium (assembly GCA_963933635.1). Taxonomy (GTDB): domain Bacteria; phylum Bacteroidota; class Bacteroidia; order Flavobacteriales_D; family Sanyastnellaceae; genus UBA11663. The sequence continues at coordinate 109,810 of CAWVVM010000001.1, forward strand.
CGCGAGCGCCGCTGATCTCCACAACATTGACAACATCAAAAAGCCCTGGCGTATGCCAGGGCTTTTTTTGTGGGGCATACCCACATATGGTTCCGCAGTCCTGTCATTCGCAGGATTGGCTGTAAGCGGACAAGAACTCCAACAAATCCGTAGTGCCCACAAAGCCGTCTTGGTCCACGTCAAAGTAGCAGGAAGCTTGTAGAGTCTCTGGGATGCACAACCCCAAGTCCACATCCCAAACGGTGTTGGGACCGCACGCACTTTCAGAAGCTGCGCAACCTTCAACCGGAAGGCAAGTGCCGCTCACAGGATCAAATAAAGTCCCCTCCCCGCAAAGGCTTTCAGGAATCAAGATTCCTTCACAGTCAAAATACATCTCAGCAAACACACAACTTCCATCTTCAAATGCTGCTGAAGCGTCGTAGTTGCAAGCCAGGGGCTCCTTGCAACCCTGACAAAGGGAAAAGTCACAAGAGCCATCTGCTTCTGATGGATTGAAAAGCACTACCGTGTAGAGAGTGTCCAATACATTCCCACAATCGTCTGCCACATTGATGTCAATGTCAAATTGGATCACCTCTTCACACAGTGAGGTCGAGTCTTGAAAAAGCACTTGGGCTGTAAGCTGAGAAGTGCAGTCGTCCACCAAAAAGGGATAGTATGAGGAGAGATCTGAAGCACAAAAGCGTCCATCGCCGAAGTCATTGATCAAGGTGGGCGGAGACGTGTCCGTCAGCCTGATTTCCTGCATGTGCTGGTCTGACGAATCGCAATACGTCACTGTCCAAAGCCGGTTGACAAGGGTCTCCTGCGGACAGGCTCCTTCCACCGTCTCGTCCAAAAAACTGAACTCAGCAGGACATAGAGAATCTGCACCCGTCCAATTGGGCGACTCAAAGACGTCGTCGATGGACAAGGTGCACGGCCCCGAAACATCCTCTGGCCATGTGACCTGCCCAAAAACAAGCGCAGTGGTTTGAAGTGCGCAAAGGAATCCTACCCAAAGGAGACGCGAAAATGATGCAAGCATTGTGAGTTTGGTTTTTTAGTTGCAGGAAGACCCAAATACGCTCAAAACAAATAGAATATCTGCCACGCCAACAGCACCGTCACCGTTCACATCAGCGATGCAGTTCATGGTACATCCGTAATCGCTTAGCACGATGAGCGCATCGCTCACACCTACGACAAGATCGCCATCCAAATCACCTGGACAATCGATCTGTACGCCTACATTGTTCATGCCCCACGTGGGCTGCTGTTCAATGAAAGGCCCTGTGCCATTTGGCACTCGGGCATAAGCAAGATCCGCTGTTTGGACGCCCCAATTCACTTCGTCCATGACATAGCCTTCGGGGCTAAGCAACCACAGGGTTTCTCCGCTGCCATCCAACTTGAAATTGGCGTGGTTGGGGCCCTGGCTGCTGTCCTCATCTGCCCAAACCACAAAGTATTGTTCTGAACCTAAAACGGAACCAGATTGGAACTCCCACTTGTCCAAATTGAAAGGGTTGTCGGTCAGATGCCATCCTGTCAAATCCAGGGGGTCCGTTCCAACATTGAACAACTCGATCCAATCGTCATTCTCTGCAAATTGATCCGTCACAGTGCCCTCATTGATCGCCTGCAATTCATTGATGACCACAGATGACTCCCCGGGATATGGAAGCGGCGCCACATACAAGAAATAAGTGTCATGTTCAGCACCAAACGGATGGTACACCCTCGTACCGACCGCGTCAGCTTCCACGGCTTCGATGTAAAACCGAATAGGCACACCGGCATCCTGTGCAGGTATTTCTGCGGAGTACATAAACTCCTGACCATCGCTTGCAATGTTGGTCATTGGCATCTGGTTGAAATTCCCTTCAATCTCGTTGCTCCAAAACAAGTTGACCGCAGGGCCCCCATTGGCCGCAACAGCTGCTTGGGCAGTGACAAGGACAGTCAACGCCTCACCAACAAGAGGGTTCTCCCAAACCCCCGAGGAGGTGGAAGACTCAACGTTCACGATGACCGGTGAAGCCACGTCAACTTCAGCATTTCCAAGGGCATTGTAACGCTGATTGAGCCTGTTTTGGAGTCCGTTCAATTGGGCCAAAAAAGCATTGTAGGTCGTCAACTTCTTTGGGTCTGATGCCACTTGTGCATCGAGGAAGTTGTGCATTTGAACCAATTCAGGTTCTGTCACTTCGGTGTTGACCAAGGTCTCCCGAATCACCCGCATGTGGGCCAGATACCTCTGGCGAAAGGAAGGCACTTGCAGAATGCGATGCAACAACGGGAAATTGACATCTGACGCATTGTAAAACGGGCCCCAGTTTGAAGCCATGTTGCTCAAAACACTGTTGCCATCGTACTCAATGGGAGCTATCCTCTCAGTGACTTCATCCCAGTACAGATAATAATCCATGGTGCCCTTGTGGATGTAGCTGTCATCGTCGCCAAATGCAATTTCGCTGGCCAAAAACCACAAAGTTCGGTCTACGTCCATCACCACTGGCAAGGCCGTTTCCAGATCTGAGATGGACGTATTGTTCAGTACATCGGCACAATGAATCAAAGCGGCCCATGGGTCGATGCTTGAGGTAGATTTCAACGTGTAGTGTTCCTCATATTCCTCAACATCTGGTCCCAAATAATTGACCGCAGCAGTGCCATCTCCCCAGTTGGGGCCTCCGCCACCAGGACCTCCGCCACCGGGGCCTCCTCCACCTGGACCTCCCCCACCTGGACCTCCTCCTGTGCCGAAATTTGGAGAAATTGCGCGCCAATTGGTGCCGTCGTTGGTCTGAAACCACTCTTCAAAGAAATCCTTGTTCAATTGCTGCACATTGACATACAGTCCCCAATCCTCATCGTTGATGAAGAGATGGACGAAATTCACCCGAGCTGCAGGGATGTGCTCCCTAATTTGGCGCAGATAGAATGCCTCGCGCATGAAGCTCGCATCTTGAAAAGAGTTGTTCAGGTTCAGGGTCTTGTAGCCATCTATTTTTTGGCCCTCCACAAAGCTGTCTAGCTTGATTGAAAAGGACTTTTTCTCTCCATCTGCCTGGGTATAGCTCGTGTTGCCTTTGAAGCTGACACCAACCTCTAAGAAGGCTTCTCCATCGACAAACATGTTGGCCGGCAGTTCATCCTCAGAGCCATACATATCCTCTAGTTGTGACCAAAAGTTGACTTGAGGAAAATAAAGCTCTACCACAGGAATTTCATCATAGTTGTAAAAGCCGTCGTGTTCTGCACCGCTCACCTTTAATCTATGATTGACGTTGTCCAGGGCCCAGTGATCGGGCAAGTTCTGGGCTTGCGAGGTATTGAAGCCACAGCCCACAGCGAATGCTATGGCAAGGGCAGAGAATTTGATTTTCATAGTCACAGATTTATCAGCCAAAGTCGAATGGTGAAGGGCAAAGAGTCCCGGCTCTTGTTTCGTCGCCTCAAATTACGACTTGACAGGACAACAAACTTTGCAATCGTTTGGAACGAGACGAAGCCACCGCCTTTTGACCTCCGTGCATACCTGCGCTTTGAGCCGCTAGACTTATGTCGTATATTGCAATTGCTCAAACTTCACCCAATGAAACGACTTGTTGCTTTGATGATGTGTGCTGTGAGCCTTACAGCGGCAGCACAATCAGGAGATTGCTCCAGCTATATGACCCTGACCTCAACCCCTTCGGGTTGTGATGCGAGTGGGTCTGTGACGGCTGATGTTTCGGAGTGTTCCACATCGATTTCTGAGGGCTCTCCAATCATGGGGGCTCTTTACAATGGACTCAGCACCTCATCCACCGAGTTTTGCCTTGAAACGGGCCTTCCTTGGGAGTGTGAGGATATGGGGTATTTCTTGGCCGCTTATCTGAACTCCGAGGGGGTGTCATTCTCTGATTTGATGAATGAGCTTTATGCGCTCGCACCATCATCTACAATCATGGGGGCTCTTTACAGTGGACTCAGCACCTCATCCACCGAGTTTTGCCTTGAAACGGGCCTTCCTTGGGAGTGTGAGGATATGGGGTATTTCTTGGCCGCTTATCTGAACTCCGAGGGGGTGTCATACCCTGATTTGATGAATGAGCTTCAGGCAATGGCAGGAGGTGTAGAAACAAATGATTGCATCGTTTCTTGGAGCGATTCCACAGGCAACAGTGTTGGAGACGGTTTTTCTCTCTCGGGACTGGCTGCAGGCACGTACACGGCATCACTCACCCACTCAAACGGATGCACTGACACCCAAACAATAGAGGTATTGCTTGATTGCGGAGGGTGCATGGATGCCCTCGCCTGCAATTATTCCTCTCAAGCCAACATTGACGATGGCTCTTGCATCTACAATGATGATTGTGGTGTGTGCGGTGGTGACAACAGCTCTTGCAGCGGTTGCACTCATGAGAATGCAACGAACTACGACTCGACAGCAACGATTGAAGATGGATCTTGCCTGTACAGCCAAGAGGACCACGACGCAGCACAGGAAAACGCGTTCAATGCAGGGCTTGCATCAGCAGAGTGCCCCCCTTGTGCGAATTCAGACTGTCCAGGGGACTTCACTGCTGATGGATACATCGGGGTTGATGACATTCTATCGATGCTGTCTCTGTACGACACATCCTGCGCTGTATGTGGGAATGGAATTGTTGAGGATGGTGAATGCTGTGATGATGGCAATGACATCCAAACGGATGGATGCAATGCCTGTCAGTGCGAAGGAAGTCCTCAGAACGAGTGAAGTTGCCGTTTTGGTTCCTTGAGAATGGCCAAACCCAAGTGTATGTGTACGCTTTGAGCTGCTAGACTTATGTCGTATCTTATTGGTCCTTAACGAAGAGACCAATGAAACGACTTATCGCTTTGATGATGTGTGCTGTGAGCCTAGGAGCCTTAGCCCAATCCACAATCACATACCCTTACAACCCTGACGGCAATGCTGACGGTGACATCGCTGTTGGTGACTTGCAAGACTTCCTTGGCACGTATGGGAACCCCTTCTCCCCTTCAGAGATCATGGTGGGGGATAGCTCGTTGACGAGCTGGGTGGATCAGCTTTCACAAACGATTCTAGACTTACAAAATCAGATTGCTGAACTGAGCTCGAACACTGGTGCAATGCGCTGGGGTTGCACAGATGGGCTTGCTACAAATTTTGATCCAAATGCGACGATTGATGTTGGCTCTTGCGATTACCTCGCAATTGGTGATTTCCACGAAGGTGGAATCATCTTTTATTTGGATGGCAACGGTGGCGGGCTAATTGCTGCGGCACAAGATGAAAGTACTTATAATGGTTGGACGTGGGGCTGTATTTACGACGATGTGCCAGGGGCGGACGGAACAGCTATTGGTACGGGCTATCAAAACACAATGGACATTGTAAATGCAGGTTGTGAAAACGGCGCTGCGAATTATTGCGCGGATCTAGTTTTGAATGGATATGATGACTGGTATTTTCCATCATCAGGGGAGCTGACTCAGATGTACCTCAATATTGGGGGAGCTAACTCATATGGCCTTGGGAATATTGGCTTTTTTCAGACCTATTTGTGGGCCTACGGTGATTTTTCGCATTACTGGAGTTCAACGGAGTCGTCAGAAGACCAAGATTTTGCGTATTACGTTATCAATCCTGGGCTCTTCATGAGCGACGTTATTCTAAACTTGAGTGGTGGAGCTAGCCATGGCCAAAAGTCAGCCACGAAGAACGCACGTGCCATTCGGTCTTTTGTATTGACAGGGTGCTCTGATGACACTGCGTGCAACTACAATCCTGCAGCAATTGAAGACGGCCCTTGTTCTTACACAGGGGATAGTTGCGACGATGGCAACAGTGGAACAGCAGACGATTCTTGGAGTAGCGCCTGTGTTTGTGAAGGGGTTGAGGCAGTCGTAGGCTGTATCGATGACACGGCATGCAACTACAGCACAATCGCAAACACTGACGACGGCTCATGCAGCTTTGATTGCTATGGGTGCTTAGATTCCGCGGCGTGCAACTACGACTCAGCAGCTACTGAAGAAAATGGTTCTTGTGAATTCACCTCATGTGCTGGTTGTACGGACGATGCGGCGTGCAACTACGATGCGAATGTTACAATCGACGATGGCTCATGCTCTTTTGGCGGAGATAGTTGTGACGATGGCAACAGTGGAACGGCAAACGATTCTTGGAATACCGCCTGTGTTTGTGAAGGGGTGGAAGTACCTGGCTGTATTGATGAGACAGCATGCAACTATGACGAGACAGCGTCAGTTGACGATGGTTCTTGCGAGTACGCCGAGGAATTTTATGATTGCAATGGAGACTGCCTCAATGACGCTGACGGGGACAGCGTATGCGATGAACTTGAGGTGCCCGGTTGTACCGATGAGACGGCGTGCAACTACGATGAGACAGCGACAGATGACGATGGCTCATGCTATTTTGGCGGAGATAGTTGTGATGACAACAATTATTCTACGACAAACGACACCTGGAGCAATGCTTGTGTTTGTGAAGGAACCAGCCTGACCGGATGTTCCAGTTCTGATTTTGTGGAATACAGTGGCCATAGCTACGACGTCATTACAATAGGGAATCAGTGTTGGTTTGCTGAGAACTGTCGCTATTTGCCTGAAGTTTCCCCTCCAAGTGAAGGCGGTGATTCCAGCCCCCATTACTATGTCTACGAATACGAAGGCTCTGATGTAGGAGAAGCCAAATCAACCTCAAACTATGAGACGTACGGCGTTCTATACAACTGGCCCGCAGTGATGACTGACAGCATTTGTCCAAGCGGCTGGCATGTTCCGTCAGATGATGAGTTCACGCAATTAACAGATTACTTGGGAGGCGAAAATGGAGCGGGAGGCAAGATGAAAGAAGCGGGCTTTGATCATTGGAACTCGCCAAACACAGGCGCGACCAACTCAAGTGGCTGGACGGGTTTGCCCGGCGGCTCCCGGTTCGACGGCGGTGGAGGCTTCTTCTGGACCGCGGGAGACGAGGGGTTGTGGTGGAGTTCCTCGGCCGATCCATGGGAAACATCCACCGCACATGCCCGGATACTGCTCAACAACAGCGAGGATATCACCGAACCAACGGACACTTACGAAAAAAATAAAGGCTATTCAGTTCGCTGCGTTCGGGATGCCGAGTGAGGGGCGACTCTTAAAACTCAAACATAGCGGGGGTCTTTGATTCATCGTCGTCGCTTTGGTCTTTGACTTGTCTCTTTGACATCCGTCGATCTATCCTGGGTGGCTCACCCGACTCATCAAATGTTGATAGTGAACCCCTGAACCCCAGTTCTGGACACAAAAAAGGCCCTGCGCAATGCAAGGCCTCTTGTAGCGGGGGGGGGGCTCGAACCCCCGACCTCAGGATTATGAATCCTGCGCTCTAACCAGCTGAGCTACCCCGCCGGAGAGGCGCGAAGGTAACAAGATTTGGCTTGATGGCCCCCAAGATGGGAAACAGAATGAGCCAAATCCTGTTGTATATTGTGAACCCTGAACCCGGGAACTTGTTGGTTCCCCATCCACCCCCTTAAGGGGACCAAGAAATATGACCATGACGATCGAAAAAGTCCAATTTCAACTTGAAATCCCGCTCAACAGTTCCAAAGGTGTGCTCTTCAATTGCATCAGCACTCCTTCTGGATTGGCGGAATGGTTTTGTGACGATGTCAACATCAAGAAAGACGTGCACATCTTCTTCTGGGACGGCAGCGAGGAATCAGCCCGTATGGTGAGCAAGAAGAAGGATGAATTTGTCAAGTTCCGCTGGCTCGAAGCAGAAGAGGAAGGAGAAGACACCTACTTCGAGTTCCGCATCCGGATGGACGACTTGACTGGCGAAAACTCAATGATCATCACAGACTTCGCCGACGACGACGAAGTGGAAGATGCCAAGGATTTGTGGCGGGCGCAAGTCAACCGCTTGCGTCAGGTGCTAGGCTGCTGACCCCCGGGCAGCAAGAAACCAGACAAGCGCTGACTCAGCCAAGGCGCCCAAGTTTGGTGTCCCATGTCCTCTATGTTCCTGACTTCGGTGCTTGACGCAGTCGAGCGACCACTGTATCTCCAGCTCCAGAGCGAGCGCACCACGTCGTGTGCCGGATTCGCCCGCAATTGAATGTGCTCCAACGCACACATGCCAGCTTCAGTCCCGAGAGCAAACACCTCTTGGTCCCTGTCGGAAGGGAAAATGAAGGCCAACTCCCCTCCCTCTTTCAAGACCCGCTTGGCTTGTTTGAAAAGTGTGGCCAATGGCAAGCTGTCGTCATGGCGGGCAAGGTTTCTTTTGCGGTCTATGCTTTTGGGATGGTCATGAAAAAAAGGAGGGTTGCACACTACCAAATCACAAGGAGTTCCCTCCCATGCCTGGACCGCTTGGGAATGCACCACGATGTGATCCGCAAAAGGACTTTGCGCAGCATTCTCGATGGCCTGGGCCGCAGCATCTGGTTCTAGCTCCACGGCATCCACTCGGGCTGAAGGAAACCTTTGGGCCAGCATCAGGGCCAAAATGCCCGACCCCGTGCCCACGTCAAGAATTTGAATTGGATTGGTCATCGACTCTCCGGCCCAAGCCCCCAAAATAAGGGCATCTGTCCCGACTTTCATGCCACAGGCGTCGTCGCGGACGACGAATTGCTGAAACTGCTGCACCCTGCGTCCCGAACGCCCCATTTTACTTGGATTTGCGGGATTGCCAAGTGTCGTAGTCAGGGAAATCCTCCAAACGATCTTCCGGTGCCACCCTCAAAGCCGTCGTTTCTTCAAGGCCCAAGGCTGCTTCACCAGGAAGGGCCTGATAGAGGGCTGTGCCCTCTTTCTTGTGCGCCAACATGCTGTCACTGACTTCACCTTTGCGCATGGCTGGATTGCCTACGACAAGCGAGCGAGCCGGCCATTCGGTCCCAGCCTTCACCATGGCGAGGGCACCAACGATGCTTCCCTCGCCCAAGGCAACGTCGTCCAACAACACTGCATTCATGCCCACAAGACAATCCTTGCCAACCGTGGCGCCATGCACCATCGCTCCATGGCCAATGTGTGCACCTTCCTCCAGCAAAACAGTGGCGCCAGGAAACATGTGCAAAACGCAACATTCCTGAACATTCACACCGTCTTTCAAGACAATTTTGCCCCAATCCCCTCTCAAGACTGCACCTGGCCCCACATAGCAATGCGCCCCAATGGTCACGTGTCCAATCACCGTCGCCTGCGGATGCACAAAGGCGGTTTCATCGACCACAGGCACCATGCCCTTGAACGCGAAGATCATGAGGAAGCAGTGTTTTGAATGACTGCAGCGTAACCCTGTCCAACCCCAATGCACAACGTCACCAGGGCATGCTTCCCTCCCGTACGGCGCAATTGCCTTGCTGCGGAGAGCAGGATGCGGGATCCCGTCATGCCCAATGGATGGCCCAGGGCAATTGCTCCGCCGTTGGGGTTGATGCGGAGGTCGTCGTCTTGAAGATTCCAGCTTCGAATGCACGCCAAACTCTGGGCCGCAAATGCTTCATTCAGTTCAATCACATCCAAGTCATCCCACCCGAGCCCTGCCTTGGCCAAGGCCTTCTTCGAAGCTTCTACAGGACCAATGCCCATGATGCGAGGCGGCACCCCCACTACGGCCGAAGAAATCATCCTTGCCATGGGCTCAAGGCCGTGCTGGCCCATGCCTTGTTCATTCGCCATCAGGAGGGCTGCAGCGCCATCGTTCAATCCGCTTGCGTTGCCCGCTGTGACCGTCCCTCCTTCCTTTCGGAAGGCAGGACGCAGCTTGGCCAGAATCTCAGAGGTGGTACCGGGTTTGACAAATTCGTCGTGCTCAAAGCGCAACGGATCTTGTTTCTTACGGGGGATGTCCACGGGCACAATCTCTTCTGCCAGCCTTCCTTCTTTCATCGCGGCAGCGGCCTTTTGCTGGCTCCTTGCTGCGAAGGCATCTTGGTCTTCTCGGGAAATGTTGTGCAAATCCACGAGATTTTCAGCCGTTTGGCCCATGCCTTCTGTCCCGTAAAGGGCGTCCAGACGCGGATTGATGAAACGCCAGCCAAAACTGGTGTCGTGCAAGGACATGTCGCGTCCAAACGCCTTGGATGTTTTGCCCATCACCCATGGTCCACGTGTCATGTGCTCCACACCACCTGCCACCACCACCTGTGCATCTTCCTGATGCAACATGCGTGAGGCATGAACGGCCGCAGCCAATCCAGATGCGCACAAGCGATTGATGGTCTCGCCAGGCACGGTCTCGGGATAGCCTGCCAAAAGACTGGCCATGCGGGCCACATTGCGGTTGTCCTCTCCTGCTTGGTTGGCACACCCCAGCAGCACGTCTCCAATGGCCTCTGGCGCAAGGCTCGGCGACCGACGAAGCAACTCTGCCAGGACATGGGCCGCCATGTCGTCTGCCCTTACAGGGGCCAATGTTCCTCCAAAAGAACCAATCGGCGTGCGCACGCCATCCACCAAGTATGCGTTCATGAAGCGAAGATAGGTTGGCGGTGACGCGTTCTTGCCCCAAATTGCAGCATGCGCATTGGCATCGTCTCCACCTTCCCTCCCTACCGTGGGGGCATTGCTCAGTTCAATGCCGCCATGAAATCAGCGCTTGAAGAGGCTGGGCATGACGTCCAAGCCATCACATGGTCCCGTCAATACCCTTCGTTTCTCTTTCCTGGCAAGTCCCAATGGGAACCCGGAAGAGGACCAAACGATTTGACTTGTCCCGCATTGCTCGACAGCCTGGCTCCATGGAGCTGGCGTCAAACGGGAAGGGCCTTGGCCACCGCTGGCCCAACGGAGTTGCTGATCCTTCCGTTTTGGCATTCCGCGTTGGCCCCTGCCCTTGCGGGAGTTGCTGCAGAAGCCCGCAAGCAAGGCGTCTCCCAAGTGTTGGGGCTGATGCACAACGCTTCCTCCCATGACGGAAACCGCAGGGATCGGTGGCTTGCCGCCAAATTCATGCGTTCGTGCGACCAACTTGTGACGCTCAGTGCCTCTGTAGGGGAGTCCTTGAAGCCCTGGGCATCCACATCCCTTTTTCATCCACTGTACACCCACCTTGACCTCGGACCCTCCCGGGAAATCGCAAGGGAGCGCTTGGGATTGGACCCAGACGCCCATGTGCATCTTTTCTTTGGGCTCATCCGTCCCTACAAGGGACTCCATGTGCTTCTAAAAGCTTTGGCCACCCTGCCCCCCCAGCACGTTTTGGTGGTGGCGGGAGAGTGTTATGGAAGTTGGGCGCCTTACGCGCAACAAATTCAAAAGCTTGGCTTGGCTTCCCGAGTGGTTCTGCATCTTGACTTTGTCCAAGATGAGGAGGTGCCGCTGTTCCTCAGTGCCTGCGACGACATCGTCTTGCCTTACACGGCAGCATCCCAAAGCGGCGTCACTGCCTTGGCGTTGCACCATGAAGTCAAAGTGATCGCCTCCGATGTTGGGGATTTGGGCGACACAATCTTGCCTGAACTGACAGGTAGGCTGGTGCCCCCATCTGACCCCAAGGAACTTGCCAAAGCCATGGCACAGAAATGGCCTGAAGACAAATCCGCAACTGGCCACGCCTTTGCTGAAGTCAAAAAACGACTCAGTTGGTCGGCATGGGCAGACCAGCTGATGCAACAGGTGGCATCACAGGAAGAAGCAACTTCTCCAGCGATCGAATGAGTGGGTCGAAGACAAACCGTTGCAAAAGCACAACTTCTCCTTGGTCAGTGACCCCGTAAAGCTGCTCCATGTCATGCGGCATGGGGTTTCCCGCATCGTCCACAGCGAGACCGTTGGAAGGGATCCAATGGACCAAAACGCTCCGGGTTTCTCCTGACCACCCCGTGGCTTGAAGCTCAAAGGCAGGTTTTGCTTGGCGCAAGCTGTCCTCTATGCTTGCACTCAAACGAGACTCGTAGGTCTCAAGGTGCACTTTCTTGAACCTCAGAAAATGAGCCCGCATGCCTGCAGTATCAATGTAAGCCAGCGGCTCCCCAGCCCAATCCTTCATTTGCAGAGAACCTTCACGGTCCGTTTCGAGTGAATAGGCAAAGGAAGCTCCCTCCAACTGGCGCACTGCAATGCGCTTCAGACTGCGTTTGGGAAAATTGAAGATGCCGGTGAACCTCCAATCGCGTTCAGAGGTGAAGAACCTCGTGCTCAGATAGCCTGTGAAGCCTTCCATGTGCACCACAAAGGGGCGCTCTCCTCGTCCTTCGGGCGTCTCCAGCACCATGAAGGTGCCGGTATGGCTAGGTGTGGCCGTGCCCACATACCAAGTCTTGACCGGCTTGGGGCCACCCTGATAAATCTCCACTTTTTTCCCTCTTGCTGCCAAAAGTCGAATGACATTGGGCTGAGCCGCAGTTGCAACAGGACCTTGAACTGTGGTGCGTAAGAAGGTCTTGAGCAGCAAGTCCACGGCATCTTCACGCGCTTTGAATGCACCATTGACATCCCACAGGCGGCCTTTCGCGGGCCTCGTCAAAGTCACCGACTTGCCATCCATGTCAGCAATGAAGATCTTGTCCACGGCCGATGTGTCGGCGATGGCAAAGTCCGTCCCCTCGATGGACGCAAGTGCCCCTCTGTCCTCCATGGTGAACCACCAAACGGCTCCTGTCAACAAAGTCAGGGCAATCAGAACATACAAGATTCGAAGGTTGGCGTGCATGGAAATGGTCTTGTGGTGTTTCAGGCTTTCTGTCCATAGATCCGTCGCCGGGTGGCCAATACGGCTCCTGCCACCAGGATGACCATAAGGAGGGGCATGCCCACAGCCACAAATTGCCAGCCGCCCCGCTCTTGTCGGATGCGTTCGTTGTCGAGTGGACGCAGGGCAATGGAGCGCGACCGGACGCTGATCAGTGCATTCTCTTGAAGCAAATAATCGATGGTGTTCAACAAGAATTCTTTGTTGTCGTAGACTACTCTCCGGGCATATCTGTCGTAGCCCAAAGGCAAAATCTGACCATCGGCGCGGAACTTGTTCCTGGCCACATCCCCATCTGAAATCACCACCATGGCCGTTGGTGCGCTCTTCGAACGGAAGGCGAAGTCTTCATCCCCAGCCAAACGCTCGGGCAATGAAGACGCGAAGTGGGAACGAAAAGAACCCTCCAACAATGCCGCGAAGCCCGCACGAGGTGCATTCCCTTCGTTGAAGTATTCAGGGTCAAGGTCCACGATGTTGCTGGTCACCCGCACGGGGACGCGGTACGTCTTGGCGCGCTCGCTCGACGTGAGAAGCACTGTGGACTTCACCTCTTCTTGTGTGTCCACTACCTCCAGAGAAGACACAAAATCGAAGTGAATGGGGTCCAAATTGTTCGTGATGGGGTGGCCGGTACCAAGGGGCATGGCGAGAGGCGCGAAATACCAATTGAACAGCTGCATGTTCCGTTGGTTGCCCATCGGGCCAGCATCGAGCATGATGGGGGCGCATTGCGGGTCGATCACCAAATCGCGGTTCAGCCGAACACCGTAGTCGAACAATTGCTCGTAAAGGCCCACAGGATTTTCCACACCAAACGTCTCATTGTTTGCACGGAGACTGTCAAGGTCGACACGCACGGGGTCCACCATCCACAAAATCTTGCCCCCGTTCATGAGGAACTGGTCCACAATCACCTTGTCTTTGGCAGAGAAGGCAGAATCAGGTTGGGCCACCATCAGCAAATCGTAACGGTTGGTGCGGTAGCGCATTCCTTCGATCTTCTCAGACAACACATTCAGGCGGCCTGCCAACTCCACTCGGGCCACCATGTGGTCTTCCTCCAAGGTTCCGACCAAATCCGCCATGGCCAAGTCCTCAAGCTCCCCATGTCCTTCCAGAATGGCGATTTTCTTAGGCTCAAACGCAACGCTTCGACGGATGCCTGAAGCGACTTCGAATTCCATGGCATTGATGGACCCTTGGATCATGACCTGGTCAGCTTGTGGAATGTCACTCCCAAAGAACTGGACAGGTTGCTCCTCACCGCGGTAGGCCACCATGGCCCCTGGCCAGACCGTTTGGAACGATTGCATCCCGTTGTCTTCAAAAGCAATTCGCGTGAACTCTAGTCCGCGCTCATAGAGGGCAGTTTCGTTTTGGCCAATCGTCTGGGGGTCGTCTGAATCGTAGATGTCTACAAAACGATACGTCAACTTGCCGCCGCTGGCCTGTGCCATTCTCTGCAACAAAGACTCCGCCTCTTTCTCCAGACGTCTCCACTCCTGAGGCAACCCTCCGGTGAGGTAGCAAGTCACGAGGACATTGTCCTGCAATCCGTCCAGCAATTCAGTGGTCCCCTGGGCCAAGGTGTGTCTCTTTTCTGCCGTCAAATCGATGGAGCCATGAAGCAGCTGACCAAGGACCCAAAGCACCAACACCACCGCAGAAGACAGCCCAAGGGAAGTGCTTTCCCGCATCACTCTGCCGCGATGCAAGGCCAAAACAAACCGGGCCACAAGCACCGACATCGCCATCCAGGTGACGAAGTACAACACATCGCGTGAATCCAGTCGACCTTGGCTCATGGCCTCGAAGTGCGCTTCCATCCCTAGCTGCACGAAGTGATGCTCCCAAGCGCCTAGCCACGCAAAATCCGCCAAAGCGCCAAAACCAAAATAGGCAACGATGGACAAAAGCATGGCCGTCATGAAGGCCACAAGAGGTTGTACGGTGCAAATGGAGGCCACCACACCGATGCCGGTCAATGCACCTGAAAACACCATCAAGCCCAAATAGCTTCCCCAAACCGCCCCCAAATCCAAGTTCCATGCCGGCGACCCCAGCATGCCCAAAACAAGCACATACGCCAAGGTTGGCAGCAGCGCCGCCAAAGACACCGCCCAGCTGCCCAAAAACTTGGCCAAGACCACCTGTCCTTCTGTCAAAGGACGTGTGAGCAACAATTCAAGGGTGCCGCTGCGATGCTCCTCCGCAAACGACCGCATGGTCACAGCTGGCACCAAGAACATCAACACCCATGGCGCCATCGCAAAAAACGGAGAGAGCGAGGCCATCCCACTGTCGAGCACATTCCAACCGCCTGGAAACAGCCAAAGAAATAGACTCGTGAACAGCAAAAAGACGGCCACCACAGTGTAGCCGATCAACGAGCTGAAAAAGCTCTGAATTTCTTTAAGAACGAGGGACCTCATGGGAATCAGAGGCCAAAGATAGCACGTGATAAGTCCATACCTGTGGGGCCTCGGAGAACATGGCTTTGGTTGTGGGCCAAATCGTCCCAAACAGTGCAGATTGACGGTAGGCGTCGAGGTGATCTGTGCTTTCCCAACGGCTCAAGGTTCCACGCATGCAAGGGGCTTCTGGGTCGGTGACCCACTCCACTCCCAGGCACCCAGGTTGCTGGGCAATGGCATCTCTGTGGCCCACAAACAACGCTTCAAATGCTTCCAATTGGTCCTTTTGGAAGGTCATGCGTACAATGCGCACAATCATGGTGCTTCCGACTGGAATTCAATCCGGATAGGATCACCTGTTTTGAGCCCGAGCAAATCTGTCGCACCTCCGTATCCACTGTCCGTCCCGCCCATGCAAATGGCAATTTCCAGCCATCCCATGGAATTGAACACCGCCAAGGGCTCTCCAGGAGTTCCTTCCACATAGGTGCGGCAAATGCTCCGTATGTCGCTTCGGGCGCGTCTCATGTTCACAAAGAATGGACGCCCTCTCCCCGCCTCTTGGAACACGGCCCGGTCAATGTCTGTGATGCAGTTTCCTCGTCCGTCCACATGGCGAACATGGCCCACAAGGGCGTTCCCCTCAATCACAGGCCTCACATTTTCTGCTTGGGTCACCAAGGAGGCAGGACGACCGAGCATTTCAGGAATGCCCCCTTGTGCCAAGTGCGTGGCCGCAGGCACAAAGAGCGAGCGCTCAGGAAAAGTGGGATCGTCTCCGTCTGGTTGCACGCTGGACATGTCGAACACAGAATCAGGTGTCCTGCCGCACATCAACTGAAACACCCCAGTGTCTGCCCCCACGAAGTACTGGTCCTGCCATTGCACAATCCGATGAGGGTGATCGGGACTTTCCACGGAATTGATGGCCACGATGTGCACCGTTCCTTTGGGGAAACTCGGGACAGACGCGCGAAGAACAAATGCGGCATGAACCGGGTCAAACTTGCGCAGACTGTGGGTCAAATCCACAACTTGGGCATCCGGCATTCGCCGAAGAATGCTGCCCTTGAGCATGCCGACATACAAGCTGTCGGGTCCAAAATCGCTGATCAGGGTGATAGGGGTCACGAACACAAAGGTGAGAAAGCTATTTTTGTCCTCCACATGCATGAAACCATTCTTTCTTTAGAAGGCATCGATCTGATGGCTTTTCTTGGCCACAACAACGCCAACCTGCGTGCGCTCCAAGCGCGATTCCCCAAGCTACGCATCGTGGCGAGAGGTACTGAACTCAAAGCCAAAGGGGACAAAGAGGACTTGGGCCGATTGGAGGAGGTCATGCGCATGGTGATTTGGCACATCGACCGGTACAATGCCATTGCCGAGGACGACATCGAGCGTTTGACCAAAACGGAAGAAACCTCCCTCCTTCAGGACGCTTCCCATGACGATGTGATTGTCTATGGCCCTGGAGGGCTCAAGGTCACAGCCCGAACACCCAACCAACGCAAACTGGTGGAGGCCATCCGCGACCACGACATGGTCTTTGCCGTGGGACCAGCAGGAACGGGGAAAACTTACACTGCCGTGGCCATGGCAGTGGCTGCATTGAAAGACCGACGCGTGCGCAAAATCATCCTCACCCGCCCTGCCGTGGAAGCTGGTGAGAACCTGGGCTTTTTGCCTGGCGACTTGAAAGAGAAACTCGATCCATACTTGCAGCCTTTGTACGATGCGCTCACCGACATGCTGCCTTACGAGAAGGTGGCTGACCACATGGAAAAAGGAGTCATCGAGGTGGCTCCACTGGCTTTCATGAGGGGAAGAACGCTCGACAAGGCCTTTGTCATTCTGGACGAAGCGCAAAACGCCACCTCTGCCCAGATGAGGATGTTTCTGACCCGTATGGGAAAGGACGCCAAATTTGTCATCACAGGCGACGGCTCGCAAGTCGACCTGCCAAGGAACCAGCGGTCTGGTCTCATCGCCTCCCTCAACCTCTTGGACGATGTGGCGGGCATTGCCACCATCCGACTCACGGGGGTGGACATCATCCGCCACAGGCTGGTGGGGGCCATCATTGACCGGTTCGATGCCGACGATGCACGACGGGCCGAGGAGTCTGAAGCCAAAAAGGCTGCCAAAAGGGAACAAAAGAGAAGCGCTCAAGAACCTCAACAATTGATTCCATGAAGGCTATTCAAACAACTGATTTTCAGTTTTCAGGACAAACAAATTCTTACCACGGAAAAGTGCGTGACATGCACACCATCGGAGAAGATTTGATGGTGGCAGTGGTTTCGGATCGAATCAGTGCATTTGACGTGGTCATGCCCAAGGGCATTCCCTACAAAGGACAGGTGCTGAACGGCGTCGCCACGCACTTCCTAGATGCCGTGTCTGACATTGTGCCCACATGGAACATCGCATCGCCTGACCCCAACGTTACAGTTGGGCATCGCTGCGAGCCCATTCGCCTCGAAATGGTCATCCGTGGCTACCTGACAGGGCATGCTTGGAGACAATACAAGGTGGGCCACCGCATGTTGTGCGGCGCCCACATGCCAGAGGGCATGAAGGAGCACGACCGCTTCCCCACCCCCATTGTCACGCCAGCCACCAAAGCAGAGGAAGGACACGACGAAGACATCGCACCCCAAGACATTCTTGCCCGCGGCATTGTGTCAAAGGAGCTCTGGGTGGAGTTGGAAAGGTTGACCAAAGCCTTGTTCCAAAGGGGGACAGAAATGGCGGCAAAGCAAGGATTGATCCTGGTGGACACCAAGTACGAGTTTGGACTGCGCAACGGGCAAGTCATGCTCATCGACGAAATCCACACCCCAGACAGTTCCCGCTATTTCTACGCGGACGGCTATGAAGCCAGACAGGCGGCGGGCGATCCACAGCGACAATTGAGCAAGGAATTTGTCCGGGAGTGGCTCATGGAACACGATTTCATGGGGCTCGATGGACAAACCCCTCCCGTCATGGACGATGCCTTTCTCGCTACGGTGACCCAGCGCTATGTGGAGTTGTATGAGAAAATCACGGGACGCAATTTTGAAGGCGACAACCACCCTGCCCCACTTGATCGCGTGAACAATGCGGTGGAGGCTTGGCTGGCCCAACATCACACTTGACGCTGTCATCATGGGGAAAAGAGGCAAGAAATCCGAGGTTTGGCACGAAGATGCCCGGGAAGCGGCACGGACACTCAAGCAAGGAGGCCTCTTGCTCCATGCCACGGACACTGTGTGGGGATTGGCCTGTGATGCCACCAACGACGAGGCCGTACAGCGCATGAATGCTCTGAAAGCCCGCAACCCCATTCATCCCATCTTGGTGTTGGTGGCAGAGGAAGGTCATGTCCAACAGCTTGTGCAAGACGTTCCAGAGGCTGCCTGGGATTTGATGGAACATGCCCAAAGGCCCACCACCATTGTCTATCCCAAAGGGCGAGGTGTCTCGGCTTCATTGCTCGGTGCCGATGGAAGCCTCGCAGTGAGGTGCACCGCGGACCCCTACAGTGCCTACGTCATCCGTGGGCTTGGCCAGCCATTGGCCTCCACGAGTGCCAACCTCGCCGGCGGCGCCACCCCTAGAGGCTTCCGCGACATCCCCTCCCAACTCGTGGATGCCGTAGACCACGTCAGCCGCCACCGACAAAACGAACCCCGCGGAGAAGGACAGCCGTCGATGATGGTGGCCTTTGATGCCCAAGGACGTTTCCAATTCATTCGTTCATAGTGGTCGGTGCAAGTGTAAATTTGGCCTTAGGATGATGAACCTCTCTTCCCACCTCACCCACCCCGTATTCAAGAGAATCGGGGCCTTGGCAGATGCCAAAGGACAACGTGCCTTTGTCATTGGTGGCTTTGTGCGGGACTTGCTGCTCGAAAGGCCATGCAAAGACATCGACATCGTCACGGAGGGAAGCGGCATCGATTTGGCAAGGGCCACGGCCCAAGACATGGGCATCAAGCAAGTGCATGTGTTCAAGAACTTTGGGACGGCGATGTTCCGCGCAAAAGACTATGAAATCGAATTCGTTGGTGCGCGAAAGGAAAGCTACAGCCGTGGCAGCCGAAAGCCCGTGGTGGAAGATGGCACGCTAGAAGACGACCAGAACCGCAGAGACTTCACCATCAATGCCATGGCCATCTGCTTGAATGCAGAAGGTTTTGGAAAGCTCGTAGACCCCTTTGGTGGAGTGGACGATTTGGCCCGAAAGTGGATACGAACCCCACTGGACCCCGACATCACCTACAGCGACGACCCGCTTCGCATGATGCGCGCCATCCGCTTTGCCGCTCAGCTCAGCTTTCGCATTGAAGAGGGAAGCGTGGAGGCCATTCGGCGCAATGCCACACGGCTCGACATCATCTCCGCAGAACGGATCCACACAGAGCTGAACAAAATCATCCTCTCCCCCAAACCCTCTCGGGGCTTCAAACTTCTGTTCAAGACCAAATTGCTTCACCAGTTCTTTCCTGAAATGGTAGCGCTGCAAGGGGTCGAATGGCGAAAGGGCGTCGGGCACAAGGACAATTTTTACCACACCCTTGAGGTGTTGGACAATGTGTCTGAGCACAGCAGTTCTTTGTGGCTCCGATGGGCTGCCATCATGCATGACATCGCCAAACCTCCCACCAAACGGTTTGATCCCAAGGCTGGCTGGACCTTCCACGGGCACGAAGACCGAGGCGCGCGGATGGTGCCCAAGATCTTTGGCCGCCTCAAGCTCCCCATGGATGCCAAGATGAAGTACGTCCAGAAACTGGTGTTGCTTCACCTCCGCCCCATTGCCTTGACCAAGGCAATCGTTACGGACAGCGCTGTCCGGAGGCTGCTGTTTGAGGCCGGTGACGACATCGACGATTTGATGATTCTGTGCCGGGCCGACATCACCTCCAAGAACGAGGCCAAGGTGGAACGCTACCTCCGCAACTACGATGTTGTGGTCTCCAAGCTACGAGAGGTCGAGGCGAAGGACCACATCAGAAACTTCCAGCCACCAGTCTCTGGAGAGGAGATCATGGAAACATTTGGAATCGCTCCTTCCAAACCTGTGGGGGACATCAAAAATGCCATCAAGGAGGCCATTCTGGACGGCGACATCCACAACGACCCCGCGGAAGCCAAGGCGTTGATGCTACGTCTTGGTGCAGACATGGGCCTCAGCCCTTCCCCTTCCAGCCGTCCTTGAGTGTCACTGCACGGTTGAAGACCAAACCCTCCTTGCTGGAAAGCTTCGCGTCTGGGGCGAAATAGCCCAGCCGCGTGAATTGCCATGTGGCGCCTGGCAAGGCCTCGGCCAAGGCGGGTTCCACCTTGCAACCTTCGAGAATGTGAAGCGAATCAGGGTTCACATGGTCCATGAAATCCTTGTCCTTTTGGCCGTCGGGATGGGGGTCGAGAAACAACCTGTCGTAGAGCCTCACCTCGGCATCCTTGGCGTGGGAGCATTCGACCCAATGAAGGGTGCCCTTTGCCTTGATGCCGCTGGTGTCCGAGCCACTTTTGCTCTCGGGATGGTACTCCACATGAACCTCTGCCACCTGTCCATTGGCGTCGGTTACATGGTCCACGTAAGTCACGATGTACGCACTCTTCAGCCGAACAGAACGGCCCGGGGCGAGTCGGAACCACTTTTTGTTGACCCCTTCCACCTTGAAGTCTTCTGACTCGATGAAAAGTTCACGGCCAAAGGGAAGCTCCCTGCTGCCGGCAGCTTCATCCTCTGGATTGTTCACGGTGGGCATCCATTCGATGTCTCCTTCGGGGTAATTCACAACCACCATTTTGATCGGGCGCAAGACAGCCATGGCGCGCAAGGCGGTGGCATTGAGGTGGTCCCGAAGCGCGAACTCCAACAACCCAACGTCGATCACATTGTTGCGTTTGGCCACCCCAACACGCTCGCAAAACTCACGGATGCTCTCGGGGGTGTAGCCACGGCGCCTCAGCCCACTGATGGTCGGCATTCGCGGATCGTCCCAACCGTCCACAACACCCTCCTCGACCAGACGCAAGAGCTTTCTCTTGGACATGATCGTGTAATTCAAATTGAGCCGGGCAAATTCGCGCTGCTTGGAGGGGAAGATGCCGAGCCTATCGATGTACCACTCGTACAAAGGCCGATGAACCTCAAATTCCAGCGAACACAAGCTATGGGTGATTCCTTCAATGCTGTCCGACTGGCCATGGGCAAAATCGTACATGGGGTAAATGCACCAAGCGTCTCCAGTGCGGTGGTGCGTGACAAACTTGATTCGGTACATCAAAGGGTCACGCATGTGCATGTTCACATGGGCCATGTCGATTTTGGCCCTGAGCACCATGGAGCCCTCCGCATGCTTGCCCTCCCGCATCTCTTGGAACAGAGTCAAACTCTCCTCCACCGGGCGGCTCCGAAACGGGCTTGCCTTCCCTGGCTCGGTTGGCGTCCCCTTTTGGGAGGCAATGTCCTCAGCCGGCTGGGCATCCACATAGGCATGCCCTTCGCGGATCAATTGGAGTGCATAGCCAAACAAAGTCTCGAAATGGTCTGAAGTATAGCATTCACCGCCATTCCATTCAAATCCCAACCAAGCTATGTCCTTTCGAATGGCGTCCACAAATGCAGTGTCCTCCTTGACGGGGTTGGTGTCATCGAAACGCAAATTCACCTGTCCACCAAATTCTTCTGCCAATCCAAAATTCACGCAAATGGCCTTGGCATGTCCAATGTGAAGGTACCCATTGGGTTCCGGTGGGAAACGGGTGTGGATGCGCCCCTCATGAAGCCCGGCTTCTAGGTCCGCATCAATGAGCTGTTGGATGAAGTGACGCCTTGGTTTGGCATCTTCATCCCCCCCGGTGGGCTTGTGATGTTGGGACTGTTCCATTCGTCAAAATTAAGGCGCACATTCGCGCCAATGAACGATTCAACAGAAGTTCGGTGGAGGCTGCGTAACGGCAAGCGCATCGTGGGGTTCGAGCGCCACATGGGTGGGCGCATTTGGAGCAGCCCCGATGGGCTCTGGTGGAGAGGACAAAGGCTGAATTACGAAGAAAAGGACCGATGTTTTGGAGCCAAGGACATCAACAACCATTGGCTTTACGAGAACGATGTAGTCACGATGAAGGCAAACGAAGAATCTTGGAAGCTCTTGTGCAAGCGTGACGGATGGCTCCTTTCAAGCAAATTCACGACGGAACTTGCCTTGACTGAAAACCGACTCTACCGTAGGGTAGGCTTTTCCTTTTCCTAAGCGCTCCTTAAATGAGGTTGATGTGACGCATCAACTCTTCTTTGTAAGTCCTGCTGATGGGGATTTCCATGTCTCCCACCTTCACCGTGTATTGGAAAGTGTCAATGTGCTGGATGCGGTTGAGATTCACCACAAAGTTCCGGCTAACCCTTACAAAACGATCGGCAGGCAACTTTTGCAACAAATCTTTCAATGAAGCCTTGACATTGAATTTGCGGTCGCGTACTTGAAGAGCGCTGTATTTTCCTTCAACTTCAATGTAAAGGATGTCGTCAAGAGGCACCTTTCTAAGTTTGTTGCCAACTTTCGTGTAGATGTGTTCATGGGCATCTGAAGGCGTTTTGATTCTCCGGTCCACCAGGTCGATGACCTCAGCAATGGACATACCAATGTCTCCATTGTCATGCCCATGGCCGCTGTGACCATTGCCATTGCCATTGCCATTGCCATTGCC
>CAWVVM010000002.1:0-116835 GCA_963933635.1 uncultured Flavobacteriales bacterium
TCAGCGCACAATGGCCGCCCTCGCCACGCCTCCGCCCGTCAGCTCCAGGGCCAGCAAACGCCATCCGTCTCCCGCACTCAAAGGCAATGCGATGCGTGTGGCGCCTGACACGTCCTCCGACCAAAGCATCCGGCCTTGTGCATCCCAGATGGAAGCACGCTCCACGCTCCGCCCTACCTCAAGGGTCGAGGGGTCCAACCAGGTCACTTCTGTTTCTCGCAGGTCAAAAATTCCCGGAAAAAACAGAAGGGTGGACAGACTTCTCGAGCAACCAAAAATGTTGGTGGCAACAATTTCGAAGGGGTCTTCCAAGTAATTGTACAAGGTGTCCCCTGTGGCCAGCAGATTCCCTATCGCATCAAACCACTCGTAGCTCATGTCTGGGTCAAAGGCCACCACGTGGAAGGTGCCATCGAAGAGGGGTTGAATGAGCCCCACCTCTGGCATGGCGGGGTTGGGGTAGACCGTCACGGCCTGTTGGTCGATGTCGTAACAAGCCTCTCCAGGTTCTCCAATTTCGTGGGTCAGTGTCAGCGTCCCCAGCGTCACAAACCCAGGTTCAAAAAAAGAACCAAAGACGCCATCCCCCGTCCAAGTTCCACCCTCTGTCACCGCCTCCAAGGTCACGGTTTCATCGTTGGCGCAAAACGGCCCAGTGGTCAGAATGGTCGCGTCGAATGCTGGCAAAACCTCAAGGGTCCAGCTGGCAATGACGCCGTCGTAGATGTACTCGATGGTGTGGATGCCCTCTCCAGCTGTGGAAGGGTTGAAGAGGTCCCCTGCGATGCCAGGCCCCATCAAAACACCCCCCGAAGGGGCCGTGGCCATGGCAAAGGGTGCGGCGTCCAAACAGGTGGTTTCAGGGCCACTGATGGAGGGTGGCTGCGCCGTTTCGCCAAATTCGTACACCACGTTGGGGTCGTCAAATCCAGGCATCGGCGCGCCGTTGGTGCTCGTCCAGCCCTCCAACAAGAGGATGGCGTCAAAGCCGGGGTAGGTG
Organism: uncultured Flavobacteriales bacterium; assembly: GCA_963933635.1. Taxonomy (GTDB): domain Bacteria; phylum Bacteroidota; class Bacteroidia; order Flavobacteriales_D; family Sanyastnellaceae; genus UBA11663. Next base: position 1,001 of record CAWVVM010000002.1, read on the forward strand.
AGGATGTTGCCCGAGGCCGCCCGCCAAAGATTCAACGTGAAGGGCTCGCCCGCCGTGATCCCCTCGTCGACACCTGAAGTGGTCATGTCGTCTCCGTAGATGGGCAAGTTGATGTAGGCTGTGCCTTCATTCATCACCACCTGCGCTGCCCCCGCACAATTTCCGTCCAGGTCGATGGCTGCAACCCAATCGTTGGCGTTGGCCGGCGCACCGTTGACGGTCACTTGACCGTAAAACGTTCCACTGGCGCTGGTGGGGGTGAAGTCAAACCCTGCGGGTTGTGCGCTTGCGGGGTCAAAGGACAGCATCCCTGCCACAAAACAAAGCGAAAGGGCTGCCCAACTGGGCAGCCCTTTGAGGAATGTAGCAAGTGAATTCATGAGCGCAAATTAGCGCATCCCTATCAACCCTCGCCACGCCTCCGCCCGTCAGCTCCAGGGCCAGCCTGATGCCCCTATGGGAGGAATTCCGTAAATTGGCTTTCTGACGATGTCCACGATGAAAAGGATCCCCCAAGGAATGAAGTGCTGGCTGGCGAGTGCATGGCTGTTGTGTTTGACAGGCCTGTCCGTGTTGGCGCAGCCCACGGTGGCGCACCAATGGAGCGAACAGGTGCTCGAAGCCATCCGCAATGATTTTGCCCGTCCCACCGTCCATGCACGGAACCTCTACCACAGCAGCATCTTGATGTACGACTGCTGGACCGCCTACGACACCACGCAGTCCTCTGCGGTGTTTCTTGGAAAGAACTACGACGGGTTTTTCTGTCCGTTCAATGAAGCGGCGTTGGACGTGCCTGCGGATTTGGCCCTGCGTCGAGAAGCCCAAGAGGTGGCCATGAGCTACGCGATGTACCGCTTGATCGAGCACCGCTATGCGGAAAGTCCTCAGGCAGAGTCGACCATGGCGAACATCTTTTCCTTGATGATCTTCCTCGAACTCGACCCCAACTACGTGTCCATGGACTACGCCAATGGAGGGGCACCAGCCTTGGGCAATTACTTGGCCGCCCAGTTGATCGAATACGGAATGGACGATGGGTCGAATGAGGCGAATGATTTTGCATCGACCTGCTACACGCCACGAGAGCCCAACATTTTGCCCGAGGTGCCAGGCACGAGTGGCTTGCAGGACCCCAACCTTTGGCAGGCCGTGGAGTTGAGCTTTGCCATCGACCAAAGCGGGGAGCTTCTCACCGAGACCCCACCATTCCTGGGACCGGAGTGGGGAGAGGTGGCGGGGTTTGCACTTCGCGACTCCAATCTGACGGTTTTGGAACGGGACAGCTGCACGTACAAGGTTTGGCACAACCCAGGTCCACCCGTGCACCTGGACACCAATGTGTTCAGTGGGTTTGACGACCCATGGAAGTGGAACCACGGAATGGTCCTCAGCTGGAGCGAACACCTCAGCCCAGACGACGGCGTGATGTGGGACATCAGTCCGGCCAGTCTCAAGTACGACGGCAGCTTGCCCGCCAACGAGGACATCGACGAATTTTATGCTTGGGAGGACGGCGGTTTGGTGGCGTGGTACGACGACGAAGGAAACTTTGGGGGACAAGGCCATGCCTTGAACCCCATCACCGGAGCGCCTTATGCGCCCAACATGGTGGCACGGGGCGACTATGCAAGGGTGATTGCAGAATTTTGGGCAGACGGTCCCGATTCAGAAACGCCCCCAGGACACTGGTTCACGCTCTTGAACGAATTCATCCTCGATGCCCAGGCTGGAGAACACCGGTGGCGCGGCCAAGGACCCATCATCGACGATTTGGAGTTTGACGTCAAGGCCTACCTCGCGTTGGGAGGGGCCATGCACGATTGCGCCATTGCGGCATGGAGTGTCAAGGGATACTACGACTATTCACGCCCGGTCTCTGGCATCCGGTACATGGCCGAGCATGGCCAAAGCTCAGATCCCGGGTTGCCCAATTACCATCCTACGGGCTTGCCTCTGATTCCAGGGTGGATCGAGATGATCGATGATGCAGATCCCTTGTCGTTTGCCTACGACGAAGACCAGGTCGGCAAAATCAAGGTGCGTTGCTGGAAGGGGCCTGACTTCATTGAAGTCCCTTTGATCGATGAGGCAGGCGTAGGGTGGACCTTGGCCGACCGCTGGTGGCCTTACCAACGCCCGAGCTTTGTGACCCCTCCTTTTGCGGGATACGTCAGCGGACACAGCACCTATTCCCGTGCTGCGGCTGAATTGTTTGAGCTCTTGACAGGCTCTGCATATTGGCCAGGCGGGTTGGCAGAGTGGTACGCGCCCATGGACCAATTCTTGGTCTTTGAAGAAGGCCCCAGCACCAACGTCAGTTTGCAATGGGCCACCTTCATGGATGCCTCCAACGAGAGTGCCTTGAGCCGGATGTGGGGCGGAATCCACCCCCCCATCGACGATGCTCCGGGCAGACGCATTGGCAAGCATGCCGGGATCAATGCCTTCCACTACGCAGAGACCATCGTTTTTCCGCAGTGGGCGGAGGAGTTTGGAGGGACTGGATTCTTGCCTGACGACGAATGTCTGGGCGATTTCAACGGCGACGGGGGCTGTGGATCAGGCGATTTGATCTTGTTCTTGACAGCCTACGGATTGGGTTGGACCGGACCCTATGACATGAACGGATCCGCCGCGGTGGATGCCCAAGACTTGCTCGTCTTTTTGACCAGATTCAACGAAGTCTGCGACTGACCTGCGTTGTGATCGACCCCGGTGGGGCATCTTCACATCTTGTGTTTGGCAACTTTCTTCCGAGGCGTCTTTCTCGCCGAGCAAAGGCCGCATTTTTGAAGGGTACCAACACACTTTGACATGAAATCTCTTTTTGCCCCGACTTTCTTGATGGCCATTTTGGCAAGCGCTGCATTGTTGACGAGCTGCGGAGGCCAAGATGCTCCTCCAGCGGAGGACACCCCGGTGGTTCAGAAACCGACTTTGGAAGATGCTGTGGCCCAAAGAGGCGACCCTTGCGTCTGTGTGGAAGAGAACATTGAAGCCATGGACGGCTTGTTGGAATCTCTGAAGGATGTCGAGGGGGTAACTTCACAGGAACTGAACATCCAGATTTCCCAGATGATGCTGCCTTGCATTCAGCCCACCGACAACCCTGCATTGGATCGACTGTACACCAGAGAAATGGGGAACTGTCCGTCTTTTCCTGCGCTGACCGACCGGATGACGAAGGTCAAGGATGAGGTCCAGCAACGCATGCAAAAAGAAGCAGCGACGGAGCAAGCAAGCGGTTTGGACGGTGCCAGAGGCGCCAATGAGATTTTGGACAAGCTTAAGGGAGCCTAACCCTCGAGCCCCAGCTTTTCAAGCACCGCTTGGACCTCGGCTTCTGTTTTTTGGAGCTTGCCCTGGCAAAAGTCGAGCAGGACAGAGGCCCGTTGGATGTGGGTGGTCAAGTCGTCAATGCCCAGCTCGCTGCCTTGCATCTTGGTCAGAATGTCTTGCAATTCACGCACCGCGTCGTCGTAAGAAAGGGAGGGATCAATCGGTTGGCTCATCTGGGTCGGAAGTTACGTTGGTCACCACAGCTTCTGCTCGGCCGTGATGGAATTGAAGATGCACGATGTCGTTGGGGGCCAAATCCTGGGCAGATCGCACCGCCTTGTCGCTCGACCGAACTACGGAAAACCCCCTTGCCAAGATGTTCTCAGGATGCAAGGCTTCCACGGTGGTGCCCCACTGATGAAGTTGTTGGCGCTGGCGTTCCATGGCCTGTCGCGCTTGCAGGCCCAAGTTTTCCTTGAGGTGGCCTAGTTTCATCGTCATCGCGTCCAGAACCTGTCGGGGTTGAAGCCGCAGGATTTGCATGTCCTGGGCCAGCCGTTCCCGCTCCCAAGTGAGCCTTTGCTGTGTGCGTTGGCCAATGCCCAAGGCCCACTCCGTCAGCTTGGAGCGCTCGTTCACCAAGCGATCGACCAAGAAATCGGCCACGGCCGTGGGCGTTTTGAAATGGGCATGGGCCACCAAGTCGGCCACACTCAAATCGGTTTCATGGCCAATGCCTGTGAGGACGGGCACCGAGGCATGTGCGATGACGCGGCACAAGTCGAGTTGGTTGAAGGCGTCCAAATCCAATGCGGAACCACCGCCTCGCACCACGACCACGGCGTCGGGTTGCCATTGTTGGGCCTGGGCGAGGGCTTGCATCAGTTCAGCCGGGGCTCCTTTTCCTTGCACAGAGGCCTTGAAGACTTCTACCTCGAACCCCACGCCCCACTCGTTTTGAATCAGATGGGCCGCAAAGTCTCGGAACCCTGACGTTCCAGGGGAGCCGATGAGCGCCACCCGCTGCAGCAAGCGGGGCAAGGCAATTTGTCGGTTGAGCTCCATGGCACCTTCCGCTTGGAGGGTTGCAATGGTGGCTTGCTTGCGTTTTTCCGCTTCGCCGATCATGGCGGCCAAGTCCAGCTCCTCGATGGTCAAACTCACCCCATACACTGCGTGGTATTGGACACTTCCACAAAAGACAATTTCTGTTCCCGAAGAAAGGATGCGGTCGGCATCTGCACCTAGCTTCTGGCGAATGCTCGCGGCTTGGGAGCTCCACAACGTACCGCGCATGGCGGCAAGACGTTGCCCATTTTCCTCTTCCACCAGTTCCAGATACACGTGTCCAGCTGGGCTCTGAGAAATCTTGGCAATTTCCGCCCGAAACCACATGGTTTTGCCCTCGGTGACTTTCTCGAGCGTGCGCTTCAGGCTCCTTCCCAGTTGGGAGAGCGTGTGGACTTTCTTTTCTGAATCCGCGGAAGTCAAAGTGCAGCCAGCTTCCAGCGTGAAGGCTCCCCGCGTCGAGGAACAAATGTGGCCACCAAAGTGCCATCGTGATGCCATCTCACCATGTCGTCTGACTGCACCTCTTGTGCCCGCAGCACACGGCCGGACACATCGGCCACGACGAGTCGGCCTGCGGAGGGTGCCGTCCAAATCCAATGGCCAGAGTAACGTTGAGGGGCCTCGGCATTCTCTGTTGCTACATGGCCCACGTGGGAGCCAGCAGCCTCGGGGAGGAACAACGTGGCCGGGGCGTATGCGTCGCCATTGACCGCTCCGTTTCCATTGCATGCCAAACCGCTCATGTAAAACCTTGCCTCTCCGGACCCTGAACTTGGGGCCGTCCATGTGACTTCAAAAAACCCAGAAGCACCTGAGGAATTCTGCTCCACAATGTGGCGACCCTGTGCCTCTTCGAGCTGTGCGTTGCTTGACGGTGCAGAGAAGGTGCCTGCGTTGCTGCCGTTTTCACGAACTGCCGTGGCCTGCATGCCAAAGGTTGCAGCGTTGTCCCCTTCGACGACCATCCGCAAGAGGTAGGCGGTGCCTGGAAGGTATTCCATCACAGCAGTGCCCGTGCCAGGGTCAATCAATTCGAGGGAGGCAGACGCTGTGGTGCCTTGGGTGGAATGGCAGCCTTCCACGCAGGTGATGTTGGACCCTGGTGCGCCTGTGCGGTCCTGTCCCTGCTGCTCTGCCACCCCTAGGGAAGAGGCGCACATGATGAGGATGGCGGGAAGGGCAAAAAGGGCCAAGGTTCGAAGACTGTTCACGCCCAAAAGTTCGGAAGATTCCCTCAATTCAGAAAGCCTTATCTTCATAGCTCAAGTCCAGAACGTGAACCCTGCATCTGCCCCATCCTCCCATTTGGCCATCGAGCGCTACGAGCAGTCTCAAGAAGACTTGCAATATGCCCGTTCGATTCAGTCGATGATGGCGCCGACCACGGAACAATTGAACGCTTTGTTCCCGGCTTGCATGGTCTACGACAGGCCCATGGCGCAGTTGGGTGGTGACTTTTTGTTTGTGGCAGAGAAAGAGAACAGGGTGTACCTCGCTGCTTGCGACTGCACAGGTCACGGGATGAGTGCTGCGTTGATGACGGTGCTGGCGCGTGAAAAACTTTGGCAGGCCATCCACAAAGCAGGGAGCCCTGCGCACATGTTGACCCGTCTGGATGAGAAGTTTCGGGCGGCCATGATGAACGGTGACACCCACCGCATGCGCGCCATTGGCATGGGCCTTGACTTGGCCGTGCTTTCTTACGAACCAGAGCTGCAGCAACTTCGTTTTGCAGGAGCCAAACGTCCGCTTTGGATTGTGCGAAAAGGCAAGCTGTTGGAATTCAAGGGCACCTCCAGATCCATTGGTGGGGCACTCTGGAGGCAGATTCCATTTGTGGAGACCACCTTGCAGGCCCGCCCGGGAGACAACATCTTCATGTTCTCGGATGGGCTTCCCGACCAATTTGGCGGCCCCAAGGACAAAAAGCTCAAACTCAAGGGGCTGCGGACCTTGGTTCTTCTTCTTGCGGAGCTCCCGCCTGAAGACCAGCGCGAATTTCTCAGCACCTGGATGACTTCTTGGCAAGGAGTATCTCCGGCGACGGACGATCAGCTTTTGGTGTCGTTCAAAATTCCCATGACAGAAGCATGAACTTCACGATGCGCAACGCCCTTCTCTTCGCCTTCATTGCTGCCTGTTTGGGCGGTGTCGTGGCCTATGTTCAATACCACAAACCTCACAAAGACTATGCCCAAGCCACTGTTGAGGCCACTTGGGAGGCCGCCGAATTGGTCCAATGGTACGGGGCACATGATGCTCCAGAACATGTGGTCTGGCAGGACAAGATGGTGGCCGTGGTCGGGAAGGTGACCTCCTTGTCGGCTTCTGGTGCTTTGTTGTCCCCTGGCGTCGCGGTGACTTGGGACGACGAGGTCACCCCCGATGTTCAGGTTGGATCCACAGTCACGTTGCAGGGAAGGTTGCTCGGCTTCGACGATTTGCTCGGGGAGGTCCGCTTGGACCACGCGCGGTTGCGGCCTTGAATCAATGCCTCCAACCCTTGTTGAAATTCCTTTGTGTCCTTGTGGTCTATGGGACCAGAAAGCGGACGATTTTTGGGCATGGAACGTTCTCTTTTTTATCCAAATGTGGCTTTGCTGGCAGAAGGCTTGATGGAGGGAGCAGATGCCACCCCTGAAGAACGCAAAGTGGAGTTGCGTGCCCTGGCCCAATGGGTGACGGCTCAATTGGCCCAGAGCGACAGCGCTGAACTTGTCTTCATTTGCACGCACAACAGCAGAAGGAGCCATCTGGCGCAAGTTTGGGCCCAGGTGGGGGCGGACTTACACGGGCTTGACGGGGTGCGCACCTTCAGTGGTGGCACCGAGTCCACAGCTTGCAACCCCCGTACGGTGGCGGCCATGCAACGGGCCGGCTTTGAAGTGAGCGTGCACGACCAGGACCACGGCGAAGAAAACCCCACCTATGCAGTGCTTCCAGGCCCAAGTTCCACCCCACAACTCTGTTTCAGCAAAACCTATGGAGACGATGCGAATCCCGATTCGGGGTTTGCGGCGGTCATGACATGCAGCAGTGCAGACAAGGGATGTCCCATTGTGTACGGCGCGGCTGCAAGGTTTGCCACACCCTATGTCGACCCCAAAGTCAGCGACGAAACCGACCAAGAGGCTCTGACGTACGATGCGCGTTGTGCCCAGATTGGTGGCGAGATGTTGTGGATGATGGCACAGGTGAAGTCGCCTGTCAGGAGGTAACCTTGATCCAGAGAAACCAAAGGGTGAACACCGACAAGAACGTAATGCCCACCCACGCCCAGATCTGAAGGAAGGGACTCGGACGTGCACCTTCCGGAAAATCAGAGCGCGTGACCAAGCGCAGGTTCCAATAGGCAATGACAGGGGCCACAAGAAAGGACAGCGTGGTGGCAATGTCGACCAAGAGCTTGATTTGGCCTGAATACCCAAGCACAAGACACAGCCCTCCCGCGGCCACCAAGACGAGTGCCCGCCGGTGGTGCACATCCGTGGGTGTGGTGTTCATGGCCGCTGCAAAGGCCCGGTTGAGGCTGCGTGCATACCCATCCATCACGGCAATGCAAGTGCCCAGCATGGCACTGAATGCTGCAGCGCCCATCAAAGGAGCACTCCAGGCCCCAATGCTGTCGGCATACAGCTGCACGATCCCGGCAGCGAACCCTGCGCTCCCGTTGGGCAATGTGGCCCCCGTGCGGTGGAGCAACAAGGTCCCCAGCGCGAGGAACCCCAGTGCGAGGATGGCCGAGATGAGGTAGCCCAAATTGAATTCCTTGAGGGTCTCCTTGAGGCTGGGCTTGTATCCTGTGCTCCGTGTGCGCTCGAGCGTCCAAATGCTGTTCCAAGTGCTCAAATCCACGGCGGTGGGCATCCACCCCATCAGCGCGATCAAAAAAGCGGCGCCTGCCGGGGTGGTCCAATCCCATGTGGCCCACTCGGCTCGGGGGAGGGCCTGCGGTGGCCGTCCCAGCGTGAGGCAGACGGCACAAACGGTCGACACGACAAGCACAGCGGCCAACGCCTTGATGAGTCGGTCCAAGGTTGCGAATTTCCCCCACAACAAGAGCAGGGTGGCGCCCAGGAACAACCCCATCGCCACTTGGGGTGTGGCGGGTTTTCCAGCAAAATCCGAGATGCCCAAGAGCGCGTCCAAGAACGCAGCCGTCACCATGCCCACCGCGGCGGTCACAAAGAAGCATGTGCCCAACGAGAGCAAGAGGTAGAGCCAAGAGGCTCCTCGTCCGAGGCCCTTGTACCCTTCAATCAGAGATTGTCCTGTGGCGGATGCATACCTCGAGCCAAATTCAAAAAACGGATATTTCGCGGCATTGGCGGCGAGAATGGCCCAAGTCAGCCCAAACCCTGCGACTGCTCCGGCACGTGTCGACTGGACCAGGTGGGACACGCCAATGCACGTGGAGGCAAACAAGATTCCTGGCCCAAGGACCTGGGCCCAATGCCGCCAACCTTTGCGGACAGATGGGCCTTGGGACGACATGTCAGAGGGGGAGGTTTTCTCCTTTGAGTGGGGACTCCTCCTTTTTTTTCAGGGCTTCAAGGTGACGGTACGTGACCCACATTTTCCACCCCACGACCGCCTTTTGGAGCCCATTCAGCCGCGTCAAGTCGGGCACCTTGTGGATGGAGGGGAGGAGCCATCGGTTCATTGCGGAGAGGACACGCCACAACATCATGTTTCATCTTGTTTTCCAGCGCCTCGGAACTGGTCGCTTTTGGTTTTGAAGAGCACATTGAAGGTGGTCAAACTCCCATAAATTCTGGTGATGTATTGCTGCAGGTTGATTTTGTCTTCGTCGCTGAGTTTTTCGTGGGCGTTGATTTGTTGCTCCATCACCCTCAAGCGGTCGCGGACCATGACGATTTTGTGAAAAAAGGTCTCCATGGGTATGTCCTTGGCCTGCATGCCCTCTTCCGCAGGGTGCAGCGTCACTGTGCCGCCCTCCCAACGGTCGCCCAAGGCAATGGGCGACGGCTCTACATATTGCTCAATCCGGTAGATGTGCTCCTCAAAGACCTGTTCAATGGCCGAGGTCAAGTCGCTGAAATCGACAGCTCCGTCTTCAAGACCTTCCTCCACCATGTCCCAGCCTTCAAAGGATTTGTTGAATTCCTTTTCGCCATGGTCTTGGAAGTAGACGCGCCAAAAGTCCCCATCCTGGTTGAAAATGACTCCTTCTCCGTAAGAAGGGTGATTGATTTTTGCACCGAGTGTCGCCATGGTTGCAAAGTGCAACGAAGGAAGGGATGTTCTTCGTGGAGGAGGGCCACCGTTTCAACATTGGAACGTGGGAACTTGACGAGATGCACCTCCATTGTGCTTGCATTCCGCCCGGAACTTCACGTCCCATGAAAGATTCTTCCACCACATCCACTTCCATGCGACGAATCCGTTGGGACCGCCTCGGGCTTGTGGCTTTGATTTTGGGGGGGTGTTCGAGTGGCATGGTGGCCTTGGTGGGGGGCAGCGATGCCGAGCAAGAAGCATTCACGCGCTTGACCCACCCCAAGCCTGTGGTGGCCTTGGCCATGCGCGAGGCACACCCTGTGCTGTTGAGAACACCGTCGCAGGCGACGGAGACCACGGATCCAGAAAGTGTGGAGGGGACTTCTTCTTCCTCTGTTGTTTCTGCTCCAGAAGAGCGCCAGCTCATTGCCCAGCCGGAACCTGTTGCTGTGGCACCTGAGCCAAGAAAGGAACGACAGAAGAACATCCAGCCTTGCAGTGTATGCAAGCGCACGATGCGCGTACCCAAAAACCCATACACGGCCCACCAGTCGGCGGCGAGGTCATTGCCCAATAGCTTTTTTGTCAAGAACGACATTGAGTTGAATGCGGGAAAAAGAAACGGAAAGCTCGTCGAAGTGGAAGACGGAAGAGGGTACCGCATTGCGCGTTTGACCCACAGCCATGCTTGGTTGCTTCCTGAAACGTACCAGCTTTTGAAGGACATGGGCAACGATTTTGCCGATGCCTTGAAGGGGACGGCAAGTGATGGTGCGGTGTTCCGCGTGACCTCGGCGACGCGCACCGACAAACAACAACGTCGGCTGCGCCGCAGGAATTTGAATGCTACGAACAGCAAAAGCACCCACAGCTTCGGGGCCAGCTTTGACATCGCCTTTGTCGATCGCTTTGACGACCAGGCCACTTGTGGGACGCCCACAAGGGAGATGGAACGGTTGCTCAACCGTTACCAAAAGGCAGGCATCATTTACGTTATTCCTGAAGGCGGGTGCATGCACATCACCTTGCGGAAGCCTTGATTCAAAGGGGTCAGTGCTGGACCATCACCACGACAGGGCGATGTCCCTCAGTGCGAACGATGTGGGGTCCTGGAGCCAACATGGAGACATCGACAACACGGCCTTGGCCGGCCAGCACTTCTTGCCCCATGCTGTTGTACAAGGACCAAAAGGCCGACTTTGAAAGTCCTTTCAAAGTGAGCTGATTCGACGCGGGGTTGGGGTAGGCAAGAAGCGTGGATGTTTTCTGCGCTTCCTGAAGAAGTGTCGCGCACGACTGCACCTGACCATCAATCCACAAAGTCCCCTCAAAAATGGCCAGACCCGCGCAGTTCCCATGGTTGTAGGCCCCGAGGTTGACGGCATCATGGGAGGTACTTCCGTTGGCGGTCATCCACTCGTTTGCCAACAAGGCATTTTGGTAGAACACCTGCTCGTCTTCTGTGCAGTAGTACATGTCCACCGGAACTTCAGGCACCCATTGGTACACGTCGTTGTCCATGGCCGCGAGCATGAAGGGATGTGTAGGATCGTTCAAAATCGTTTCCACCAATCCTGGCTGCATCAATTCTTCGAGCGTTGCAGGACAAGCGTTGTTGATGGTGCCGGCATCATTGGTGCCGTCAAACAGCAGAGGAAGAGTGGTGGCATAGGGTTCTTGGAAAACTTCTGAGAGCTCATCGTACAAGTTGCCATACACGCTGTTCCAGCCAATGATGTTGTAGGCCAAATAGGCAGGGTTGGAGTACGTGGCCGACTCAAAGGTCAAAGGGAATTGCGTCCCACTGATGTCATACGGTCCACTCCCCGGCACAGCTGCGGTCAATGAGAATTCATCGCCATACGAGGTTGTGGAAAGGTCCCGTGCCAGTGCCATCGCCGCATGGCCGCCTTGAGAGTAGCCAGAGATGAAATTTTGGCCGTTCAAGGTGTAACCCAATTCTTGTCCGAGCGTTTGGGCGGCCCGCATCAGGTAGAAGCCTGCATCGGACTCAGAAGATGCATGCACATATGGGTGCATCAGGGAGCTGGTGCCCAGTCCCACGTAATCTGGCATCAACACAAGGTGCCCCAAGGTGGCCATCAAGCCGCCGAAGGAACCTTCTATGCTCAAGTAAGAAGGTGCATCGGTGCGCTTGAAGATGGTGCCGTGCATGTACAGGTGGATGGGCAGACCACAAGGGTCTTCAAATTCCTGTGGCACGAATAGGGCCCCGCTGACTTCAACCGTGTCTCCGAGGTAGGGCATTTCATAGGTCACCCTGTAGGCATTGACATCGTAGTCGGCTGAAAAAGAGCCATTGGGAATGCCAAAGACTGCAGCGGTCAGCGCCAGTTGGGATTGGGAGTAGCTCTCGAGAAACTCCACGTTTTGGGCAGAAGTTGAAAGCGAAAGTCCAATGCCGCCGAGGAGGGTCAACACCGCGTGAAGTCGGAGGATAGAGGGGGACATGATCAATAAATTGTGTGGACCATTGCCACGCTGAAGTCAAATGCCGGTCACAGGTGAATCACCTCGTCATACGCCGCAGCTGCGGCTTCCATCACGGCCTCGCTCAAGGTCGGGTGAGGGTGAATGGTTTTGATAAGTTCGTGGCCTGTGGTTTCCAATTTCCGCAAGGCCACGATCTCTGCAATCATTTCCGTGACGTTCGCACCAATCAGGTGGCCGCCGAGCAGCTCGCCGTATTTGGCGTCAAAAATGAGTTTGACAAACCCGTCTTTGTGGCCCGAGGCGCTTGCTTTTCCAGAAGCAGAGAAAGGAAATTTACCAATCTTGATGTCGTGGCCTGCCTCCTTGGCGGCTTCTTCCGTCATACCTACACTGGCCACTTCCGGGAAGCAATAGGTGCATCCCGGGATGTTGCCGTAGTCGATGGGGTCGGGGTGTTTTCCTGCGATCTTTTCCACGCATGTGATGCCCTCAGCCGATGCCACGTGGGCCAAAGATGGGCCTGGAACGCAGTCGCCAATGGCGTAGTATCCAGGAATGTTCGTGGCATAGAAATCATCGACGACAATTTTTCCGCGGTCGTGCACGATGCCACATTCCTCAAGGCCAATGTTTTCAATGTTCGAGACCACACCTGCCGCGCTCAAGACGACATCGCACTCGAGGGTTTCTTCTCCTTTTTTGGTCTTCACCTTCACCTTGCAGTTCTTGCCAGAGGTGTCGACACCTGTGACCTCAGAGCTGGTCATGATGTTGATGCCGGCCTTTTTGAAGGTGCGCTCGAGCTGCTTGGAGACTTCTTTGTCTTCCACGGGGACGATGCGGTCCACGTACTCCACCACGGTCACTTCTGTGCCAATGGCGTTGTAGAAATAGGCAAACTCAACACCGATGGCACCTGAGCCTACGACCACCATTTTCTTGGGCTGGGTCTTCAAGGTCATGGCCTCTCTGTAGCCGATGATCTTTTTCCCATCCTGAGGCAGGGATGGCAAATGCCTTGAACGGGCGCCTGTCGCGACAATGATGTGCTGGGCTTCGAGGGTGGAAGTTTTGCCATCGGCAGCCTTCACCTCGAGTTTCTTTCCAGGCATCAACTTGCCTTCGCCCATGACGACGTCAATGTTGTTCTTCTTCATGAGGAAGGTCACGCCCTTGCTCATGCCGTCTGCGACGCCACGGCTTCGGTTGACCATTCCGGTAAAATCTGCCTTGGGGGCATTCACTTGGATGCCATAATCTTCGGCATGTTCGATGTATTCGAACACATTCGCACTCTTGAGGAGGGCCTTGGTGGGGATGCATCCCCAGTTCAAACAAATGCCTCCTAGCGCCTCGCGCTCCACCACTGCGGTTTTCAACCCCAATTGTGATGCACGGATGGCAGTAACATAGCCGCCGGGTCCGCTTCCAAGAACAATCACGTCGTACTTCATGGTGCGAATGTACTGCCCCGAGGCATTCAACTATCTTCGCGTTTTCACGAAAGAATCCACGAAAGGAACAGAGCGATGCGCAACTTGATTTTGTTTGGCCCTCCGGGTGCGGGGAAAGGCACCCAAAGTGCCTTCCTTGTCGAGCACTACGAGCTTGTCCACCTGAGTACAGGGGACATTTTCCGTGCCAACATCAAAGGGGAAACGGAACTCGGACAATTGGCCAAGAGCTACATGAATCAGGGGAAGTTGGTGCCCGATGATGTCACCATCCGCATGCTGGAGTCTGAAGTGAACAAGCATCCCCATGCCAAGGGCTTCATCTTTGATGGCTTTCCACGAACCACTGCCCAGGCCCTGGCCTTGGATGTTTTCTTGGAATCAAAGGGCCAAAGCATTGCGTCCATGTGCGCCTTGGAAGTCCCTGAAGCGGAGTTGAAGTCGCGTTTGTTGGCCAGGGCTGAGACGTCGGGTCGCCCCGATGATGCCAACCCGGAGGTGATCCAGAAAAGAATCGACGTCTACAACCATGAGACTGCCCCTGTGGCCGACCATTACCGAGCGGCAGGAAAGTACCAAGGCATCGACGGGGTGGGGTCCATCGAGGACATCACGCAGCGCTTGACAAAGGCCATTGGGGCTTGATCCATGGCCAGTCAAAACTTTGTTGATTACGTCAAAATTTGCTGCCGCTCTGGAAAGGGTGGTCCAGGTTCGACGCACATGCATCGGGACAAAACCACGTCCAAAGGCGGTCCTGATGGGGGAGATGGGGGGCGTGGAGGCCATGTGATCATCCGCGGCAATGAGCAACTTTGGACGCTGCTCCACTTGAAGTACCAACGCCACATCATGGCCTCGCATGGTGAGAGTGGTTCAGGCAACCGCAAGCATGGAGGCGATGGCGATGATGCCATCATTGAGGTGCCCCTTGGTACCTTGATCAAAAATGCGGAGACGGGGGAAACCGAATTTGAAATCACCGAAGAGGGCCAAGAGTACATCACCACACCTGGGGGTCGAGGCGGTCTGGGCAACGACCATTTCAAGTCGTCCACCAACCAAGCGCCGCGTTATGCGCAGCCCGGAGAGGACGGTCTCGAGCAATGGAAAATCATTGAACTGAAGCTGCTGGCCGACGTGGGGCTGGTGGGGTTCCCCAATGCTGGGAAGTCGACCTTGTTGAGTGTGGTCAGTGCGGCCAAGCCGGAGATTGCAGATTACCCTTTCACCACGCTTCGCCCCAACTTGGGGATGGTGTCCTACCGGGATGGCAAGAGCTTTGTGATGGCGGACATTCCTGGCATCATCGAAGGAGCTGCAGAGGGCAAAGGCCTAGGCTTGCGCTTTTTGAGGCACATCGAACGGAATCCGGTTCTGTTGTTTTTGGTGCCCGCCGATGCCGATGACATTTTTCAGGAATACCAAACCCTTCTCCGTGAGTTGGAGAAGTACAATCCTGATTTGCTCGAAAAGCAGCGGATTTTGACAGTGAGCAAGTCGGACATGCTCGACGAGGAGTTGGAACGCGAACTGCGTGAAGAATTGGCAGAGCATCTCGATGTGGCTCCATTGTTCTTCAGCAGTGTTGCCCAAAAGGGTTTGCAGCCGCTGAAGGATGCCGTTTGGAAGGCCATCATGAAGGCGAATCCCATGTTGCACAACCCCCACTTTCAATGAGTTCTTCGCGCCGCAGGTGGTGGAGGCTGGACCCGGAAGTCGACGCTGCCTTGAAAAAGGGGCTGCCCGTGGTCGCTCTGGAGTCGACCATCGTGGCCCATGGCATGCCTTACCCCGCGAATCTTGAGACGGCCCGTGAGGTGGAGTCCATTGTAAGGGCTGAAGGGGCCATCCCTGCCACTGTCGCTGCAGTGGATGGTCATTTGCAAGTGGGATGTTCCCCAGCGATGCTGAAGCGACTGGCCACAGAACGAGGGGTTGCCAAAGTGTCGCGCCGGGACCTTCCTTTGGTGCTGGCGAAAGGACAGTTGGGGGCCACCACAGTCAGCGGTACCTTGATCGGTGCGGGGCTCGCAGGAATTGCTGTGTTTGTGACAGGAGGCATTGGAGGGGTGCACCGAGGGGCTGAACACACCTGGGATGTGAGTGCCGATTTGGAGGAATTGGCCGTGCAAAAGGTGGCGGTGGTGAGCGCCGGAGCGAAGTCCATTTTGGATTTGCCCAAGACGCTTGAAGTCTTGGAAACCAAAGGCGTCACAGTCCTGGGCTACGGCACGGACGAATTGCCTGCTTTTTTCACGCCGGACAGTGGGTTGCCATTGGTGCATCGGGCCGATTCTCCATCCGAGGTGGCCGCTGCCATGGCGGCAAAGTGGGGCCTTGGATTGAAGGGTGGTATGTTGGTGGCGAATCCCGTGCCTGCCCAGCACGGTTTTGATGCCGAGGAGGCCACCCAGAAGGCATTGGCAGCGGCGGCAGACCAAGGGGTGGAAGGAAAGGCACTGACCCCTTTTCTGCTGAAGCACATCGCGGATGCGACCGCGGGCAAGAGCTTGGCTGCGAACGTGGCCCTGGTGAAACACAATGCACAAGTGGGCGCGCAAATTGCTGTGGCCTACGCCGGGTCAAGGTCCCAGGGTCAGGGATGACCCATTGATGGTGGACGCTGTCTGAGGAGGGGGTGCCTCTGTGTACTTTTGTCTCCAAATGGCGGCCACTTCACCTTCAATTGATTCCCAAGACGTTCAATCTTTTCGTCAGACGTTGCTGGACGATTACCGCTTGATGTCTACGAGCCGCGAGGCTTCTCTTTTGGGACGCAAAGAAGTGCTGACAGGCAAGGCCAAGTTTGGGATTTTTGGGGATGGAAAGGAGATGGCCCAAGTGGCACTTGCGAAAGTGGTGCGGCCTGGGGACTGGCGGTCGGGGTATTACCGTGACCAAACGCTGATGATGGCCCGTGGCCTCTTGAGCGTGAAGGCCTACTTCGCGGCGCTGTACGCCCATGCTGACGTGGATGCAGACCCGACCTCGGGTGGCCGTCAAATGGGAGGGCACTTCGCCACGAGGCTGCTGCACGATGACGGATCTTGGAAGGATCTGATGGCCGATTTCAACAGTTCCGCAGATGTATCGCCGACGGCGTCACAAATGCCGCGTTTGTTGGGCTTGGCCCAGGCCAGCAAGGTGTATCGATCGTTGCCAGAACTCGCCAACGTCATGAAGGGGTTCACCCAAAACGGGGATGAAATCGCCGTGGGGACGATTGGCGATGCCAGCACTTCAGAGGGGATGTTTTGGGAGGCGATGAACGCGGCATGTGTGCTGGAGGTGCCCATGTTGATGAGCGTTTGGGACGATGGCTATGGCATCTCTGTCCCCAAGAAGTACCAAACGGTCAAAGAGAGCATCTCCACAGCTTTGGCAGGGTTCCAAAGGGAGGAAGCGACAAATGGGTTGGTCATCTACCGCGTCAGAGGTTGGGACTACCCGCAACTCATCGCCACCTACGAGGAGGCGGCCAAGCGGTGCCGTGAGGACCATGTTCCTGTGCTTGTGCACGTGGAGGAAGTCACGCAACCTCAAGGGCACAGCACCTCGGGTTCACACGAACGTTACAAGAGCGAAGAGCGTTTGGCTTGGGCGCAAGAGTTCGACTGTTTGCACCAAATGGAGCGGTTCTTGATGGCGGAAGGTGCAGCCACTGAAGAGGAATTGGCGGCGATTCGCAAGGAGTCTAAAAAAGGCGTGCGATCGGAACAAAAAGAAGCATGGGCGTCCTTCCGAAAAGCCCTTGATGCCGATCGAGATTCCGCGGTCGCAGTGCTTGTGGAGGTTGACAAAGAAAGAGCAGATGCCTTGGCTGCAAGGTCCGACGCCGGCCGTGCAGACATGGCCCACGCTGTCAGGGTTGCCTTGGCTTCGACGGCAGGTGAGGCCTCCGAGGAGCGCCGCGCCTTGAGTGATTGGTTGAACAATTTCGACCGGGACAACCACCAACGTTACAGCGCCACGCTGCACAGCGATCAATCGGACAGTGCCTTGCGTGTCCATCCTGTGGCAGCTTCGTACGATGGCGATGCAGAGTGGATGGATGGGAGATTGGTTTTGCAGCGAAACTTCGAAGAGATGTTCCGACGCGACCCTCGCGTCCTCACTTTTGGGGAAGACACCGGAGTCATCGGTGGAGTGAACCAGGTGATGGAGGGGATGCAGGAAAAATTCGGCGATGTTCGCGTGAGCGACACCGGCATCCGGGAGTGCACGATTTTGGGCCAGGGCATTGGCATGGCGCTCCGTGGGCTCCGCCCCATTGCGGAAATCCAGTACCTCGATTACCTCTACTACGGCTTGCAATTGATGCGCGACGATTTGGCGACAGTGCGTTACCGCACGGCGGGAGGTCAAAAGGCCCCGCTCATCATCCGCACACGAGGCCACAGATTGGAAGG
The DNA here is from genome assembly GCA_963933635.1 of uncultured Flavobacteriales bacterium. Lineage (GTDB taxonomy): Bacteria > Bacteroidota > Bacteroidia > Flavobacteriales_D > Sanyastnellaceae > UBA11663. Next base: position 18,915 of record CAWVVM010000002.1, read on the forward strand.
CATTTGGCACAGCGGCTCGCCCATGGGGGCCATTGTGCATTCCGTGCGCGGCATTCACGTGTGCGTCCCGAGGGACATGACCCAGGCCGCCGGCATGTACAACACGCTGCTCGAAGCGGAGGAGCCCGCTCTTGTCGTCGAGTGCTTGAATGGCTACCGAAAGAAAGAACGCTGCCCGAGCAACTTGGGGGATTTCCGTGTGGCCCTCGGAGACGTGGAGACCCTCCGGGAAGGAAGTGACCTGACCTTGTTGAGCTACGGTTCCACCCTTCACCTTTGTGAGGAGGCTTGCGTGCGGTTGAGTGACTTGGGTGTGGAGGTCGAGTTGTTGGACGCCCAGACCCTGCTGCCCTTCGACATGGATGGCAAGGCGGCGAAGTCCGTGGCCAAGACCCACCGTTTGCTCGTTGTGGATGAAGACGTTCCAGGAGGTGCATCGGCCTACCTGTTGGACGATGTGCTCAACCGACAAGGCGCATGGAACCACCTGGATGGCCAAGCCAAGACATTGACAGCCAAACCCCATTTGCCGGCTTATGGCAGCGACGGGGATTATTTTTCCAAGCCCAGCGTCGACGACATTGTGGAGTCGGCCTACAACATGCTTAGGGAAGTCGACCCGGAAGCTTACCCCTCGCTTCGCTGAAACCTCCCTCCATGGAACCTCAGGTCTTTCGCATCCACACAGAATACATCGATCTGTTGCAGTTTTTGAAGGCCACTGGCATGGCCGCTACTGGAGGAGAAGCCAAGCACATCGTCGACGAAGGCAGGGTGCAATTCAATGGAACGCTCGAACACCGTCGTCGCAAAAAACTTCGTGCGGGCGACCACGTGCATGTGGCTCTGGATCCTCCGGAGTTCTGGGTGATTCAAAACGAGTCCCCCACGGCTTCCTGAAGAGTTCCCTTCGCTGAGGCGTGGACAAGTTCATCCACCCGAAGTCTTTTCGAGGCATCGGATTCGTCATCTTGCACTTCCAAACCCGAATCCATGAATGATTTGCTTCGAGTTCACATGCCGATGGTTGCCTTTGCCCCATTGAGCAAGGCAGTTGCATTGACTTTGTCCCTGTTTTTGAGCGTGGTTGCTTGGGGGCAAGTTTCGGTTGTGGGCAACGTCTTGGACGGTGAAACAGGAGAGCCCATGTTCGCCGCAAGTGTCATTGTGGACGGCACATCCAATGGAGTCACAACATCCTTCGACGGCCGGTTCAACCTCAATGTGTCTTCCCTGCCAGTGACCTTGAATGTGAGTTTCATTGGGTACACCCTTCAGCAGGTGCGTGTGACAAAGCCCAACCAACGCATCCAAGTCAAACTCTTGGGGGACCAAGTTTTGATTGAGGAAGCCGAGGTGGTGGGGGAGCGCATCAGCCAAAAGCAAAAGCAGGCCCCACTGACGGTTGAAACCATGGACGCCTTGGCCATCAAAGAGGCCCCTACGGGCAGTTTCTATGAGGGACTTGGCAACCTTAAAGGAGTGGATTTGACCTCTGCATCGTTGGGTTTCAAAATCGTGAACACCCGAGGATTCAACAGCACGTCGCCGGTGCGTTCGCTGCAATTGATCGACGGGGTGGACAACCAAAGTCCGGGACTCAATTTTTCGTTGGGCAATTTTTTGGGTGCGCCTGATTTGGATGTCAAGACCGTGGAAATTGTGGCGGGCGCGAGTTCAGCCTATTACGGTCCTGGTGCCTTCAATGGGGTCATCAACATGGAAACGAAAGATCCTTTCGTATTCAAGGGACTCAGCGCATCCTACCGCATGGGGGAACGGAATTTGACCGAGTGGGGTTTCCGATGGGCGGAATCCTTCGAAAACGAAGAAGGAGACCCGTTTTTTGCTTACAAAATCAACGCTTTTGCCTTCTCAGCCTACGATTGGGAGGCCACGAATTACGGACCCGTCGATGGTCTTACCCTCAACGATGGCTCTCCCGCAGATGCCTCGAATCCAGGAGGCTTTGATGCTGTCAATATTTATGGAGACGAGTATGTGGGCAACATGGACTTCTCCACGGATGTGACCAATGAACTGCGCGGTCTGGGCGGGATTTTTCGCACAGGTTACAAGGAGGTCGATTTGGTGGATTACAACACGAACAACTTGAAGCTCAGTGGCAGCGGCCATTGGAGACTGCAGCCTGAGAAGACCTACGAAAGCCCGGAGTTGATTTATGGGTTCAACATGGGCCGCGGAACCACGGTCTACCAGGGCGACAACCGCTTCAGCCTTAGAGACATTGAATTTTATCAGCACAAGCTGGAACTCAGGAAAAAAGGCAGTTGGTTCATCCGGGCCTATCGCACCAGTGAGGATGCCGGAAACAGCTACGACCCTTACGCCACGGCATTGCGTATCCAGGATAGCGTTCGGAACAGCTTGGATTGGCGGGATGTTTACATCGACTTTTGGGCGGACAGCATCTTGCCCGTATTGGACCAGACCTATCCAGTGTTTGGCCTCACAGGTGATTCCACCAATGTTGGCAGCGACACCTTCCCCATTTGGGTTCCCACTGCGGGGTATGACCCAGAAGAAGTCGAGTTGTGGTACGCCGAGAACGGTGACAACTTGGGTGCTTGGCATGGCCAAGTGGAGTCCTGGGCGAATGCAGGATATTCAACGGTGCCTGGCATCGACACCGACCCGATGGGAGGAGGACTCCCTGGGTCACCGAATTTTGACGATTTGTTCACCCATTTCACCTCCCGCAAGAACAACCCTACCGAGAGGGGTACCCGCTTTTTTGACCGGTCTTCCCTCATCCACCTTCACGGAGAGAAGATTTTCAAACCATGGTGGTTGGACGAATGGAGGGTGGGGGCCAATGGTCGCCGGTACACGCCCAATTCGGATGGCACCATCTTCAGTGACACCAATGGACGTGTCATCGAGAACCAGGAGATTGGTGTTTACACAGGAGTGAAAAAGAGGTTTCTAGAAGACAAGTGGATTGCCACAGCGACCGTGCGGGCAGACAAAAATGAGAACTTCCCGCTCGTGATTTCCCCTGCAGGCTCTTTGGTTTGGACCCCCAACGCCAAGAACTTCTTGCGGATCAGTGTCAGTTCGGCGTTGAGAAATCCCACCCTCGCCGATCAGTTTTTGTTCTTGGATGTTGGCCCTGCCACGCTTGTAGGAAATTTGAATGGCGCGGAAGGCTTGACGGAAATAGGCGATTTCAATGACTACAGGTCAAGCTCTGCTGGCCTTTCCATCGGGGCGGACAGGTCCATCATCGACGACAATCTGTTTTCCATTGATGCCATTCGGCCAGAGCAAGTGCGCACAGTGGAAATGGGCTACCGAACCACCATTGGGGAGTCGTTGTATTGCGACATGAATGTCTACCGCAGCTGGTACCAAGACTTCATAGGCTACATCGTGGGGCTGGAGGTCGAGTTCTGGGAGTCGGGGCTGCTTGAAAACTCCATCAAGTCGGTCGATGTGTTTCGCTATGCTGCGAACAGTTTGAACCAAGTTCAAACACAGGGTGCTTCCGTGGGGCTCAATTACTTCTTGAGCGACGAATTTTCTCTCTCTGGCAACTACAGTTGGAACAAGTTGGTCAAAACAGATGAGGACGACCCCATCATTCCGGCCTTCAATACGCCTGAACACAAGTTCAATTTGGGGATCACCGCACGGGGCCTGGAGGGCAAGAACAAGGACACATGGGGCTTCGGCGCCAATTACCGCTGGGTGCAGGGTTTTGTCTTCGAGGGGTCACCCCAGTTCACGGGAGTTGTTCCTGGCTACGACTTGTTGGACGCTCAGGTGAACTACAACTTTGACGCCAGAGGGCTGACGGTCAAAGTAGGAGGCTCCAACCTTCTTCGCAACAACCACATTGAAACCTACGGTGGCCCAACGGTGGGCCGCCTCGCTTATATCAGTTTTGCCATCGATTTGAACTGATTGGTCGACAATTGATCTAGATCGGTCGACTATATTGTGTCGTTCGTACACTTCAGTGTTGCCTTTTCCTTATCTTCGCCTTCAAACCAATTCTTCAAAATGAAAAAGTTTCTGACCCTAGCCCTGAGTTTCTTGGCCTTGAGCCAATTGGACGCCCAGGTGCGCTACCTCAATGAGGTATTTACCGATGTGGACGTGACCTCCAATGTGGTCTACGGAAGCAACGTGACTGTTTTGCCACTCCTACAAGGAGCCTTGCCGGCGGCGCAGCCTTTGGTGTGTGACATTTACGAGCCCTCAGGTGACGATGAGGCAGATCGTCCTCTCTTGATCTACGTTCACACAGGGAACTTCCTTCCCCAGTACTTGAACGGAAGTGCAGTAGGCACAAAAACCGACTCTGTGGCGGTGGAGCTTTGCACGCGCTACGCAAAAATGGGATACGTTGTGGCCTCCATTGACTACCGTCAAGGTTGGAACCCCACCGCAGCCACCCAGTCGGATCGCACGTTCCAGCTGATCAACGCGGCTTACCGTGGGGTTCAAGATGCCAGGACAGCAGTACGCTACTTCCGCATGTCGGAGCAGACCATGATGGATCCTTATGGCATCGATCCTGCGATGGTGGGTTATCTTGGTGAGGGAACAGGTGGATACGTGAGCTATGCAGCCTCGACCATTTCCGATTACAACGACATCATCCTCGACGACAACGGATTGCCGTTGGCCAAATTCTGGACCGGTACGCCAGGTGCAGAAGACTACATCCCAATGGTGATTGAACAGGTGAATGGAAACCCTGAAGCCACATCCGATGGATTTGCCCCAGCTGGCATTTTCGGTCCCGACCCTGTTCAGCTTTGCATCGCCAACCACGTGGGGTACAGCAGTGACGTTTCTTTCCAAATCAACCTTGGAGGCGCCTTGGGCGACTTGAACTGGTTGGATGCTGGAGATCCTGCGATGATTTCAATGCAGTGCCCAGCCGACCAATTTGCACCATACACCACGGGTGTCTTGGTGGTCCCTACCACGGGTGAGAATGTTGTGTCTGTGAGTGGAGCTTTCGATGTGCATTCAGAAATCAATGCGCAGGCGGCTCCCAACAACAACGAAGCTTACCAATCCTTGAACTTGACAGATGCCTTCTCGGCACAAGCCTTGGCCAACGGCAACAATGGCATGGACGGTCTGTACCCTGTGAAGAACAACTACTCGGGCAGCACGCCGACTCAACCTTTTGACGGCGCTCCATGGCAATGGTGGGATGTGGCGACAACGGAGGCAGTGGACGCAGCAAACGGCACATCCGTGGCAGCGACTCAATTGACCTTGAACCCCAACATGGGGCCTCTTGAAGGTCGTGCGTACTGCGACACCATTGTTGGCTTCACCGCGCCACGAATGGCGGCGATCCTAGGACTCGCTTCAGCCGGACCAGGTTGCACTGATTCTGACGCATGCAACTACAACACCTTGGCCACTTCTGACGATGGGTCTTGCACCTACGCAGAGGCAGGGTTCAATTGCGCAGGTGAGCCAATTGCAGAAGGTTGCACGGAACCCTTGGCCTGCAACTATGACAACACCGCCACATTGGATGACGGTTCTTGCAACTACCTCGACAGCGATGACATCCCTACCGGAACAGAAGCCACTTGGGTGGTGGGTCTGACCTTGACAGGAACAGCTTTTGAGGCTCTTGCTGGAGGCTGCGAAGCAGCAGGCAGCGTCAACCCCAATGTGAGCATCAACGGTGTGATCGTGGGTGATGGAACGGCACCTCTTGGCCTTGCTGGCATCAACGACCCTACTGGTTTGTTGGGGGAACTCGCAGCATTGGCTGCGACCGTGCAATTTGGCATTTGTGGTGAGAACATCACCGTGGCTGCCCTCGGCAACATCATCCCGATGATCGGAAACGGCACATTCTGGCAGTCTCCCATTCCAGTGAATGACGATGGTCAATTCCTCTGGGCGGCGCCGTTGTTGAACTTCAACATTGGCTGCGGAGACCCTTCTGCCAACAACTTCTCAAGCCCTTGTGACTTGAGCCTCGCATGCACGTATGACGTGACGTTGCGTGTGAACATGGCCAATGAAGAAGTTTCATCCATGGGTGTGAACGTGATGGGTGACTTCCAAGGGAATGATCCAGCATCGACTTCTATGGACCTCCAAGCTTATGATGTCTATACTGCTGTGGTGTCCATGCCCGCGGGCGTCAATACCTACAACTTTGTCAATGGCAACGATGCTGCCGGTGCTGAAAACGTCAGTGGCGATTGCGCTTCTGAGTCAGGCAGCCGCACGGTTGTTGTGACGGGCCCAGTTGTGGTGAGTGACATCCCTTGCTTCGGAAGCTGTGGTGCCTGTGAAGGTTGCACAGATCCTTTGTTCGCAGAATACGATCCATTCGCAGGTTCAGACAACGGTTCTTGTGGAACCGCTGCGATTGCTGGTTGCACCTACGAGGACGCTGACAACTACAGCGCCGTGGCTTCGTATGACGATGGCTCTTGCGAGTTTTCTGGCAGTGGCAACGACTGTGTGGGTGACCTCGATGGTGACGGCACCGTGGCGACGTCAGATTTGCTTAGCTTCTTGAGCTTCTTCGGTGGCAACTGCCTCTGATTCATGAATACGATTTGAAGAAAAGGCCACCTCCGGGTGGCCTTTTTTCTTGGCATGATTTTGGAAACGATGTGAAAGTGCGTCAAGAGGTCGCTTGCACTTTCGCAAATGGAATTCTTTCTTCCTTATCTTGAAGCCTCAAAACAACCATGAACAACATTCTCCCCATGAAGCAGTTTTTCGCAGCCTGTGCCTTGATGCTAGGCATCGTCTCCTTTGGGCTCGCCCAAGAAGTGGTCACCGGCCCATCCATCTCTTTGGACAAAGACATCCATGACTATGGCACCATTCAACAGGGTGCCAATGGCGCTTGTGAGTTTACGGTGACCAACAGTGGCACAGAGCCACTGATCATTTCCCGTTGCAAAGGTTCATGTGGTTGCACCGTTCCACAGTGTGAGAAGGCCCCCATTGCGCCAGGCAGCACTTCGGCCATCACCGTCAAATACGACACCAAGCGCATTGGCCCGATCAACAAGTCAGTGACCATCACGTCCAATGCAGGCAATGAGCCCACGAAGGTGATCCGGATCAAGGGCAAGGTGGAAGCCTCTGACCTTGGAAACAGTGGCGGCATTCCTGTCAAGCAGCCTGCTGCTGGAGCGCCTACCTCAGGCAAGCAATAAGCTTTCCCCTCCAACCAACGTTTACAAAGCCACCCTTTGGGGTGGCTTTGTCGTTGAATGAAGGGTATTTTTGCCCCCAACTGACCTGGACGTCGACATGAACATTCCTGCACAATACGACCCGACCCAGACTGAAGACAAGTGGTATGCCCACTGGTTGGAGGCTGGACACTTTCATTCTGTCCCCGACGACCGGGAGCCTTACACGGTGGTCATTCCTCCCCCCAATGTCACTGGGGTGCTCCACATGGGCCACATGCTGAACAACACCATCCAAGACGTGCTGGTCAGGAGGGCGAGGATGCAAGGAAAAAATGCCTGTTGGGTGCCAGGCACAGACCATGCTTCGATTGCCACAGAGGCCAAGGTCGTGCGACGTTTGCGGGACAAGGGCATCAAAAAATCAGACCTCTCCAGAGAGGCCTTCCTCGAGCATGCCTGGGAGTGGACCCATGAGCATGGTGGCATCATCTTGGAACAACTCAAGAAGCTTGGTGCCAGTTGCGATTGGAACCGTACTCGCTTCACCATGGACGAGGGGTACTACGAGGGGGTCATCGACACCTTCGTGCAGATGCACGAACGGGGATTGATTTACCGGGGGGTGCGCATGGTCAATTGGGATCCTGTGGCACTGACGGCGCTGAGCGATGAGGAGGTCATACACACAGAGGAGCATGGCAAGTTGTACTATGTGCGTTATGCCGTTGTTGGCGAATCGGACCGCTGGGTCACAGTGGCCACCACACGTCCAGAGACCATCATGGGCGACACCGCCATTTGTGTGCATCCTGACGATGAGCGCTACAAGGACTTGGTGGGCGAAAAGGTCGTGGTGCCTGTGGTCAACAGAGAGATTCCCATCATCGCGGACGATTACATCGACATGGAGTTTGGCACAGGGTGCCTCAAGGTGACCCCAGCCCATGACGTGAACGACTACGAGTTGGGCCAAAAGCACGGTTTGGCGACCATCAACACCATCGAGGCCGACGGCACCATGTCCGAAGAGGCAGGTGACTACAAGGGCATGGATCGCTTCGAATGCCGCAAGGCGTTCCCCAAAGAGCTGGATGCCCTCGGCAACTTGGTGAAGGTGGAGGACTACACCAACAAGGTGGGACGCAGTGAGCGCACCAATGCCGTCATCGAGCCAAGGCTGTCGCTTCAATGGTTCATGTCCATGGAGGAGCTGTCCAAACCGGCGTTGGATGCGGTGATGAACGACACCGTTCAATTTCATCCGCCCAAATTCAAGAACAGCTACCGGCATTGGATGGAAAACGTCAAGGACTGGTGCATCAGTCGGCAGCTGTGGTGGGGACATCAAATCCCCGCTTGGTTCTACGGAGAGGGAGAACACGACTATGTGGTGGCCAAGACGGAGGAGGAGGCCTTGAAGCAAGCCCGCGAAAAATCTGGCAATGCGTCCTTGACGATGGATGGGTTGAAGCAGGATGAGGATGTCATGGACACCTGGTTCAGTTCATGGATTTGGCCCATTCAGGTTTTCGATGGCCTTCACAAGGAGGAGGAAGTGGCGTATTACTACCCCACCAACGACCTCGTCACGGCCCCAGAAATCATGTTTTTCTGGGTGGCCAGGATGATCATGAGTGGCTACCATTACAGGGGCAAAGCACCCTTCAAAAACGTTTACTACACGGGCATTGTGCGGGACAAGAAGGGCCGGAAAATGTCCAAAAGCTTGGGCAACAGTCCCGATCCCATTGAGCTGATGAAGCAATATGGAGCGGACGGCGTCCGTGTGGGCATGCTGCTCACTTCTCCTGCAGGCAACGACTTGCCGTTCGATGAAAAGCTCTGCGAACAAGGTCGGAACTTTGCCAACAAGATTTGGAATGCCTTCCGATTGGTCCAAGGCTGGGAAGTGGATGCGTCCAAAGAACAACCTGCTGCCGCGGCAACCGCCGTGGCTTGGATGGACGCAAGAAGCCAGCAGGCCATGGAGGAGCTGGAAGGCCAATTTGCCAATTTCCGACTGAGCGAGGCCTTGATGACCACCTACCGATTGGTCTGGGAGGAATACTGCAGTTGGTACCTGGAGTCCATCAAGCCTCCTTTTGGAGAGCCCATTGATGGGGCGACCAAGCAATCGACTTTGGAGATGTTTGAGCGCATGTTGACCTTGCTCCATCCTTTCATGCCATTCCTGACAGAAGAAGTGTGGCATTGGACAGGCGAGCGCCAAGGTCACTCTGAAGATTTGTGCGTGACAGCTTGGCCAGAGCGGACTCCTTACGACAAGGAGATCCTCACCGACATCGATGTTGCCAAGGAAGTCGTGACGGCCATCCGCAACATCCGCAACGACAACGGCATTCCCAACAAAGAAGCCTTGGAGCTGAAAGTCCAAAAGGGCGACGGCTACCCCGTTCACCTGGAGCCATGGATCGCCCACCTCACCAATGTCCAGGACATTGAGCATGTCCAGGACAAGGTCAAAGGAGCTTTTGGCTTTGTCATTGGGACCCACCGCTTTTCCGTGCCCTTTGGTTCAGGATTCGACATGGAGGCAGAACGGGCCAAGGTCCAAAAGGACCTCGACTACCAGCATGGCTTCTTGAAAAGTGTTCGCGGCAAATTGTCCAACGACAACTTTGTGAAGGGAGCCCCTGAGGCTGTGGTGGACAATGAGCGGAAGAAAGAAACCGATGCTTTGGCCAAAATTGCGGTCTTGGAGGAGAAGCTTCAGGACTTGAACTGAATTTGTCCAAACGTCGAACACATGAGGTCACTCTGTTGTTGTGACGTCATGTTTGGACTCTTCAAGAAAAATCCGGTCGAGAAGCTTCAAAAGGAGCACGCTGATTTGTTGGCACGCGCCCACAAAATGAGCACAGTGGACCGCACCAAGTCTGACGCTTTGGTTGCCCAAGCGGCAGACATCGAGGCGCGCATTGTTGAACTGCAGGACCAAGGCTCATGAGGACCATTGGCATTGTCGGAGACAGCCGTGGCATTGGAGCTGCGCTTCGGGAACAACTCCTCGCCCAAGGCCATCGTGTCATTGGCGTTTCACGCTCAGGCGTTCAACGTGCTTCTGGAGACGCTGACAACTACCAAAGTTTGGTGTTTGATGCCGTCGCCCACCCATGTGATTTGAGCGGATTCACCGACCAATTGGATGGGCTGGTGTATTGCCCGGGCACGATCAAGCTGAAGCCCCTTCGTGGATTGAAACGAGAACAGTTTGTCCAGGACTTTGAAATCAATGTACTGGGTGCGGTCCAAACCCTTCAAGCCAACCACGGTCTTCTGAAAAAGGGAGACCGGCCCTCAGTGGTGATGTTCAGCACGGTGGCGGTGCAAACAGGGATGGCCTATCACGGAAGTGTGGCGTCGTCGAAGGGAGCGGTGGAAGGTTTGACAAGGACCTTGGCGGCAGAATGGGCGCCCGACATCCGGGTGAATGCGGTAGCCCCATCCCTCACCGACACAGAGTTGGCTTCGTCATTTCTTGGAACCGATGCCAAGCGAGAGGCTGCTGCGGAGCGCAACCCCTTGAGACTCGTATTGTCTGCCGATGAGGTGGCTTCCACAGCCGCCTACTTGTTGGGAACGGGAGCGGCAGGAGTCACGGGTCAGGTTTGGCAAGTGGATGCAGGGACAAGTGCTTTGAGATGACCGACATGGCCTCCTGGACCCGAAAGGAATGGGAAGCCTGGCCTGCCCGCAAAAGGGCCCGGGCCATGAACAGCCTGAGTGGATTCAAGAGCGCAACCCTTGTGGGGACTTCGGACACGGATGGAGTAAACAACCTGAGCATCGTCAGCTCCGTGGTTCATTTGGGGTCGAGCCCTGCGCAGATGGGCGTGGTCTTGCGCCCCCCCGGCGCGGATGCGCACACCTACAAAAACATCAAAGCCACAGGTCAATGCACCTTCAGTCATGTGCATGCCGATTGGTTGGAGAAAGCCCACCAGTGCAGTGCACGCTACCCAGCAGATGTCTCGGAGTTTGAGGAGGTGGGTCTGACGCCTTGTTGGAAGGCCATCGAGGAGGGCCGCACAGCTTGGAAGGCCCCTGCTGTGGCAGAGGCCAGCATCCGCATGGGCCTGACCTTGGTGGAAGACATTGCGCTCCCCAACGGCTGCAGATTTTTGGTGCTCGCAGTGGAATGGGCGCAAGTGGAGGGGACAGCATGGCGAGGGGATGGGTACCTCGACATCGCGCAAGCAGGAACGGTGACCATCAGTGGTTTGGATGGCTACCACAGGGCTGAATCTCTGGGCCGGTGGTCCTATGCCCAACCAGGTGTTGAGGTGCAAAGGTTGGAGGACGAACAAAGAGGTTGGAGGGACGAAGAATCCGCCCACTGATGCCGGGCAGGGTTCATGTGGTTTGGTTCAAACGCGACCTGAGGACAAGGGACCACGCGCCTTTGGCCCAAGCCATGGAGGCCGCCAAAAGAGCAGGGGAGGAGGTGCTTTTGCTTCATGTGTTCGAGCCCATGCTTTTGGCGCATCCCACAACGTCGAGCAGGCACATCGCTTTTCAATGGTCATGCTTGGACGACATCTCTTCCATTTTGAAGGAAGAGGATTGGGGGCTTGCGCTGCACAGGCTGTCTGCCGATGTGCTTGAGGTGTTGTCCTACATCGAAGAAAGGCGCGGCATCGCTGGCCTTTTTTCGCATGAAGAAACTGGTGTGGAGGTCACCTACAAGCGAGACAAAATGGTGGCCAAATGGTGCGAATCTCGAGGCATAACATGGCACGAAACACCGCAGCTCGGGGTGCAACGCGGACGAAAAAACCGCCGCGGATGGGTGCACCAATGGCATGTCAACATGTCTCAGCCTCTGGCACAACCCGATTGGTTGGGTTGGCGCGCTGAGACGTCGAACAGGACAGTGGATGCCGAATGGTCATGGCCCGAAGCTTGGAAAACAAGCGCCCCCCCCAAAGTGAGGCACGCACACGATGTGCACGGCGAAGGTCCATTTCAACCTGGAGGCGAGCGCATGGCCCATCGCTATTTGCAGTCGTTTTTGGAGGAGGGAAGGATCCACTTGTACCAAAAACACATCAGCAAGCCCGAGCAAAGTCGGAGTTCTTGCAGCCGGCTCTCGCCTTTTTTTGCGTGGGGATGCATCAGTGTACGGCAGGTGTTTCAGGCCCTCGAAAAGGAAAGTGGCCAAGGCCGAAACCACCATGCTTTTGGGAGCCGGTTGAGATGGCATTGTCATTTTGTCCAAAAGTTTGAGTCCGAGCACACCTTGGAGTGGAACAACATGAACACTGCCTACGACGCCCTGGACAACGCGCATTCTGAGGAGGCGCTGTCCCGTTGGGAACAAGGCCAAACGGGGGTTCCTTTGGTGGATGCATGCATGCGGGCGGTGCGTGAAACAGGCTACCTCAACTTTCGAATGCGTGCCATGTTGGTCAGCTTCCTCACCCACCATATGAACCACCGTTGGCAGGACGGGGTCGAGCATTTGGCGCGGTGCTTTTTGGACTTTGATCCGGGCATCCACTATCCTCAGTTTCAAATGCAAGCGGGGGTCACTGGCATCCACACGGTCCGGATTTACAATCCGGTGAAGCAAGGCGAAGACCACGACCCCAAGGGGGATTTCATCCGCCGATGGGTGCCTGAGTTGAAGGAGGTGCCGGCAGCTTGGATCCACGCCCCATGGATGGCGCCGCCCATGGAAGCTGTCCTCGGCAACTGGAATGCAGAGGACTACCCCGACCCCATGATGGATCTTGCAGAGGCTGCGAGGGAGGCACGCGACAGAATGTGGTCCTTCAGGGAGCGTCCAGAAGTCAAGGCGCAAGGCCGCCGGATTCTTGCGCAACATGTTGTGCCACCACGCACCCAAACCAAAGGACGAATGCGCGAACTTTGACAGCGATGGGAAGCACTTCGAACACTTCTGACATGCTGCACTACGAGATTGTAGGGGACAACAGCGACGCACCTTGGATGATTTTCATTCATGGGGCTGGAGGTTCCATCCGAACCTGGAAGTTCCAGACCGCTGCTTTTGCACCGCACTTCAGGTTGCTTTTGCTTGACCTCAGGGACCATGGCTTGAGCAAGGACATCCTTCCGGAATTCCCATCGTACGACTTCGACATTGTGTCCCAAGACATTCTTGCCGTGGTGGACCACCTTGGCATTGAAAAGGCCCACTTTGTGAGTCTGAGCATCGGCAGTGTGATCCTCCAGAAAATCGACATTCTTCGTCCGAATTTGGTGGACCGCATGGTCATGGCTGGGGCCATTTTTGACGGAAGCTGGGTCATGCACATGTTCGTGAACAGCGTCAGGATTTTGAACCATGTGCTGCCGTTCAAGGCCATTTATTGGATGTTCTCATTCATCGTTCTTCCCCGACGCAACCACCGTGCGAGTCGCTGGATTTTCAGAAGGCAAAGCCAAAAATTGACCCAAGGTGAGTACCTCAAATGGGTGGAGCTTTACAAGCCTTTTTTCAAGTTGGTTCAGCAGTATTTGCGCCGGCCCGTGGGCCGACCCTCTTTGGTGGTGATGGGAGACCAGGACCACATCTTCTTCAAGGCCGCCCAACAATTCGCGGATTTGCAGCGGAATGTCCACATGGCCGTGATTGAGAATTGCGGGCACGTGTGCAGCATTGAGGCGCCCGATCTGTTCAATGACTTGGTGCTCAAGTTTTTGAAGGGTCAGGAATATCCTGAGCGCGTGACAGCCACCCCTGTGCCCGTTTCGTGGGCGGAACTCAAGCAATGGAAGCCAGGCTGAACCAAGTGTCCAGATGCCTCACAAAAAACCTCATCTTCCCCAAAAAATCTGTGTGACGTGTGGCTTGCCATTTTCATGGCGCAAGAAGTGGGAAAAGAATTGGGATGAGGTCCGTTATTGCGGTGAACGGTGTCGACGTTCTCGCGACAAAACTTAAAGGCTTCCCAGATGTTGTTTGGGCGTCATGCATGCACCTTCAAGTTCCCCCCACGCGCCAGCCAGCACACTTCGGTTGCTGCTCGGTGACCAACTGAACGCCCAGCACAGTTGGTGGAAGGACGTGGACGAGGATGTGGTGACGGTCATGGTGGAGTGCCGCCAAGAGACCGACTATGCGCAACACCATGTGCAGAAAGTGTTGTCCTTTTTTCTGGCGATGCGGCACTTTGCCCAAGAACGTCAGCGACAAGGCCACCGCGTGGTGTATGTGTCCATTGCCCATCCCGATGCGCAGCGGCCCATGTTGGAAGTCGTGCACGATCACCTGAAGGCATGTGGCGCCCAAGCCTTCGCGTACCAAAGCCCAGACGAATGGCGGTTGGACGAATTGATTCGAACACAGACGGCCGATTGGGCCGTCGAGGTGACGGAGGCGGACACGGAACATTTTCTGACACAGCGCGGAGACCTGGCCCAACACTTCGAAGGAAAAAAACAGTACTTGATGGAGTCCTTCTACCGCATGATGCGCAAGCGTCATGATGTCTTGCTCGACGCTGGAGGGCAGCCAGAAGGAGGCAAGTGGAATTACGACGCGAACAACCGAAAGAAATTGCCCAAGGGCCATGTTCCCCCCGCCCCCAAACTTTGGGAAAAGGATGTGACGGCCCTGCGTGATGAGCTCGATGCCGCTGGAGTGAAGACTGTGGGCAGGACATCTTGGACGGCCTTTGGTTGGCCCGTTTCAAGGGCAGAAGGGCTGGAGCTGTTGTCCTTGTTTGTCGAGGAGTTGCTTCCGCGTTTTGGCGATTTCCAAGATGCTTTGACCGAAGACAGTTGGACGGTGTACCACAGTCGTTTGAGTTTTGTGATGAATGTGAAGTTGTTGCATCCCAGGGAAGTCATCGGGGCCGTGGAGCAGAAGTGGAGGGAAGATCCAGGACACGCCAGTGTCGAGCAGGTGGAGGGGTTCATCCGGCAAATCTTGGGTTGGCGAGAGTACATGCGCGGGGTGTATTGGGCGCACATGCCCTCGTACGCCTCAATGAATTTCTTTGGCCACGAACGAAAATTGCCCGAGTGGTATTGGACGGGAAAGACGGGCATGAGGTGCCTTCAACACGCCATAGGACAAACCCTTGACCACGCCTACGCTCACCACATCCAGCGTTTGATGGTGACAGGCAATTTTGCCTTGCTTGCAGGTATCGATCCCGCCGAGGTGGATGCCTGGTACCTGGGGGTGTACATCGACGCCATCGAATGGGTGGAAATGCCCAATGCGAGGGGGATGAGTCAATTCGCAGACGGAGGGATTGTGGGCACCAAGCCCTATGTGTCGTCTGCCAACTACATCCACAAGATGGGTCCCCATTGCGGGGCATGTCGGTACGACCGGAAAGGAAAGACGGAGCCAGATGCTTGCCCTTTCAACAGTTTGTATTGGCATTTCCATGCCACCAACCGGTCGCTTTTGGAGCGCAATCCACGCATTGGCATGGTCTATCGAACCTGGGACAAAATGACGCCTGAAAAACAGCAAGCCCTGTTGGACCGCGGGGACCATGTCCTCGACAACCTTGAAACCCTTTGACCATGCCTTCGATTCACTGGTTGCGCAACGATTTGCGTTTGGACGACAACCCAGCATTGCAAGAGGCGCTGAAGGACGGAGAGGTGCTTCCGGTCTTTGTCTTGGATCCGCGCTTGTGGGTCGAGGACCGATGGGGACATGTCAAAACAGGTCCTGTGAGGACGCAATTTCTATGGGAAAGTCTCCAAGATTTGCGCTTGGAACTGGAGGCCAGAGGGGGCGTGCTTCTGATCCGAGAAGGGCTGTCTGAAGAGGTTTTGCCAGCCTTGATGAAGGAACATGGATGCGGACGTGTTACGGCACAAGCGGAGCACACCCCTGAGGAACTGGAGGTGGAGCGCTTGGTGAGGCGTTCAGTCGAAGCGGTTGGCGGGACATGCGAGTGGGTGGAAGGGTTGACGCTGTATCACCCTGAAGACTTGCCCATGCCGCTTGCCTCCTTGCCCGACATCTTCACCCAATTCAGGAAGAAGATGGAAAAAGGGAGCGAGGTGCGGGAGCCGATTCCTGCACCGTTGAAGGTCCCTTCTCCGAAAGGGGTGGCTTCTGACAATCTGCCAAGCTTGCAAGGCTTTTTGGAGCGCCACGGGATGTTGATGCCTGTGGCAGATTCCCGGGCGGTCCTGCCCTTCCAAGGTGGGGCCTCTGCCGCACGCGCCCGGCTCAAGCACTATTTCTGGGACTCCAAACGCCTGGCCGTTTACAAGAAGACCCGCAACGGATTGGTGGGCGCAGATTACAGCAGCAAGTTCAGTCCGTGGCTCGCCAATGGCTGCATCAGTGCGCGTCGCATTGCCAGCGAGGTTCGTCGTTTTGAAGGGGAAGTGGAATCCAATGACAGCACGTATTGGTTGGTGTTTGAGTTGATCTGGAGGGACTATTTCCGGTTTGTGGCCATGAAGTATGGCCCGCAGATGTTCCACAGGAAGGCGCTGAAGCCAGAGAGTCCCAACAGAGGCACCCAACGCCACCCCTATGAGGCATGGAAGGAAGGCCGGACCCAAGATGCCTTTGTCAATGCCAACATGCGGGAGTTGTCCCAGACGGGGTTCATGAGCAACCGCGGCCGCCAAAATGTGGCCTCTTACCTGGTCCATGACCTCGGCATTGATTGGCGGCTCGGGGCATCTTGGTTCGAGCACATGCTCCTCGACCACGATCCGGCAAGCAACACTGGCAATTGGATTTATGTGGCGGGGGTGGGCAATGATCCAAGGCCCAATCGGTCCTTCAACACAAGACGGCAGGCAGAGATGTACGACGCGAATGGAACTTACCAAACCTTATGGAGCACCCATGCTATGGAACTTGACATACGCTGATCCTGGCCGTTGGAGAGAGGTGTACGCCATTTCAGGCAAGCCCTTGCCGTGGTGGAAAAAAACGGGCAGCCCTCGGCTTCGGCTGGTGGATGGACCCCAACAAATCAAAAACCTCCTCGAGGCCACCTCGGACGTCAAGTGGTCCAACCTTCAGCGGACAACATCGGGAGCCATACTTTACTTCAAGGTGCGCTTGGAACTGTATGGGATGCCTTGGTCGATGAAGGAGGTGACATGGGGTGTCGAACCGAGCAAGGGAGGTGCCTTGGTATGGTTGAAAAGGGCTGATGCGGAGGTGAAGCTGGTGCCACAAAATGGCCATGTCCAAGCCTTGGAGGCATTCTTTCAAGACGCATTTGGGCCCAAGAGTTGACATGGGTCGTGTCCAAAGTACACGTGCAATATGCTGAAAATGTGTATCTTGCATTTGAAAGAGGCCCTTCCGATCTCTCAAACTGTACATCATGAAACCACGTTCCTTGAATGAATTGCGTCAAACCCGTGACGCCGTCTATCACCCTCCAGCATCGCACCAACAACGGATGGATGCCCGACGCATTGGGGACATTTACGTCATCATGGATGATGAAGGCCAACCGTCCGTGGCTTGCGACGATGTGGCATGTTTGATCGAGGCCCGGCCGGAGTGGTCAGAGGCAGAATTGAACGCACATTTCAAGAAGGGCGAAGATGTGTATACCGCTCCCAATGGCGAGGAAGTTCACCATGTGAGGCGCAAAAAGCAGCGCGTGTAATCGAGCATCCAAACAGAGCCCAGACTTGATGGATGCAAAAAGCCCTGACCCACCGTGTGGGTCAGGGCTTTTTTTGGTTCCAATGCCTCTCGATCAGTGGCTGGCCAAGTAAGCGGCCACTCCATCGGTGGTCTCGCTCATGGCATCTTTTCCTTTTTCCCAGTTGGCAGGGCAAACTTCGCCATGGGTCTCGTTGTGGATCCATGCGTCAAGAACACGGATGGCTTCCGAGACGTTCCGACCAATGGGCAAAGCGTTCACGAGTTGGTGGCGGACAATGCCTTCCTTGTCGATGAGGAACAACCCACGGTAAGCGATCATCTCTCCATCGGCGGTGAGGTTGCCTTCCTCGTCGTAGTCGTACTCCCCGGCCAAGACGTCGTAGTTGGTTGAAATCGTTTTGTTCGTGTCGGCCACCAAGGGGTAGGTGACCCCTTGGATGCCCCCGTTGTCTTTGGCGACGCGGAGGTACGCCTGGTGGGTTTCTGGCGTATCGGTGGAGACCCCGATCACCGCACAATTGCGTGCCTCAAAGTCACCCAACATTTCCTGGAAGGCGTGGATTTCTGTGGGACAGACGTAGGTGAAGTCTTTGGGGTAAAAGAAGAGCACCACATACTTTTCACCGAGGTACTGGTCGAGAGAGAAATTGTGGACGATGTCGCTGCCGTTGACGACTGCTGATTCGCTGAAATGGGGGGCCTTTCGGCCTACGAGAACTGCCATGATGGAGTTGGTTTAATGAGTTGGGATTGGAGCACGAAGATAACAGGGGCCTTCCCATTCAACCCCCAGTGGCTTGCCAAAGAATTTGAACAAATGGCCCACAATTTTACGCAGGGCAAGAATGGCATTTGGTCCTCATCTTTGCGACATGAAAAAGCGCCTGCCATTGGATCGATACACCAACCGAGAGCAAAGTTGGTTGGCGTTCAATCACAGGGTATTGCAGGAGGCCCAGTCGGATGAAACCCCACTCATTGAAAGGGTGCACTTTTTGGGCATTTTCTCCAACAATTTGGATGAGTTTTTCCGTGTTCGTGTGGCTTACTTGCAGCGCATGGCGGCAGTCGACGCCAAGGCGAAGACAACCTTGGGTTTCTCCGTTTCGCAGACGTTGCACGCCATCCATTCTAGGATCACAGAGTTGCAGGTGGAGTTTGACGATACGTTCCGGCAAGTCCAAGTGGCGCTGGCCGGGGAGGGCATTCGGATTGTGGAGCCTTCATCGTTGAGTGCTGAGGACCTGGAGTTTGTGGGGGATTATTTCCGGGAGAAAGTTCGGCCTGCCCTCGTGCCCATCATGTTGCGTCGAGGCAATGACATGCCCGAATTGGAGGACGGGGTGGGCTACCTGGCCATTCGTCTGCGCATGTCGGAGACCAAGCGCAAACTGGCTTTGATCCAGTTGCCCGATCACCTGCCGCGGTTCTTGACTTTGCCTCAGCACGACGGGACACAGCGTGTGATGTTCCTCGACGACGTCATCCGGGCTGAACTGCCCCGAATCTTCCGATTGTTTGAGTCTCAATCGATCGAAGCGTACGCGGTAAAGGCGACCAGGGATGCGGCCATTGACATGGACGACGATTTGTCGCGTTCGGTGGTGGCCAAGATGGAGCGCGGATTGAAGCGGCGAAGTTCTGGCGAAGTGGTCCGCTTTCTTTTCGATGGCCAGATGCCAAGGGACATGCTGCAGTCCCTCCTTCGCAGGATGGAATTGCAACCAGGGACAAGTGTGATTCCTGGCGAACGTTACCACAACCGAAGGGACTTGATGGCGTTCCCGGATTTTGGCCGGATCGATTTGACCCATCCGGAACAGCCTTCCTTCACGCATCCGCGACTTGAGTCGGCGACCAGTGTCATGAATGCCATGGAGGAAGGTGACGTGCTTTTGCATTTCCCTTACCATCAGTTTGTCCATGTGGTGGACTTTTTGCGGGAAGCGGCCATTGATCCGACTGTCCGTTCCATCAAGGTCAATCTTTACAGGGTGGCCAAGAACAGCCAAATCATCAATGCCTTGATCAACGCGGCCCACAATGGCAAGCAGGTGGAGGTCTTGGTGGAATTGGCGGCACGCTTCGATGAAAAGCAGAACATCCGAATCAGCAACAGCCTGAAAGAAGCAGGGGTGGTGGTTCGTTTTGGCATCCCCAAGCTGAAGGTCCATTCCAAGCTCATTCTGGTCACCAGAAAGCACCAGGGAAGGCTGCGTCGATACGCACACCTCGGCACTGGAAATTTCCACGAGGGCAATGCGATGTTGTATGAAGACTTGAGCTTGCTCACGGCCCATCCCGACATCACCAAGGAGGTGGCGAAGATTTTTGATTTCTTTGAGAGCAGCTTCGAACGCAAGACGTACAAGCATTTGTTCGTCAGCCCCTTCACGAACCGACGGAGGTTCACCGCTTTGATCACGGAAGAGACAGACAGGGCCAAGACGGGCAAGGCCGCTCGGATCAGGGTGAAGCTGAACAATCTGGTCGATGCAGGCATGATCGACAAGTTGTACCGCGCCTCGCAAGCCGGGGTGAAGGTCCAACTGACGGTCCGCGGGATTTGTGCCTTGAAGGCAGGAGTACCCGGTTTGAGTGAGAACATTGAAGTCCGTTCTGTGGTGGGTCGGTACTTGGAGCACAGCCGATTTGCACTGTTTGGAGAGGGGAAGAAGGTCAGGGCCTTCTTGAGCAGTGCGGATTGGATGACGCGCAACATGGACCGACGCGTGGAGGTCACTGCCCCCATTTATGATGACGCATTGAAGGCACAACTCGAGACCCACTTTGACATCATGTGGAAAGACAACCGAAAGTCGCGGCTCGTCGACCCAGAAGGCCAAAACTTGTCAGCTGGCGATCTTGACGCCCCAGCGTTTTTTGCCCACCAAGAACTATACGCGTACCATTCAAGCCAAAGAGGATGAAGTTTGCTGCCATTGACATAGGGTCCAATGCCGTTCGATTGCTGATTTGTCGCGTCACAGAGAAGAAAAAAGGAAAGCCCAGGGCCCAAAAGCTGGCGTACTATCGAGTGCCGATCCGATTGGGCACGGATGTGTTTGCCACGGGAGAAATTTCCAAAAAGCGTGGCCAGGATTTGACAAAAGCCATGCGTGCCTTTTGGTACCTCATGGACATCCATGGCATTGAGTGGTTCAAGGCAAATGCCACCAGTGCCATGCGCGAAGCCTCCAATGCCAAAGACATCGTCAAGCGCATCCGAAAGCAGGCAAATGTCAAGGTGGACATCATCTCAGGCCAGGAAGAAGCCGATTTGATCTTTGGCAATTTTGAATCGGCTGATTTTGATGCTGGAATGGACTACCTCTACATTGATGTGGGCGGGGGCAGCACGGAATTGACCTTGATCCGAGAAGGCAAAAGAATCAAGGGGAAGAGCTTCAAATTGGGCACCGTACGGGCATTGCAACAACAAATCCCGGATGGGGAGTGGGACGCGGTTCAGGCCTACATCGGGGAGTTGCGGTCTGAAAAGCGACCGCTTTACATCATTGGCACAGGAGGCAACGCGAACCGTCTCCAGCGCCTGTCACTGTTGCCCAGACAAGAGGCCATTCCACTGTCCACATTGGAGGTGTTGTTTGGCCAGTTGGCGTCCAAAAGCCTCGAAGAAAGGATCGCTACATTCCATTTGAAACCCGACCGTGCGGAGGTCATTGTGCATGCCACTGACATTTATCTGAAGGTCATGCAAATGGCGCAGGCCACCCACATGCTTGTGCCCAAAGTGGGGCTCGCAGATGGCATGATCCAAGCTCTTTACAAAGAGTGGAAGGCCTCAGAGAAGGCCTGATTCTCTTCTGCTGCGTTTCTGTTCAGAGGTTCTTGCCCAAGAAGGCATCCACTTCATAAATCCGTTTGGGCTTCAGCACAATCTTCCCTTCGCTGTCCAAAAGGAAGTAAGTGGGTGTCGCCGTGATCTTGTAATCCTTGACGATGGGCGAATCCCAACCCTGCAATTGGCTCACATTGGGATAGCTCATGCCACGCTGTTCGATGACCCCTACCCATGTCGATCGGGCTTGGTCCAAACTGACGCCGATGGCTTCAAATCCACGGCTCTTGTACTTGGCGTGCACAGGAATCAAGACAGGGATTTCCTGTTCACATTTGTGGCACCATGACGCCCAGAACATCACCAAGGTGTACTTGTTGGCTTGGGCCGTTTCCATAAGGTTCACGGTGCCGCCATCCCACTTGTTCATGGTGAAGTTCGGGGGGGTCTTGCCCATTTGAAGATTGATGATGCCTTGGGCCCGCTGTCGGATGACATCGCTCAAGTCGGCTCCGCAATCTTCGTCGTAGATGTAGTTGTCCAGGATGTATTGACAGATGTGCTCCTTGCCTGTGTTGTAAAAACCTTCGAGCATGGAATACAAGGCACTTTCCAAAGTCACCGGATTGGGCTCAAAGTGGGCTTTCACCAGGTCAATGCAAGCCAAGAATCCGGGGTCATTTCCCTTGCTGAAGGCCACCATAAAGCCTTGGATGCGGTCGCTCATGGCCATGCTGCGAACCAAGCTGTTGTCCAATGGGTCGATGTCGTCGAAGAAGTTGCCTTGCGACTTGGGGTACTTGGGGTTTTTCCAGCCCAAAAACTTGGCCAGGTACGTGTCTGGCTGGGCGTCCATCAATTCATGTTGCTTGGCCACCAACTCCATCTCTTTGTCGGCAATCTGCTTCTCTACTTGGGCTCTGAAGGGACTGTCCTTGAGTTGCTTGCGCAGGTTTCGGATTTGGTTGTTGTTGACCCGAGCGTAATTCTCGTAAGTGAACCACGCCTTGTTTTCGGCGCTCTGGGGAGCGGACTTGCCGCTGGTCAATTGCTTGGACCGAAACTTGAGCATGAGGTCTGCCTCGTCCGGATTGAGGATGAACTGACAGTTGTTCTTGGCATTTTTGGTGGCCATTTGGTAGAACCCCCTGTGCACGTCCATGGCCCCAAAATCAAAGGCTTGGTTTTGGACTTGGGTGCTGTCCATCAGGGTGAGGTTGCGGCCCTCCGTCTCGTACAGATACAATTGGGTGCCATTGGCAGCAGGAACGGAGCCGTGCAACCGCACCTTTCCTTTTTTATCCCCCGCATTCTTGTCGGTCACACCGGATTTCCAACGTGCAGAAACACTGACATCAGGCTGATTTGAAGGCGCTTCCTTGGGCGCAGTGGTGGTCGTTTTTGACGCCTTGCTTTCAGCAGGGCGTTCGGCGTTTCCGCAACCCCATGCGAGGGCGGCGGCGGTGCAAAGGGTCCAAATCATGGGTTGTCTCATTGGTTCATGGCTGTCGACCCTAAATTAAGAAGGGATTGCGGACCGCGCCACATTCCAATTCCCTGTTGTCACGTAACTTGTGTGAATGGAACCATCAAAGGCCTACGCTTTGCTCGATTTGCAAGCGGATGCTACAGAGGATCAGGTCACGGATGCCTTGGACCAAGCGGTCTTCAAGGTTCGTGATGCGTTTTTGAGAACCCCCATTGTCCCACAGCTCTCCCATAAGCGCGTGGAGCTTTGTGTGCAGTGGAGCGATGTCGCTCAAACCTTGGGGGTCCATGCTTTAGGCGGGACAGTGGCACTTCCCCATTTGCTGCCCAAAGGCGAAGGCATGGAGGGTCTGATCCGGGGGCATGTGGAGAATTTGAGAAGGTGCAGGAATGCCATGGCGACGAGTTTGGACCCGGACAGCGTGGCCCAGTTGGGCAACCTCATGTTGAACCTTCAACAGGAATACATGAAGCATTTCATGGCGGTCAGCGAAGAATGGTCCGTTCCTGCGGAGGGAGAAGGCCATGTTCCTGCTCGTGAAGAGCCCGATTGGATGGCCTTGTTGGCCGCCATACGCGCCCATGAAGAAAGCCCGGGCAGTGGTGCGTTGCTTCAAGAGATGGTGAGGAAGGAGCGCAAGCGCATGCGCGCCATGCTCAGCTCCAGCTTTTCAACGTCTGGTTGAATGTGGCAGAAGGCCGCATGGCGGCCTCACATTTGGCAGGGTCAGGACGGTAGTACCCACCAATGTCCACAGGTTGCCCTTGGACAGCAATGAGCTCTTCGACGATGGTTGCTTCTTGCGCTCGAAGCTTGCTGGCAAGGGAAGCAAATTCTTGGGCCAAAGAAGGATCGGCCGTTTGGCTTGTCAAGGCTTCCGCCCAAAACAAGGCCAAGTAAAAATGAGACCCCCTGTTGTCGATGCCTCCGAGCCTTCTTGTGGGGCCCTTGTCTTCATCCAAAAACCGAGTGGTGGCATCGTCCAAAGCATTCGCGAGGATCCTGGCACGGGCATTGCCGGTGCGGTCGGCGATGTGCTCGAGGCTCGGGGCCAATGCCATGAATTCTCCCAAACTGTCCCAGCGCAAATAGTTGTCGTCCACCAACTGCTGGACGTGCTTGGGAGCAGAGCCACCTGCACCGGTTTCAAACAGTCCTCCGCCGTTCATCAGAGGGACAATGCTCAACATCTTGGCCGAAGTCCCCACCTCGAGGATGGGAAAGAGGTCGGTCAGGTAATCGCGAAGCACATTCCCGGTTACGGAAATGGTGTTCAACCCCTTGACAATGCGCTCCAATGAGAAGGTTGTCGCCGCTGAAGGGTCGAGGATGCGCAAGTCCAATCCATGGGTGTCGTGGTCCTTGAGGTAGGTGTTCACTTTGGCGATGAGTTGGGCATCGTGCGCCCGCCCCGCATTGAGCCAGAAAACAGCAGGATCGCCCGTTGCCTTTGCACGCGCCACCGCCAGCTTCACCCAATCTTGAATGGGGGCGTCCTTCACTTGACACATTCGGAAGAGGTCCCCCGTTTCAATGTCTTGTTTCAACAGCACCACACCTCCAGGATCCACCACTTCGACATGACCTCCTGCAGACATTTGGAAGGTCTTGTCATGGGACCCATACTCTTCCGCCTTCTGTGCCATAAGGCCCACATTGGGCACGGTGCCCATGGTGGCAGGGTCAAGGGCCCCATTGGCCTTGCAAAAGTCAATGGTTGCTTGGTAGATGCCGGCGTAGGATCGGTCTGGAATGACCGCCACGGCGTCCTGGGTTTCACCATCGGCATTCCACATTTTGCCACCCTCTCGGATCATGGCAGGCATGGAGGCATCGATGATGACGTCCGAAGGGACGTGCAAGTTGGTGATGCCTTTGTCGGAATTCACCATGGCCAAGTCCGGACGTGCATTCATGCACTCCTCAAGGGTCGCTTCCAGTGCCGCACGTTCATGCGGTGGCATCTCAGGGAGTTTGGCGATCAAGTCGCCCAATCCATTGTTGAAGTTCACCCCAGCTTTTTCTAAAGTGGCTGCATGTTTCGCGACGACTTGCTTGAAGAAGACCCGGACCGCTGCCCCAAAAAGGATGGGGTCGGACACCTTCATCATAGTGGCCTTCATATGCAGCGAGAACAAGGCTCCTTCCTCTTGGATGGTGTCCAATTCTTTTTCGAGAAAGGCCTCCATCGTGGAAAGTGACAAGCTGGCTGCATCGAGGATTTCACCTTGTTGCAAGGCCAGGCCTTGCTTGAGCATGTGGCGTTGTCCGTCCGGCGTCACATGCACGACATCGACGGAGGTCGCCTCCGGCAAGGTGATGCTTTGCTCGGACCCAAAGAAGTCGCCATGGCTCATGCTGGCCACACGGGCCTTGCTGTTGGCCTCCCAAGCGCCCATGCGATGTGGGTGCTTTTGGGCATACGTCTTCACGGCCTTGGGCGCACGGCGGTCGCTGTTGCCTTCACGTAGCACCGGATTGACGGCGGAGCCCTTCACCTTGTCATAGCGTTGCTTGATGTCCACTTCTGCCTCTGTGGACGCCTCATCAGGGTAATCGGGAAGTCCAAATCCCAGGGCTTGAAGCTCTGCTACAGCCGCTTTCAGCTGGGGAATGGAGGCACTGATGTTCGGAAGCTTCACAATATTTGCCTCAGGTGTTTGGGCCAAAGCACCAAGTTCAGCAAGCGCATCCTGCTGGGCCTGCTCTGGGGGCAAAAGGTCTGCAAATGCCGCCAAAATCCGGCCGCTCAACGAGATGTCACGCGTTTCCACAGTGACATTGACCTTTCCTGCAAAAGACTGAACAATTGGAAGAAAGCTGTAGGTCGCCAAGGCCGGAGCCTCGTCGGTGAGGGTGTACAAGATGTTTGACATGGGGCGTCAAAGGTCGCAAATTGGTTCCGCCCATGCCAATCCTTGAGGGCCTAAGTGATGCCCAAGTGTTGGTGGTAGTGCCCACGCCGCTGCTGGAGGTGCGTCATTCGCGGCCCAAGGCCACGATGGGGTCGAGCTTGGAAGCCAAGCGGGCAGGGTAGTAGCCAGAGGCTAGGCTGGTGACAAGGCACAACAAGACACCTGTTGCAACCCATACCCACGGCACGACAAAGGGCGTGTCAAACGCATTGGCGATCAAGTTGCCCACCACCAGGCCCAATGAAATCCCTACGATGCCGCCAAGCTGTCCAATGACCAAAACTTCCGCGAGAAATTGTGTCCGTATGGCGGCACCGGTTGCTCCCAAGCTTTTGCGCGTGCCTATTTCTCTTGTCCTTTCGCTCACCGAGACGAGCATGATGTTCATCAGCCCGATGCCTGCGCCAAACAGCGTGATCAAGCCAATGAACACCGCAGCCATGGTGATGCCGTCGGTGGCTTCGAGCAGGGTGTCGACCAGCCGGTTGCTTTGCCGAATCAAAAACGAGTTGGGCTTGCCTGGAGCATCTCCTCTCACCACACGCATCCAACCAGTGGCTTGCTCCACGGCCTCAGGCATGTCCTCGTTTTGTGCCACGGTGCATGTCAAATTGTAGCTTCGTCCTTCATCGGAATATTGCCGCCTGACCCCTTGGATCGGCATGAGGATTTGGTTGTCTTGCGAACGGCCAAACGACGTGCCCCTCGCCTCGAGAATGCCAGCAATGTGGTACCGTTGAGTTCCCACCAAAACATGCTGTCCCACCGGGTCTTCCCAGGATTCGAAAAGGCGGTCGACCACCGACTGACCCACCATGACAATCGATGCGCCGCTTTGCACTTCCGCCAAGGTGAAGTTCCGGCCATTCGCCAAGGAAAGTCCGCTGACGTCGAGGAACAACTCATCCACACCTTGGACGCTGACATTGGGGTCTGTTCGTTTGTTGCCTCTTGTGACCGAGGCCATCCCAGTGCCAAAGACGGAGGTGGCAACTTTGAATGCGCCCTCCGCTTCAGCTTTGAATTGAGAAGCTTGCCTGAAGTCGATGGGTGGACTCGGCAGGACCCGCTTTCCTTGAAACATGCCTCCACTGCGCATTTGATCGACGGAGAAGGTTTGTGTGCCGAGGGATGAAAACTCTTGTGTCACATTCGCCTTCAACGATTCCGTGGCCGTCACCATCGCGATCAACGCCATGATGCCCATGCCAATGACGCCAATGGTCAGGGTGGTCCGAAGGGCCTGCCCTCGGATGGACCTCAACGCCACCAGGGTCATTTCCCGCCACAAAGAAGGAGGTTGGGTCATGTTCTTGGGGCCTTTATCCTATAGCTCCCTTAGAGGTCAGTATGAGAGCAAGTGTCCAGGTGCCGATCCAGCTCCCGAAGTAAGCTTTTTCAAAGGGGGGGCGAATTTGGTCAATTCAATTCCTTCCACGGAATCCTCATATTCCTCCATCGTCGGCGTGCGTCCCAAAATGGCCGCAAGCACCACCACGGGTGTCGACGCCAGGAGAGACTCGCCTTTCTTTCGGTCTGAATCCTTGACCACTCGTCCTTGGAACAGGCGAGTGGAGGTGGCCAAAACGGTGTCGCCCTTGGCTGCTTTTTCCTGGTTGCCCATGCACAGGTTGCAACCGGGACGCTCCAAGTACATCATGTTGTCGTATTCCGTTCGGGCATCTGTTTTTGGGGCTGCATCGTCAAACTCAAAACCGGAGTATTTTTGCAGGACATCCCAGTCTCCCTCCGCCTTCAATTCATCGATGATGTTGTAAGTGGGCGCTGTGACGACCAAGGGCGCTTGAAAGGTGACATCCCCGTTCTGGTCTTCCAAGTTTTTCAGCATTTGGGCCACGATCTTCAAATCTCCTTTGTGGACCATGCACGATCCTACAAACCCCAAGTCCACGTGCTTTTCACCTCCGTAAAACGAAAGGGGGCGAATGGTGTCATGGGTGTAACGCTTCGAGACGTCCTCGTTGTGCACATCCGGATCGGCAATCATGGGTTCTGAAATGATGTCGAGGTCCACTTCAAACTCGGCGTAGTATTTGGCGTTGTCGTCTGGCGCCAACGGAGGCTTTTCCCCAGATTCGACCTCTCGGATTCTTTTGTTGGCCTGGTCAACGAGGCCTTGCAGAACCCCTTTCACGTTGTCCATGCCCTTGTCGATCATGATTTGGATCCTGCCTTTGGCGATTTCCAATGATTCAATCAGGGTGTCGTCTTGGGAAATGCAAATGGAGGCTTTGGCCTTCATTTCTGCCGTCCAATCGGTGAAGGTGAAGGCTTGGTCGGCAGGCAACGTGCCAATGTGCACCTCGATGACTCTGCCTTGGAAGACATTCTCTCCGCCAAAGTGCTGCAACATTTGGGCTTGTGTGGCATGCACCACATCGCGGAAATCCATGTATTCGCGCATCTCTCCTTTGAACGTGACTTTCACCGATTCCGGGATGGGCATGGATGCTTCTCCGGTGGCAAGAGCCAAGGCCACGGTGCCGGAGTCGGCGCCAAAAGCCACACCCTTGGACATCCTTGTGTGGGAGTCGCCGCCAATGATGATGGCCCAGTCGTCTACGGTGAGGTCGTTGAGGACCTTGTGGATGACGTCGGTCATGGCATGGTATTCCCCCTCCGGATCTCGTCCGGTGATGAGCCCAAAGTCGTTCATGAACCTCATCAATCTTGGCGTGTTTTCCTGCGCCTTGAGATCCCAAACCGAGGCCGTGTGACAACCTGATTGGTAGGCGCCATCCACGATGGGGGAGATGACAGTGGCTGCCATCATTTCCAGCTCTTGAGAGGTCATGAGACCCGTGGTGTCCTGTGATCCAACAATGTTGACTTGGACTCTTACATAGGAGCCCGCATGCAAAGTTTGGCCCGAAGTCCCCACTGCATTTTTGTTGAAGATCTTCTCAACTGCGGTCAATCCCTGTCCTTCGTGGCTGATTTCTTTGGACGGAGCAAATACAGGGGGAAGGTCGATGCCAAGGGCCTGGGCCGCGAACGTCTGTAGTTTCTTGCCAAACACAATGGCGTATGAGCCTCCGGCCCTCATGAACTCCATCTTCTGAGGCGTAAATGCCGACGAGATGTCCTTGAGTTCTTGGGTGCCTTGGTAGAGTTTCTTGGCCTTGGTATCGATGGTCAAGACAGTGCCAGTGTCGATGGAGTAGGCCTGTTCCAAAACGGGTTCACCTTCCTCATCTACAATCAAGTTGCCTTGGGCATCGTAAGTCTTGACCCAGTTTTGCAAATCCAGACCAATGCCGCCAGTCACCCCTACAGTGGTCAAGAAAATGGGCGAAACCCCATTGGTGCCTGCCACGACGGGTGCGTAGTTGATGAAGGGGACAAATGGACTCGCTTGTTCTCCAATCCACAAGGCCACATTGTTTACGCCCGACATGCGAGAGGAACCGACGCCCATCGTGCCTTTCTCCGCGATGAGCATGACCCTCTTTTTGGGGTGCTTTTCTTGCAAAGCAAGCAATTCGTTTTGGCGCTCCTTGTTGTGCTCGAACATGCATTGTCCGTGCAATTCTCTGTCGGAACGTGAGTGGGCATCGCTTCCAGGCGACAAGAGGTCGGTGGAAATGTCCCCAATTCCGGCGACGTAGGTGACCACCTCAATTTTTTCTTGCACCTCGGGCAACTGTGTGAAAAATTCTGCTTGCGCATAGCTTTCTAGCACCTCTGTGGCCAAGGCATGTCCTTCGTTGTGGGCCGTCCCCAGTCTGTCCATGTCGGCCTCGTAGAGGAAGACTTGCATCTTCAGGATGTGAGAGGCCTCTTGTGCGATTTCCTCATCGCCGCCCAATGTCAAGTCGAGCAGTACCCCGATGGAGGGTCCTCCCTTCATTTGTGAGAGCTGCTCAAGAGCTGAGACTCGCTTGATTTCAGGAACCTCTGCGTGGCCCAAAATGATGTCCTTGAGGAACTGGGCCTTGACTCCGGCAGCGCTAGTGGTTCCGGGCAGAACATTGTAAATGAAGAATGCCAACGACGCCTCCCGCTCGGGGTGACCCGGTTCTTTGATCTGCGCAATGATTTCGCTCAGCAGGGCTGCACCGTCAATGGGCTTGGCTTGCAGGCCAAGGCCTTTTCGTTCTTCAATCTCTTGTAGATATGCTGCATATCCGCTCATCGTGACCTGGGATTGTGGTTTGTGGGAAGGCGTAAAGGATCTTCCGTGTCCAAAAATACGACAAGGCCAACTATGTGAAGCCGTGATGCTGAGCAGCAAAGAGGCGCGTTTTTGTCCGACTTTTGAAGGACCATTTCCCGAACCATTGTCTTCTCTTCAACCTCCCGGATCCGTCGCATGGCGTTTTGAGGGCCACGACATGTGGCTGCTCCCTGAAAAGGCGGTGTGGTGGCCTGCGGAATCGATGTTGATTGTGAGCGACTTGCACTTGGCCAAAGCGGAACACTTTCGTTCTCAAGGACTTGCGGTGCCTCCGACCGTCGATTTTCAGACGCTCTCCACATTGACTGCCTTGATTCAACAATGTCAACCCAAGCAATTGATGCTGCTGGGGGATCTATTTCACAGCTCACCAAACCGAGCATGGGCCGACTTCAAGGCTTGGTTGAAAGATGAAATGGCTGCAGGACTGGACGAGGCTATGCTCGTACGTGGAAACCATGACAAAGCCCAAGATGAAGTGTACCGAGACATGGGGGTTTGGGTGCTGGACATGTGGGAAAACCAAGGGGTGGTGTTGACCCATGAACCCGATGACCCGATTCCATCGAATGCACGGATTCATCTCTGTGGCCACATTCATCCGGCGGCCATGATGCGAGGCAAGGGCAAGCAATCCGAGAGGGTGCCGTGTTTTGTGCAGACCTCCACGGGCTGCAATGCCGGCAGGCGATTGATTTTGCCGGCCTTTGGAGCCTTCACCGGCATGCACACCGTTCAGCCCCAAAGAGGAATGGAGGTGTACGTTGCGACTGAAAAGGAAGTGATGGGCCCCTGGCGCGCTGCGCCCGACGCCGGTGTCAATCGGGGAGGTCGAAGGTGAAATTCCCGTTTGCGGCGACTGTGTTTCCGCCGAGGGTTGCGGTCAGCGTGCTCAAGGCCAAGGTGTGCCTTCCCTCTTCGATGGCAATGTTCAATGAAGCGACCGCCATGCCCCAGTCAATACCTGTTCCAGGAGCATCGACCTCCTGAAGGGTCAATCGATTGTCCCCTGCAGACAAATTCAACGCCGCGCTGTTCCCTTGGACGGGGGTCGTCAAGGTCAGAACAAGATCGCGTGAATCTTCTCTCGCGTCCAATTCTGCTTGGGTGCGGAGATCGGCAATGACGTGGTAGCGGAAGGTCACGGAATCCAGTGCTTCCACTTCTGCCATCCGGAGGTTCAATGTGCGGCTTGCCCAGGTCATGTCACCACATCCACAATCAAAGAATTCGCCGTTGTAAGGCGTGAGCTTGGTGCAGCCGGTCCAAACAAGTACGGCAGTCATGCAAACCGCCAATAAGCGCAGAGGGAGGTGGGTAGGAGTATTCATTGCAGGGCGAAAGATAAAGGAGTTTTGGACGTTACTGTCCAGGCATCGGAGCGTGCCAGGGGTAAAGGAGGTGGGGTTCAGCACGTTTGAAAAACATGCGGTGGTGTTCTTTCCAACGTTCTTCGAGCAGTGGAAGAGGAGTGTTGTCTTCTAGTGCCTTTCTGATTTCATCGGTGCCGGCAAGTTTGTCGAAGAAAGAAGCCGACGTGAAAAAGCCATCCAATTCGCCTTCGTTTTGGTTGCGCCACCACACACTCCATTCCCAAAGGGGTTCCAAACTAAACCCAGGGACCGTTTGTGAACGAGAACCGTTCCACCCGTCCACCAAAGGGCCCAAGGAAGGGCCGGTGCATGTTCTGCCCTCATGCTTGGGGTGTGGGGCTGCTCCTGGCACAGGCAGAGGCAGAAACACCTCGTCGCCTTCCTTTCGTTCAGGGTGCCCCAACCTCTCAAAAGGAGCCTTGGTACCCCGGCCCACACTCACCACGGTGGGCTCAAAGAGACAAAGGCTTGGGTACAAAGCAATGGAAGTGGCCGTGGGCAGATTGGGGCTGGGGCGAATCCCAAGTTGGAAGGCCTGTCCGTGGTGCCAACCGACGCAGGCAACGACTTCTACATCCCATCCCAAGGGTATGTCCACCCAAGATTCAGCAACCGCCATTTTTGCCAACTCTCCCATGGTCAATCCATGCACCATGGGGGTGGGGATCCAACCCACAAACGATTTGAAATCTTCCTCCAGCATGGGCCCTCGCATGTGATGTCCGTGGGGGTTGGGGCGGTCGAGGACCATCATCTCAACGCCTTGCTCGGCGCATGCTTCCATGACCAAAACCATGGAAGTGACGTAGGTGTAAAAACGGGCTCCCACGTCTTGAATGTCCACCACCACCGCGTCAATGCCCTCCAATTGATGGGGAGTGGGCTTTTTGTGTTGGCCATGCAGAGAAAACACTTTCAATCCAGTGGCGACGTCGAGGCCGTCTTGAATGACCGCACCATTTGCCGCCTCTCCTCGAAAGCCATGTTCAGGGGCAAACACGTGGACCACGTCGACCCCGCTGGCCAAGAGTGTGTCGACCAGGTGCACCGCTCCTTTGGTAGATCCCACCATGCTCGTGTGGTTGCCGACAACAGCCACCTTCTTTCCCAGAAGTTGAGGCAGGTAATGTGGGATTTGGGCGTTGCCCAATTCGACTTCATTTTGTCCGTATGCCGAGACGGAATGGAGCATGCAACACCCCAAGAGGAGTCTTAGCCAGCACGAAACAAGCTTGCGAACGATGGGAAGGGTGTGTGATTGGAGGTGGACCATGCGTCAGTTCATTCGAAGGCTCAATGCCGGACGGATTCTTGCAGACCAGAGAGCGGGCAAGCCCATGGACACCACGCAAAGGGAAAATGCGACCCCCTCCATCCTCACCATGTCGAGGGAATCGACAAGAATCGGCACAGCATCCACATAGTAGGCCTCTGGATCCAAAGGAATGAGCTGCCACTCCGCTTGCATGAAAACGCAGGAAAGTCCCACGATGTTGCCCCACAGGAATCCTTGTCCCAAAATCCGAGAGGCATGCCAAATGAACGTTCGAATCACCGCGGCATCTGTCATCCCCATGGCCTTGAGAAGGCCCACTTGGGCGCGGCGCTCCAGAATGATGATGAGCAAGGCACTGGTCATGTTGATGATGGAAATGAGCACCATCAAGCCCACAATCACATCGACGTTCAGGTCCAGCATGTTGAGCCAGCTGAACATCTCAGGGTTTTGTTGGTCCACTCGGATGGCTTGCCAATCGTATGGGATGAGTCGAAACAGTACCTCTTGGAGACCGCCAACTTTGTCGAGTGAAGAGGCCCAAACATCATAGCCTTCTGCCACCATGTCGTGCGACCCTTTGGAGACGGAGGCCGTCCATCCTTCCTCCCCCTGATGCGTGAGCCGGACGGTGTCGGCAAGGGGGCCTTCTCCTACGATCCACAAAGGCATTGCGGAGGCAGGCAGGGAGCCAAGGGCGATGGACCTTCTGCCATGTGAAGTTGCGCCCTCGGGGAGGCCAGCCCATCTTCCGATCCATGCTTTTCCCGCGGCATCATGGCCAAACGCTTGCCCCACGGCACGTTGCCCATGGGCCAATGGCTCCAGGACCACTTGGGCCTCTGCACCCCGCGATGCGGACGATTGCATGATGGGGGCCGAGATCCAAACATGCCGCTTGTCGAACTCCTGAAGCCCGGTGTCGTAGATGCCAGAAATGCGCATGGGCCTTGGCCGAATGTTGTCCTCGTCGATGACGAGGTAGACTGTGATGCGGTCGCCTGTGTCCAATTCAAAGGCCTTCGCCAAGGGTGCGCCGATGGCCACCTCTCGCGCTTGCGGGTGGTCGTTGGCGTCCTTGGGGAGGGTTCCCTTGTGCATGTTCTTCGCCATTCGCCCCTGACGGGAGGTGCCGTCCAACCCCCTGACCACGACCCCTTGGATCGCTTGAGGTGTTTCCACGATGCCGGCGCACTCGTGACGAAGGGCCGCATGGGTCACTTCTGGCAGGGAGCGCAGGGTGTCGAGCATCCCTTTGGACCACACCAGACCATTTTGTGTCGCGTCGCTCGGGGAGATGTGGATGTGGCTGTCAAAACCCACCACCAGCTTTTTGACTTCGTGTTGAAAGCCGTGGACAATGGCCGAAGCGAGGATCATCAAAGCCACCCCCAATGCCACCCCGGCAGTGGCAATGCGCACCACGGGGCGTGCACCGAGGTGACGGTTGCTTTTTGCCATGCGATGGGCCAGGGTTCTTTCCACGTTCACAACCTGAAAGGTAAGGGGAGGAGATGGTGGTCCGCACAGAGGCACGTGCTACTTTTGGACGCATGAACGTGCACG
This sequence comes from uncultured Flavobacteriales bacterium, assembly GCA_963933635.1. Taxonomy (GTDB): domain Bacteria; phylum Bacteroidota; class Bacteroidia; order Flavobacteriales_D; family Sanyastnellaceae; genus UBA11663. The sequence goes on from CAWVVM010000002.1 coordinate 53,309, forward strand.
ACAACATCCTTGGGGCCATTGGCAACACGCCCATGATTCGGCTCAACAAAATTGTCCAAGACTTCCCATGTCCTGTATGGGCCAAGGTGGAGTACTTCAACCCTGGCCACAGCGTCAAGGACCGCATGGCAGTGTCGATGATTGAAGCTGCGGAGGCAAGCGGGAAACTGAAGCCAGGCGGCACAGTCATTGAATGCACCTCCGGGAACACGGGGATGGGCTTGGCGTTGGCTTGCATTGTCAAAGGCTACAAGCTCATTTGCACGACCAACGACAAACAGAGCAAGGAAAAGGTCGACGTCATGCGTGCCATGGGTGCGGTGGTGCATGTTTGCCCTACTGCCGTGGCGCCAGACCATCCAGACAGTTATTACAGCGTGGCAGAGAAACTGCACAAGGAAATTCCCAACAGTGTCTGGTGCAACCAGTACGACAACCTCGCGAACCGGGCTGCGCATTACCGCTCTACGGGCCCTGAAATTTGGAAGCAAACGGAAGGGAAGATCACCCACTTCATTGTCGGTGTGGGCACAGGTGGTACGATTTCAGGAGTTGCGAAATATTTGAAGGAGCAGAACCCTGACATCCAAATTTGGGGGGTTGATTCTTACGGGTCTGTGTTCAAGAAGTACCACGAGACGAGAGAGTTTGACGAAAATGAAATTTACGCCTACCTCACCGAGGGCATTGGAGAGGACATCTTGCCGGCCAACGTGGACTTCGACCTCATCGACCACTTTGAAAAGGTCACGGATGAAGATGGAGCACACTCTGCACGGGAATTGGCGAAGAAGGAGGGTTTGCTGATCGGGTACAGTTGCGGCAGTGCCTTCCAAGGACTGCGTCAGCTGCAAGACCGCCTAAAGCCAGAAGACGTGCCCGTGGTGCTTTTCCACGACCACGGCTCACGGTACACGGGCAAGGTCTACAACGACGACTGGATGCGTGCCCAAGGCTGGTTGAAGTAAAGCTTCGTCGCGCCTCGTCGCGCCCCGTCACTTGCGGGCGTCCAGATTGTGCCGGACCCCCAAAAGCAAGGTGTGGTTCTGCTCCACCCTTAGGCCATCGCCTTTCCACAACACCTGATGGAGGTACCCCAACTGAACGGAGGTTCCGGACGCCCAAGCGTGGTTCAAGGCCATGGACAAACGGTTTTGTTGGAGAAGATTCGCCGTTGGAGACGTCAATGACCTGAGGCCCACAAAGGCCTCTTCGTAGGCGCTGAAAGACCATTGGGGTTTCGACGGCAAGGGACAAGTGACTTGAACGAAGTACCTCACCCTGTGCTGCCAGCTGGGATTGTCCTTGCGGTCCATGTAGCGTTGCTCCAAGCGGTAGCGGTGGAGCCACTTCAACCGTCCAGTTTGTGATTGGCTGATGAGCTGCTACCAAATCCGATGTTCGTCAAACGTCTCTGCGATGGGCTGCTCTCCGTATGGGAAGCTCCGAATCCATCCGTAGCCAGCTGTGAGCATGGCACCATCTTGCAAGTGCCGATCCAACCCTACGCGAAGTAGGGATTGTTGCCATCCGCCACCCCATCTAGTCCTCCTGAATTGATACTCTGTGTGCAGCCCCCACGATTCAGTCAAACGGTGGTTGCCAAAGGCCATCAGCCAGGTGTGGTTTTGGCTGGACACCGTGCGATCCGCAGATTGTCCCCATGCTGAATTCAAAGTAATGAGGGCCCCGAGCAGAAGGGCCATCCCACGCAATTGCTTCATGGATGAAGGGTTCAGAGTCTGATGTCCTCTTGTGAAGGTTTTACTTGGGCTCGAAGGCCAAAACGGTTTGTGCGATGATGTCGATGCAATCCTCCAACTGTCCTTCAGTCATGACCAAGGGAGGGGCAAAACGGATGATGTTGCCGTGGGTGGGCTTGGCCAAAAGGCCATTGTCCTTGAGTGCCACGCACAAATCCCACGCAGTGCTGCTGTCGGGGGTGTCGTTGATGAGCACGGCATTCAAGAGTCCACGGCCCCTGACGGACTTGAGGAGCGGGGTCTTTCCAATCAACTCTTGCATTCCTTCGCGGAATCGCACTCCCAAATCAAAAGCATTGTCCGCCAAACGTTCGTTCAAAACGACCTGCAAAGCAGCATGAGCAACACTGCATGCCAGGGGATTTCCACCGAAAGTAGAGCCGTGCTCACCGGGTTGAAGACACATCATAACTTCATCATCGGCCAGAACAGCAGAGACGGGAAAAACACCCCCAGACAATGCCTTTCCGAGCACCAAGAGGTCGGGTCGAGCATCTTCGTAATCGGTGGCGAGCATTCGCCCGGTTCGCCCAATTCCTGTCTGGACTTCGTCCGCGATGAAGAGCACGTTGTATTTCGTACACAGGCGTCTTACCCCTGCCAGGTAGCCTTCATCAGGAACAACGACTCCTGCCTCACCCTGAATAGGCTCAACCATGAAGGCGCAGACATTGGGGTCGTTCAATTCCTTTTCAAGAGCATTCAGGTCGTTGTATGGAACAAGATCGTATCCGGGCATGTATGGTCCAAAGTCTTTGTAGCTCAGAGGATCATCCGAGGTGGAAATCGCTGCTAGGGTGCGACCCCAAAAGTTGCCGTGTGCAAAAAGGATGCGCGCTTGATTCTCGGCAATGCCCTTTTTTTGGTATCCCCATTTGCGGGCCAATTTGTTGGAGGTTTCTCCTCCTTCGACACCACTGTTCATGAGAAGTACTTTGTCGTACCCGAACAAGTTGGTGATGAATTTCTCAAAAGGCCCCAAATTGCTGTTGTAGAAAGCGCGGGATGTCAATGTCAGTTTCTCAGATTGATGTTGCAGCGCTTTGATGATTGTCGGATGGCAATGACCTTGGTTGACCGCACTGTAGGCGCTGAGGAAATCGAAGTATTGTTTGCCTTCGACATCCCAAAGATGGACGCCTTCCCCTCTGTCCAACACCACTGGAAGGGGGTGGTAATTGTGGGCGCCGTGGGCGTCCTCCATGGCCATCAATTGGGCCGAACTGTGCTTCTCTTTTGTGTCCATAAGGGCAAAAATAGGCGGGGAAGCGTGTGCTTTGTCGCAAAATTGTGTGGCGAGGGGAGACGGAAGCTGTATTTTTGACCTCGCAAACGACGGAACTACAATTCTACAGCCATGGCAACCCACCGCACTTTCACCATGATCAAGCCTGATGCCACCGGCGCAGGTCATACTGGAAAAATCATTGACCGCATCATCGAGGCGGGATTCACCATCAAAGCGATGAAGTGGACCCGCTTGAGCCTCGCAGATGCACAAGCCTTTTATGGGGTGCATGCAGAGCGCCCATTTTTTGGGGAATTGACGGAATACATGTCTTCTGCGCCCATCGTGGCTGCCATCTTGGAGAAGGACAATGCCGTGGCAGACTTTCGCACCTTGATTGGTGCCACCAACCCCGCTGAAGCGGCGCCTGGAACCATTCGTGCAGACTTTGCCGAGAGCATCGCTGCCAATGCCGTTCATGGTTCTGACAGCGACGAGAACGCCGCCATTGAAGGATCCTTTTTCTTCAGCCAGCGCGAGATGGCCTGAAGGGGTCTCTCCATTCTTTTTAGGACCTCGGTGACGCAAAAAAAGCGTCGGCAAAATTGAGCATGTACAACTCGGTTTCGGATCGGGTCAGTGCGGTGTAGAGCCAGCGCAGCCATTCGAGGTCTACCCTCTCCTCCGTCATGTAGCCTTGGTCCACCACCACTGCGGGCCATTGACCACCTTGGCTTTTGTGGCAAGTCATGGCATAGGCAAATTTGACCTGAAGCCCTTGATAGCAGGGGTCAGCATTGGTCGCGGCATGGATTTTTCCTTTGCTGATCAAGTGGCTGTGGTCCGCCGAGACGGCATCATAGAGTGCCTGCCTTTCTGCCCGACTTTGGCTCGCGCGGTCTGAAGTCAGCACGCTCAAATTGATGTGGACAGAGAAGGCGGGGTAGTTGGGTTGGTCTGCAAGTCGGACTTCCGCTTCCACAAATGGCGTGTCGTACCGAGTGAACCGCTTTTGGATGCGGTCCACCACGAGCGTGTCCCCGTTGGCAATGAGATTGGTGGCCAATTCTTCATGATCGGCAAGCCAATGGTAGTTGTTGGCCACCACCATGAGTCGGTCCCCTGCATTGAGATCATCTTCTTGCCACAGCACCCGTGCCCGAATTTGCTGGTTGAATTGCACAGCTCGTTTGTTCGAACGGGTGATGACCACCAGGTTGTCTTCGCCGTGTTTGGCGTGCAGGTCCACCAGCAGCTCCTCCAATTCTTGCCCCATCACTCTCGTCAAGCCTGGTCCTTCTTCAAAGTGAGGCAGTGGGGCAGGCCCCTTGGGCTCAGCCAGGGCCATGAGCATCCGGAGATCATGGGCATTGCTCAAGATTGCACTGTCCAGCTCTTGCCTAACCACATCGTCCAGCGCAACCTCCGCCAAGGTCAAGTCGTAGCCTTCCCGCAATTTGGCCCCTTGCAATGCTGGACTTTCCGAGGCGCCAACAGGAGGGAGCTGGGCATCGTCTCCAATCAACATCAGCCGGCACCCTTGACCGGAGTACACAAACTCAATCAAGTCGTCCAACAAACTGCGGTATTGAAAACCACCCGAGGGAAGACCTCCGGATTCTCCAATCATCGATGCTTCATCGACAATGAAAAGGGTGTCGGTGCGCTTGTTGGGCATCAAACCGTACGAGGTGCCCCCGTCTGGATTGCGCGTTGGCCTGTAGATGTGCCTGTGAATGGTGGATGCATCTTGCCCCGCATGGTTCGCCAGCACCTTGGCGGCGCGCCCTGTGGGCGCCAGGAGGACACACCGTAGCCGAATTTCTCGCATCGTGCGCACCACTGCCCCGACTGCCGTCGTCTTCCCCGTCCCTGCATACCCGCGAAGGACAAGGGCGCACCGCGGCTTTTCAGAGACGACGAATTTGGACCAAACAAAGGCAAATCTCGCCTGAGAGTCAGTGGGCTGAAACGGGATTTGCCCGAGAAGTCGGGCCTCCAACTCTGTGGCTCTTGCCTGTGGGGATGTGGTGGGAGAATCGGTCGCCATGGGTGCAATGTCGAAGGTAGGTGGAGAAGGGTTGTAAGGAGCGTTGCGTGTTGTAGTTTTGGACACGCAAAACCTCGATTCGTCTTATTTCTTCGCCATGGAAAAGTTTTTCAACGAAATCAACAAGTACGTCATCAGTCTATTGCTGTTCCTTGCCGGGTTCGGCTTCTTGCTGAAGTACCTCAGCGGGGACGACTTGGAAAGCCAGCCTTTGGCCATGTTGTTTGCCTCTTTGGCGATGATCGTCGTGGGTGCACTGGCCATGCCGGTGGTGCTCGAAAAGATGGAATTGAAGCACTACAGGGTGTTGTTGTTGGTGGGAGGGGTTTCGGCTGCAGGTTTGGCCTACTCGGTGTTCTATTCAGTGGACGAGGAAATTCGATTCCAAGAGACCAAGAAAAGCGTCAATGCCACCACGATCCAACGTTTGAAGGACATACGTTCCGCCCAAGAGGCACACATGGCCGTATACGGTTCCTTTGCGGAGACTTTTGACAGTTTGGTTCGGTTTGTCCAGGCCCCTGTGGTCCCTGTGGAATTCAACATGGGATCGTTCCACGACACCTTGCCCGAATCCACCAGCCGTGAGGAAGGCTATGTGTTGACCCGTTCTACCTTGGGGGGCATTGCGGAACAGGAAGGATTGACCGAGGAGGCATTGCTGGATTTGATTTCAGAGGATGCCACGCCGTACAAAATGCGCGACACCCTGTATACGAGCTTTTACGCCGAGAATTTTGAGCCTGAGGTTCGGAAGGCGCAGCGGTTGCCTTTTGTCAGTCTCGATTCCCTGGCGTTCAACCCGTACACCGGAGAACGCTTTTTGATGTCTACGGGAGCCGTGGAAGTGGGACGTGTGTGGCAACCGACCATCATGGTACAGGACCCCACGCCATTTGGAAGGGAGAGGGTGAAGAAGGACACCTTGCGGTTTGGCTCGCTCGTCGAGGCGCATCGAGACGGCAACTGGAGGAACTAAGGTCCCATGGATTCCTTGGCTCTGCTGTGGGACGGTGTCTGGCTTCGGTGGCTTGCACCTTCCTCGAATGAAGTTGCTCATCGCGAAATCTCCCGCAAAGACATGGTGCCTGAAGTGCTGCGCGCCCTTCGAAATCAAGTCGGAAGCGGCACTCAGGTGCTGGCCGCAGAGTGGGGGGTGCCTTGCACGTTGACCCCACAGGCTTTGACGCAAGAGGAAAGATATGCAGAGGTGCTCGTTCAAGCACATGATTTGCACCATGGTTTGTCCGTGTCCGACCAAAGAATGGTCCACCACACCTTGATGGAAGACATCGACCCCGCCTGCCACATTTCGGTATCGGGCTCCGCGGATTGGGCACAGGCCTTGGATGCCATTTTTCCTCAGGCCCAAAGGGCTTCGGTGTCCCAAGCGTTGATGCAAGACGCGCTGCACTGGAACCGAACGGTACCCCATCAGGGCTGGTCCTTTCGCGTCGATGTACGGGAGCAAGGGGCGCATATGGTGGCCCTCCAAGGCGAGAAGATCCAATGGGCCCACCATCTGACTGAAGGCGCTGTTGCCGATGACGTGCTGTACGCCATGGTGAATGCCTGCCACCGAGGAGGTGGCGAGGTGAAGGATGCTCGGATCCGTTGGTCCGGTGATGCTGAATGGACCAAGGGGTGGTCTAGGTTTTTTGACTTGGAATGTCAAGGGGACTCCGATGGGTGGATGGCATTGTTCCAAAGCCTTTCATTATGCGCATAACAGGCGGCACTTGGCGGGGAAGAAGATTGCCCGACCTCAAGGGGTTTCAGGGAAGGCCCACCACTGATTTTGGTAGGGAAGGCTTGTTCAACTTGTTGTCCTCACGGGTGGATGTTTTGGATGCACAAGTCTTGGACCTTTTTTCAGGAACAGGCATGGTGGCGCTCGAGTTTTTGAGCAGAGGTGCCGCATCAGTGACTGCGGTGGAAAAGGTGCCTCGTGCCTGCAGGTTCGCAGTGGACCAAGCCAACAAATTGGGCAGCGATCAATTGCATGCCATTTGCGGAGACGTATGGGGTTTTGTAAGCAAAGCCCTGACCCAATTCGATGTGGTGTTTGCCGACCCACCTTATGACATGCCCAAGCTCGAGGCCCTGCCTGAGGCCGTTCGTAAGGCGCGACTCGTGGTCCCTGGGGGATGGTTCATTCTGGAACATGGTGAGAGGATGGATGTATCCGGCCAGCCTGGTTTTGTCCTGATGCGGAAATATGGACACGTCCGATTCAGTTTGTTTACCTTCGAGTAAATGCGAAAGGTTGTTTTTCCCGGTTCCTTTGACCCCATCACCAAAGGCCACGAAGACTTGGTGCTTCGCGCCCTGAACCTCTTCGACGAGGTTGTGGTTGCCGTGGGGCAGCACAGCAGCAAGAAAAGCATGTTCCCCCTCGACGATCGTCTTGACATGATCGCACAGACGTTTGCCCAAGAGCCGCGTGTGAGCGTGGCTTCTTACGAAGGGCTCACCGCTGACTTTTGCCTGCGGGTCGGGGCAGTGGCCCAACTTAGAGGGGTGCGGAACGCTGTGGATTTGTCGTACGAGCAAACCATCGCCCAAATGACCCGCACCATGCATCCCTCGTTGGACACGGTGGTGCTTTTGACAGCCCCGGCTTTTTCAGCGATTCATTCGACTGTGGTCCGCGACGTTTTGCACCACGGAGGCGATGCCCGTTCGTTTGTGCCAGAATGCTTGTCTTCCCGATTCGCTCCAGGTCCGTCCGTATGAAAAAGGCATGGACCGGGTGGTGGTTGTTCTTGGGTGCGGTTGCCTCGACATGGGGGCAATCTGACTTTGTGATTCGCTGGCAGGACGAGTTGGGCAATCCTGCGTGTGAACTGCCCGAAGCAGGGCACACAATTCATGTGAGTGCGTGGCTTGAGGGCGTGACCCAAACGGCATTGCAGGGCGTCGACCTTGTCGTGGATGAACGCGGCATTTGCTCATGGCCAGAAGTCCAGCCAGGTGTCTACAACTTGGAGTGTTTGCCGTGGTCATGGACTTTGATGGTGGACACGGAGTCGAGGGGAATGTCGCCCGACACGGTTACCTTGATTTGGCCACTGCGGACCCCGCCGAGTGCCAGGGGAAACCAAGCTCCCATTCGCTACCAAGAAGGACATCCCGGGCATCGACTTGGCATGCTGTCCAAGCGCTTGGCTTTGTCTTTGGACTCCTTGGACCTCGATCAACTCGTAGGTTGGGGTGTTGTGGGTGGATCTTCTGAAAGGCGTTTGGCCTCAAAAGAGGCGATGAGAGCCGCTTTGGACAGCAGCGACCTCTGGATCTTGGAAGAACTTCAAGGTTTTCACCCCCAATCGATGTGGGGGGACTTGGCCCTTTTGCGGCTGTCGGAGTGGCGCATGAGTTTGGGCGGCGAACCCAGTAGTGTGGCCATGGAACCTTGGGAGCAAGCCAAGGGTGCGCGAATGTGGACCGAGAGGTTGACTTCTCCGGGATGGTGTGCGCTGTGGGAATTGCGCCACGATCAATGGTGGAGGACATTGGAGGCGCAACGCAAGCCTTGGCGCAATTGGGTGGCCACGGGTGACCAGGACAGCCTCTGCCATGCCATGGAATGGACAGTTGACGAGTTGCACATGGCCATGTGGTTGGGACTGGACCAAACATGGAACCCCTGGGCCGCCGCCTGGTGGGAGGTCCGATGGAAAGATCAATGCGCAGTGGCCGAAGTGCGTCGGCTGTCCGAGCAAACCTCTGCACATTTGGGAACAGCTCAATCGTGGGAAGACATGATGTGGATGATGCCAAATGGCGAATTGGACCCAGCATGGGCAGGAGAAGGGGACTGGAGGGTTTGGCTTCTGACGAAAAAAGGTTCCACTTCAGGCCTCAGGGAGTGGAGCGTTCTGCGCCAATGGATGGAGCAAGATGCGCCGCTTGGGATGTCTTGGGGTGTACTGTCTGTCGATGGTTCTGAGGAACATTGGCGAGCGACGCTTGGCCATCGTGAAAGCATCAAAGAGCGTGTGCGATGGGTGGGCCGTGATCCAGCATGGTGGGACAGGTTGGATGTGGAGCGACTGCCACAAGTCGTGGTGGTGAAGCCCAATGGCGACATCCAAACCCACCATGCCCCCCTGCCTACGGAGGGTCTTTTCGCAGAACTGAAGCGCTGGTCGTTGACGTGGTCCTCCCGCAGGCCCTAGCCACGGTTACAGCAAGGCGTCGAGCACTTGCTGGATGCTTCCAAAAGTGTTGTTCAGGGTTTGAGCGGGGAAAGGAGGCAACAGCCAAGTCACTTCCGTGATGCCTTCGATGGCTTGCGGAACCCCTTGTGTGGACCTTCCCTCGTGCGTCATCGGGTACCAAAAGGTGGTTTTTAGATGCACGACACCTTCTGCCTCGTAGGTGTGAAATGTGCTAAAAGCTTCGCCGGTGATGCGCACATCGGAGATGCCAGTTTCTTCCTCTACTTCGCGTACAGCAGCTTCTTCAAGGCGCTCGCCCTGCTCGAGTTTGCCCTTGGGCAAATCCCATTTTCCGTTGCGTTGGATCCAAAGCACGCGCCCTTCCAAATCCTTGACCACTCCGCCGGCAGCAGCCAGTTCTTTGTAACCCGCACAAAACATCATCCACACTTCCTGAAGCTCGGCACAATGGATGCGGACCTCCTTGAGTTGTGGGCTCCTTTTCAACAGAGTGGGCAAATCACGAATCATACGCTCGGTGGGATTCACCATGTCCAAGATGTGCTCCTCTTCTGGCTCATCAAGAGGCATTACGTTGTGCAGAGGGCGAAATTTCACCTTCCGATTCAGCATGAATACATCGTAGCTTTGTGACATGACCATTGCGTCCGACCAACGCCGAAAGGTAGCTGAATTTTTGCTCCGCATCAAAGCCATTCAGCTCCGTCCTGCCGACCCATTCACATGGGCCAGTGGCCGTCGGTCCCCCATTTATTGTGACAACCGAAAAATATTGTCTCACCCCCCTGTGCGAACCTATGTGCGCCAACTGGCGAGCGAGCTGATCGAGTCGCGATATGGTCAGCCAGATGGCATTGCTGGGGTGGCGACGGGAGGCATCGCCTTGGGCGCGCTTGTCGCCCAGGAGATGGGGCTTCCATTTTGCTACGTCAGAAGTTCAGCAAAGGCCCATGGAACGGGGAGACAGGTTGAAGGCGATTTGGACACCATGCGGAATGTAGTGGTCATCGAAGATTTGATTTCCACTGGAAAGAGCAGTTTGACAGCCGTGGAGGCCATTCGAACAGTGGGCCTCGAGGTGAAAGGGCTGGTGGCGATTTTCTCTTACGGTTTTGCAGATGCCGCGGCACGCTTTGAGGAAGCCAAGTGTCCCTTCGATGTCCTCACGGATTATCCCACCATGCTCGAACAAGCCAAAGACGAAGGTTACATCACAGAAGGGCAGCAATCCCTTCTGGAAGGGTGGTCGTCCGACCCTGTGGCTTGGAGCGACCAACGGCAAGCCTTATGACGCGGATTGAATCGCCTGCCGTCCCGTTGGATGCCTCCTGCGAGCGTGTGTCGCAAGATTTCTTTGACTGGACCTCCTTTGGTGAATTGCTAAGTACAGGTCCGGTGTCTGACTTCCAAGGCGATGGGGACCGTTGTTCTTTCAAAGTCACCGGGGGTGTGGCTGTTCATTTGGTGCGAACATCTTCCTTGGGTGCCACTGAAGGTCGTGTGCTTGAATTGGTCACCGAGGCCCCTACGCCTGTGAAATTCACCATCGACGTCACGCTCACTCCGCAAGAGGGAGGATGCACTTGTCAGGTCGGTTGCGACGCGGACTTGAATCCATTCACCAAGATGATGGTGGAGCCCGCCTTGACGGGGTTGTTTGGCCAAATGGCCACGGCTCTCAAGGACCGTTACTGACCCCACACCCATGCAATCTCGCTCGACGGAAGCCACTCAGGTGGGGCCGTTTTCGGATCTTGCCATGCAAAGCGTCCGTGGCCTTCGCCATTGATTTCACAAAGCATTCCGAGATGCTCGGATCCCTTATGAACAAAGGTTCGCTGTTCCCTTCGTCCCATCAAGTGATGTTGGAAGCCCGCGAGAATTGTGGCAGCTTGCAGCGGTGCATGCAAGGTTTGGAGCAGGTTGGAGGCGATGCGATGTGCCAAGGCGATGGGGTCCATCGTCACTTGCCACGCTTCCGACAGGCTAACGGCTCGGTAGCTTCGGGTCAAACGCTGGGAAGACACATTCACACCAATGCCAATGACGGCATGTGTCCATTCGCTACCACGCCATGCATTCTCGACGAGGATGCCAGCACATTTTCGGTGCGTCTGGGCGTGCCACAAGACCAAATCGTTGGGCCATTTGATCAACACGGACTCTTCCGGTCGATGTTTGGGAAGAACAGAAAGAAGGGTGGAGCGCAAGGAAAGGGCAACGGCCATGTTGAGCATGGCAGGCGTCCATCCCCTCGGCACCGACACGGCCAAAGTCAGGCTGCAATCGCGCAGTGGTTCAGCACTCCACTGTTTGTCCCTTTGGCCACGACCAGTGTGCTGATGGTCCGTGGTGAATAGGGTTGGGGCCTCCATTTTATGTCCCCGGAGCCAAGACAGTGCCCAAGCATTGGTGCTGGCCACCTCAGGGGCGTGGTGATGATCGTAGCTGGTGGACATGGATGTTTCGCAAACCTTGGCTGAAAGACGAAAAACATCGTCTCAGAACCTTGTCAAAAGTAGTACCTTTGAGGTGCGGACGCACGGATGAATTCTATCACACCTCCCCCTACAGATGCGCTGGCCCAGGCCATTGTTCAAGGCTTGGATGCCTTGAAAGCACAGGACATTGTCACGCTGGACTTGAGTCCCTTGACGCATGCCATTGCCTCTTCTTTTGTCATTGCTTCGGCCACGAGTCGCACCCAAGTGGAGGCATTGGCCAAATCGGTCGAACAGGCAACAAATGAGACCCTGAATGAACGTCCATGGGGGGTGCATGGTTTGAGAAGTGGAGAATGGGTGATCCTCGACTACAGCGATGTGGTCGTTCACATCTTCCACAGCGAAGCCAGAGCGCATTATGCATTGGAGGAGCTGTGGGGGGACGCACCTGTCCAACACCACACATCAAACTGAGTAAGATGGAAAAGAAGACCCCCAACCCCAAGTCGAAGGACGGCGGAAAAACGTCAGGTAAATCTGGGAAACCAGGGAAGGACGCCAAACCTGGCAAGCCCATCAATTTCTACTGGGTCTATGCCATCGTGGCGATGTTCTTGCTGACGATAGCGACCTTCAGTTCCAGCTCGCAACGCAAGGTGCAGTGGCCTGATTTCAAAAGGATGGCTGAGAAGGGGCAAGTGGCCAAGGTCAGCCACAACGGTGCCCAAGCGAGCATATATTACATCCAAAGCGTCAGCGACAGCCTTTCGGGGAACGATCGAGAGCCTCAATTTATGGATGCCCTGAAAACCGGAGCCGACGCCACCATGGACATCCCTAGGGGAGACGATTACCAAAGGGATTTGAAGGAGCTTCAAGAGGCACATGGGTTCGAATTGCGCTACGAGCCGCCGAACGAGTGGGGAGGGCAAATCTTGCAGTGGGTGATCTTCTTGGGCCTCATGGTGGTGGTGTGGATGTTCCTGATGCGACGATTGGGAGGAGGGGCTGCCGGCGGAGGACAAATCTTCAACATCGGGAAGTCCAAGGCCCAAGTGCTTGAAAAGGGAGAGGGTACCGACGTCACCTTCAAGGACGTTGCCGGTGTGGACGGTGCCAAAGAGGAGTTGCATGAGATTGTGGACTTTCTAAAAAAGCCTGACAAGTACACGGAACTCGGAGCCAAAATCCCCAAAGGTGCGCTGCTAGTGGGCCCCCCGGGCACAGGAAAAACCCTGCTTGCCAAGGCTGTGGCTGGCGAGGCCGAAGTGCCTTTCTTCAGTCTGAGCGGATCAGATTTCGTGGAGATGTTTGTCGGGGTTGGAGCCTCGCGGGTGCGAGATTTGTTCAAGCAGGCGAAGGAAAAATCACCTGCCATCATCTTCATCGATGAAATCGATGCCATTGGTCGGGCGAGGGGCAAAAACGCGAATTTTGGATCCAACGACGAAAGAGAGAACACCTTGAACCAACTCCTTACAGAGATGGACGGTTTTGGCACCAACAGTGGTGTGATTATTCTGGCGGCCACCAACCGCGCCGACATTTTGGACAAGGCGTTGATGCGCGCCGGGCGCTTTGACCGACAGATCTATGTCGATATGCCCGACGTCAACGAGCGGAAGGCCATTTTTGAGGTGCACTTGAGCCCTTTGAAAACTGACAACTCGGTGGACATTGATTTCCTCTCGAAGCAGACCCCAGGATTCAGCGGAGCAGACATTGCCAACGTGTGCAACGAGGCTGCTTTGTTCGCCGCCCGAAAGGATCGGAAATTGGTCACCCACCAAGACTTTTTGGATGCGGTGGACCGAATCATTGGTGGTCTGGAAAAGCGCACCAAAATCATCAGCGAAAACGAAAAGAATACCATTGCCTTTCACGAAGCTGGGCACGCCGTGGTGAGTTGGTTGGTTGAATTTGCCTCACCTCTTGTGAAGGTGAGCATTGTGCCACGTGGCCAAAGTTTGGGGGCCGCTTGGTACCTCCCCGAGGAGCGTGCCATCACCACTACCGAGCAAATCTTTGATGAGATGTGCGCCGCATTGGGGGGGCGGGCTGCAGAGGAAATCATCTTTGGCAAAATCTCAACGGGTGCGTTGAGCGACCTGGAGAAAGTCACCAAACAAGCGTACGCCATGGTCAGTGTCTACGGACTCAACGAAAGGATCGGCAACCGCAGCTATTACGACAGCAGAGGAGAGAATTCCTTCACCAAGCCTTACAGCGAAGAAACGGCTCGCATCATTGACGAAGAGGTCAGTGCTGTGATTGAGAAGGCCTACGACCGGGCGAAAGAAATTTTGGCGAGCAACCGGGAAAAGCTAGAATCTCTGGCCGCTTCGCTGTTGCAGAACGAAGTCATTTTCAAGGAAGATGTGGAACGCATTTTGGGTGCGCGACCCTTCGCGGCTCCGGCGGCACTGCCCGACCCTTCGCCTGCCGAAGACAAAACCCCAGAGGCTCCGGATGGTGCTGAGGCAACTGAACCTACTGTACCAACAGATCAGGAATGAAGGGTTGGACGTTGGCCGTTCAATGCCACGATGCTGGCATGGCACCTCTGCTCCAAAGTGGACTCGAGGCGCAGGGGATTCCATCGGTGCTGTTGAACAAGCAGGATTCCAGCTACGTTGGGATGTGCTTTGCAACCCGGCCAGTTGAAATATGGGTCCCTGAAGGCCAAATGGAAGAGGCCAAGGCATGGCTTGAAGCCCCTGAAGGATGATGCAGAACGAGTGGTGGTTGCGTTCCTTCACGGGTGTGGTTTTTGTAGTGGCCGTGGTCGGTGCAACGACGTGGAGCATTTGGTCGCACGTCCTTCTCTGGACCGGCTTGGCCGCCATGGCATGCAAGGAGGGCCAAACCTTGCTGCGCGCAGCTCCCCAACTCCGACCTTGGACGATGTACGTGGCAGTTTTGGTGGTGTACACTGCCGTCTTGACGTTGCCCTGGATGGGTGGGTCTTGGGTGACTGGGGCACTCACTGTCCATGACCATGATGGATGGCCCGTGGTGCAGTTTGCCACCTTGATTTGGGCGAACGACACCATGGCCTTTGTGGGAGGAAAGATGCTGGGCCGCCACAAGCTGGCCCCCACCATCAGCCCAGGAAAGACGTGGGAAGGTGCCGGCGTTGGGGCACTGGCCGCGGGCCTGGCCGCCGCCATGTGGTGGGGGCCCATGGGCTTGGGTTTGGGCCTTTTGGCCGGAGCCTTGAGCACATGCGGTGACTTGATGGAAAGCCGCGTGAAACGGCTGGCCAAGGTCAAAGACAGCGGCGCATTGCTTCCCGGCCATGGTGGCGTGCTGGACCGTTTTGACGGATTTTTGTTCGCCGCGCCCGTGCATGCGCTCTTGTGGTGCATTTTCGTGGCCCAAACTTGACAACATGACATTGCACAGAGAAGGATATGGATTGATTGCATTGGCCGTGGCCCTAGGCACAGGGATGGTGGCCTTGGGGTGGGGCCTGGGGGCTCCACAATGGGTCTTTTGGCTGCTTTGCGCGCTGGCCGCGGTCGACGTGTTTTTGGTCGCCCAGTTTTTCCGTGTGCCCAAGCGATTTCCAGTGGCGGAGGAGGGACAGGTTCTTTGTCCATCCGACGGGAAGGTCGTGGTCATTGAGGAGGTGCAAGAGTCGGAGGTGTTGGGGGACAAGCGCATCCAAGTCAGCATTTTCATGAGTCCGCTGAACGTGCATGTCCAATGGGCGCCCATGGCGGGCAAGGTCACCCATGCCAATTACCACCCCGGCAAGTACCTGGTGGCCTGGCACCCAAAGAGCAGCACAGAAAATGAACGCACCACCTTGGTGATCGAGGGCAGCCGCGGTCCCGTCCTGTTCAGGCAGATTGCCGGTGCCGTGGCAAGGCGGATCCGTTGGTACATTCAACCAGAGCAGCAAGTGGAATTGGGAGAGGAGGTGGGCTTCATCAAGTTTGGTTCCAGGATCGATGTGTTTTTGCCCTTGGATGCCGACATCCATGTGGATTTGGACCAAAAGGTGAAAGGCCGTGAAACGATTTTGGCCACGTTGCCCAAGGGTTGATTTCTTTCGTTTGGTGTTCAGTGGTGTAGGGGGTAATTTGCCCAAAACCTTTACGATGAAACATTTTGTCTTTTTTGCCCTCGCCCTCGGCATGGCAGCACCTTCGATGGCCCAGAAGCACAAGTTGGAGCAAACGCCTCAGATTCCTGAATCGAGCAGGACCTCCACGCTTCGTGCTTTGCACAACGCCCATGATGGCTCTGAGCGCCCGATGGCGCCGATCAACAGCACCTACACGTCGGAGACCACCCACGAGGTGATCCGCGAATTGGTCATCGAGCGTCAGGTCATTGGGATCACGCAGTACGATTTGCAGTCCAACGCATCCATTGACGACCGCATGGCGGGGTCTGGAGATGCCGTCAGTGCAGCATGGACCCAGAGCCTCGAAACGGGGGCTTTTGACGACCGTGGTACTGGCTACAACTTCTACGACGGCGAACTCTGGGGAGAGCAGCCTTTGGAGCGCCTCGAGGACGTTCGTGTGGGATGGCCTTCCATTTTGCACATGGGCAATGGCACCGAGGTGGTCATTACCCACGAAGCAAGTGGAGACTTTACGGCGCCATTGGTGATGATGACCAGCCCTGCCGGTCAGGAGCAGTGGTTGCAGTCCACGATCCCAGGAGGTGCCATCAACGACTTGGGGACGCCTCTCGGCAACCTTTGGCCACGCGCGGCTGTGGGCGGCATCAACGATGAGATCATTCACCTCATCTGCGTGACCACACCGATCGGCAATGCAGGCGACGATCCCAATGCGGCCTACCAAGGCCAAGACGGAGCCCTGTTGTACTACCGTTCGTTCGACTACGGTTCCAACTGGGAGATGATGACGTTCCCTGAGATTGACAGCACCCAATTTGTTGGGTTCAGTGGAGACGCCTACGCCATCCATGCACGTGATGGTGTGGTGGCCTTTGCGGTGTTCAACAATTTGGCCGATTCCTTTGTGATGGTGTCAGAGGACGCAGGGGACAACTGGGAGTACCACACCTTGGTGGACTTCCCTGTCGACTTGTACCAGATTGACGCAGGTCTTCCCGATTCTTTGGGGGTGGACATCGACGGTGATGGCTTGACCCAGGAGTTCTTTACTTCCGACGGTTCAGGCGACATCCACGTGGACGTCAGCGGCACCGTTCATTGCACCTTTGGCGGCATGTTTGTGGCGGATACCGACACCATCGACACCCAATATTCCTTCTTTCCAGGCACCAACTTGTTGGAGTACTGGCGTCCGGATTTTGACGAGGATTCCACTGCCACCATCGCGGGGGCCCTGGATTACGATGGCAATGGCACCTTGGACATTTTGGACGACATCGCAGACTACGGCGGAGGGCTTGCTTCCATCCCAAGCATTGCATCAGATGAAGGTGGTCATTTGTTTGTCAGCTACTCGGCCGTCATGGAAACCCATGACAGTGGCCTCCAAAACTTCCGCCACGTTTTTGTGGTGAATTCAGAGGATTCAGGTGACAGCTGGAACACCGACACGCCTTGTGATTTGACACCTGATGTGGACTTTGATTTGTACGAGGCAGTGTTTGCTTCCATGTCCCCTGACGTGGATGAGCACCTCGAGATTGTGTACCAACGTGATTTTGAACCAGGCTTGCATGTGCGAGGAGATTTGGATCCGGTGGACCTGAATGAAATGGTGCACTTGCGCGTTCCGAAGTTGGATTTGGACGAATGCACCGACATTGACTTTGAAGATTGGGTGGGTGTCGCTGAGGGCTTCGAGCCTGGTCAAGTTCAGCTCTATCCCAACCCATCCATGGCTTGGGCAGAGTTGGTCATTGACCGTCCTGGTGCCCACGACGTCCGCGTGCTCGATGTGGAAGGGCGTCAGCACATGAGCTGGACGACCACAGGAATCGTTGAAAAATTCGACGTTCGTGTCTTGCCTGCGGGCATGTACTTCGTAGAACTGACGCAGGGAGCGCAGCGCACCATCGTGCGACTCGCGGTGCAATAATTTCTCTTTTGGGCGCATGGCAAGCATGTTCCTACGACCTTTGAAAGCGGTGTCTTTGGGCACCGCTTTTTTTGACCCCATAATTGGTTCTCATGCGCATTCAAATTGTATCCATTGGAGATGAACTGTTGATCGGCCAGACGGTCAACACCAATGCTGCTTGGATGGGTGAACACCTGACCTTGGATGGCTGGGTCGTGGGGGGGGTGGAGGTTGTTTCCGACGCGCCAGAGGCCATTTGCGATGCTTTGGACCGTGGACTGGCATCGAGTGATGCAGTGCTCTTGACAGGAGGTTTGGGCCCCACAAAAGACGATCTGACCAAACATGTGTTGGCGGAGTACTTCGGTACGGAGCTGGTCATGCACGAAGAGATCGCATCTGGCATTCAGGCCTGGTTCGAATCGCGCAACGTCCCCTTTCTTGAAGTCAACCGTTTGCAGGCGATGCTTCCCGAGTCATGCACCGTCCTGCCCAATCCCTTGGGCACGGCCTCGGGCATGTGGTTTGAGCATGGTGACAAGGTCGTCGTGAGCATGCCAGGTGTGCCCTACGAAATGGAGGGCTTGATGACCCATGAAGTGCAACCTCGCTTGAAGGCGCATTTTGAACTTCCCGCCAACTTGTATGAAACGGTAGTGACCGCCGGCATTGGCGAATCATCATTGGCCGCTTTGGTGGCCACATGGGAGGCTTCGCTGTCCTCCAAGGGGATTTCTTTGGCCTATCTGCCTTCTCCTGGTCAAGTGAAAGTGCGCTTGGGGGTGAAGGGGCCTTCGGGCGAGAAAGAGGCACTGCAAACCTTTCTCGACGCTGAAGTGGAGACGTTCATGGAGCTGGCCGGCCAGCATGTGGTAGGTCGTGGGAACATCGACATTGCTGCGGCTGTCCTGGGATTGCTCTCTTCCCGAGGAGGGACTTTGGCCACTGCCGAATCTTGCACCGGGGGCAGTGTGGCGTCCATGCTCACGGCGATTCCCGGGGCAAGTGCCTCGTTTGTGGGGGGAGTTGTGGCTTACGACAACGCAGTGAAAACTGGATTTTTGGGCGTTGACGCCAGCGACATTGAGCACCATGGCGCCGTGAGCGAACCTGTGGTGAAGGCCATGGCCATCGGCGCCCGCAGAGCTTTGGGGACGACCTGGGCGATTTCCACCTCTGGTGTAGCAGGACCTGCTGGCGGTACCGAGCTTAAACCTGTGGGGACCGTGTGGATGGCTGTCGCCGGACCCGAAGGGGCAACGGCATGGTGCCATCGATTTGGTTCTCAACGCCCTCGCATTGTCCAACGGGCCTCACGTCGGGTTTTGACGCATTTGCATGAAGTCATCAAGAATGGAGGCCGTCTTAGGTTGGAGGATTGAGGAAAAAGTTGTTTCTTTGCAATCCTAAATTCAGAGCCATGAGCCGCGTTTGTGAGATTACAGGAAAGAAAGTGTTGGTGGGAAACAATGTTTCGCATTCGAAACGCCGGACAAAGCGTCGTTTCTACCCCAACCTCCAGAGGAAACGCTTCTTCATCCCAGAAGAAGACCGTTGGGTGACCCTTCGCGTGTCTGCAAAGGCCATCCGCACCATCAGTAAGATTGGTGTTCTCGCTGCGATGAAGCGTGGAGAAGAACTCGGTGTGCTTGTGGCGAAGTAAGTCTTGGTAGCCGGTTGACCGGCATGACGAAAAGCAAAACGACCCGCCATTTGGCGGGTCGTTTTCGTTGGCAAGAATTGAAAAGTTCTTGCGTTTTATTGGTTGCCGAGGATGATGGGCAGTCCTGCATCTCCTCCTCCTACAATGATCACCTTCGCATTGTTGCTCTTGGAAATCTCCTTGGTCGCCTCGATGCCCTTCCACTTGAGCAACTTGTCGCTGAGTCCCTTTGAGATGATTTCCTCAAAGTCCCGGATCCCTGCGGCTTCAATGCGCAAACGATCGGCCTCTTTCTGTGCCTTTTCCAAGCGGAATTCATATTCCAATGACTCTTGCTCTTGCTGAAGCTTGCGTTCGATGGCTTGTTCAAGCGTTTTGGGCAGCTGGATGTTGCGGATCAACACATCGTTGAGCTGAACGTAGTTGGCGGCCAATTTCTTGCTGAGTTGATCTTGGATTTCAATTTGAATTTGCTCGCGTTTGGTGGTGTTGAATTCTTCGGGCAAATATTTGGCGATGACCTCTCTCGCAACCGATCGCATGGAAGGACGGATGACCGCGGACTCGTAGTTCCGTCCCCGCTCCGTCTCCAGATATCCTAGCTTCTCGTATACCGGTTGTGTGAAGACCGTCATTTCCATGTTGATCTTGAGCAAGTTGGAACTCAAGACTTCTAGGCTTTCCAGCTGTTCGGTTTGTCGGACTTCATATTTGTAGACCTTGTTCCAGGGCGCTTTGAGATGAAACCCACTTGTCATGGGCACTTCTGTGGGATCGACCCCTTCTCTAAAGGTGTGGAAGGTCAATCCAGCATAGCCAGATGGGATGGTTACTGTCAAGGAGCCCCAGAGGAAGACCACAGGCAAAAAGACAATCAAAGCGACGAGGAGGCCGCGCAGTCGGCGGCGGTCGTCAGGGGAGGCGTTCATATTCATGCGGCGAAGGTACTCACCTCCCGCCACTCGCGCGCCGAATTATCCACTCTGTGGTCAACAGGCCAAGAAGGACAAAGAGGAGCCAAGTTTGTGCGTGAAGCGGAAGCCGTTCAGAAGAGGCATGCACCACATCTTGGGCATCCAAACCTGGGCTCCAATTCCGCCAGACATTGCGAAGCAAGGCCACGTCTTCCGCCCGGTTCAGGTCACCGAGATAGGTTCCATTGGAACGATCTGCCATCCGCTGGAGCAGTCCGTGGTTGGCTGGCAACAGGCTGGCTTCCGCTTGGACGGCATTTACGACCAGGGTTCCTTTCTCCACCAGGTCTTCTCCTCCTTGTTTGCACGAGGCGGTCCAATCGTAAACGCCTGGCAGCAGAAATCCCAGATCCAAGGCCATGTCGGCGCCCCGAGGTGATGGCACGAACCGATGCCCCGTGGGTTTCCCATTGCGCAGGAGGAGCTCGAAGTTCACATCCGATTCAACGGTGGGCGTCAAGGACACATCATACACTTCTGCCCTGAACAGGCAACGAAGGTCCTCTTCCAAGCGCTCGGGTCCCCGAATTCGGAGCCGTTTCACATCGTCCCTGCTGCTGAGGTACTGCAGGGTGTGGTTGACCAATTCGTCAAAGACCAAACTGTTTCCATCGTGCTGGGCCAAATCCTGGATTCTCCAACGCCACAAGCCTTCGCCAAGGGTCGAGGCCACCCGTTGCTCGTCGTGCTCGCAGACGGCCCAAAGCGGCCAGCCTGTGTCCACCGGCCCCACCTTTTGGTCAAGGGCCACGCGCAGAGCTGGTGTGACTGCGTAGGAGCCCGTTGGGCAGGCGAGTGGAGGCCATAGTTGCATCATGGCAGAGAGATCCTTTGGCAAGGGGAAGCGGTCAAAACCCTGCACAGTTCTTCCTCGGGCTTCTGTGATCAAGGGTTCGCTTTGGATGCCAAACCCCACCACCTTCTCGCCCCAAGAGTTCCATGGTGTGTCATGGCCTCCGCAGATCCAAAGTGCTGAGCTCTTCGCTACCGCTCGGGACAACCCTGGTGGCATGAGATCGGGTTCCACCTGATGAAGGACCAAGACGTCGTGCTCAGGCAATGTGGCGGTTGGCGTCCAATCGGACAGCCAGAGCATCTGCGTTTCTTGGTGACGATTGGATTCAGCTGCTGCGCGCAACGCTGCCAGATCAGGATGAGGGGCGTTGGCCAAAAAGAGAATTTGGCGTTGGCTCTCGAGGATGTCGATGTTGGCCAGTCTTCGGTTGTTGGCGAGCGTCAATTCACCGGGCCTTGCGTTGTCGGGGTTGCTCGGCTGAATGCGGGCTTCAAGCTCCATGGTTCCTGCCTCCAAGGCATCCACTTGAACGGTCCATGTGTTGCTGCTGAAGCTGTGCGCTGGCGTCCAATGTTGAACGCCGAGTTGGGTTCCTTGGTGGTGAAGGGAAATCTCCACAGCAACGCCCTCAAACCCTCGGCCTTGTGCAGTGATTTCAACTGGAAAGGTGTTGCCCAGATAGGCTACCTCGTTCGTGCGGATCTGCGCCAAATCGAGGTCAGCCACCAAAGCGGTGTCTCCGGTGCCAACAAATACGTGGGGAACCTGGAGCTTGGAGGCGCTGTATTCTGGGTCAGGACCGCGATTGGCTAGGCCATCCGTCACCACCAACACCCCAGGCACATTGCGGTGCATGAAGCGGTCCCGTATGCCCTCCAATGCCGATCCAAAATCGGTGCGCTTGCCGCGGGGGTCCCAGTCGGAAGCTTCAAGTGAAGACAACTCCCGGTCAAAGCCAAAGAGCTCCACATCCCACCCTTGCCCATCCCCCCATTCAGGAAGATCCTTGACCAAGGCATCCAAGGCAAGGCGCCGCGCCAAGCTGTCCTTGCCCATCCATTGCGAAGATGTTTGATCCACCAACACAGGCAACGTAGGAGATTCTATGGTTTCTGTGGTGCTTCGCAGCATGGGCTCGAGCAGCAAAAAGGCCAAAATGGCCAAGGAGCCAAAGCGCAACAAGGCGAGAAGCCAAGGAGGGGGAGGTCGGTCGTCACCCCATCCGTAGAGCAGCCCGGTCAAAACCACGCACAGGCCTCCCAAAGTGGCCCATTGCCAGGGCTCGGCTTGAACGATGAGGTCAGAAAGGGCCATGCTGAATCAGGCCGTGATCATCCCTCCATCGACACAGAGGGTCTGTCCGGTGATGTATGAGCTCATGTCGCTGGCGAGGAAGACACACAGGTTGGCCACATCCTCTGGCGATCCTCCTCGCTTGAGCGGAATGGCGTCTCTCCATCCTTGCACAGTGTCGGGGTCGAGCTTGGCGGTCATTTCTGTTTCAATGAATCCGGGGGCAATGGCATTGCAGCGGATGTTTCGGCTTCCCAACTCCAAAGCCACGGATTTCGTAAAGCCCAAAATGCCTGCCTTGGAAGCGGCGTAATTGGCTTGGCCTGCATTCCCCTGAACGCCAACCACGGAGGAGATGTTCACGATGGACCCAGACCGTGCTTTGAGCATGGTTCGCAGGACAGCCTTGGTGAGGTTGAAACAACTCTTGAGGTTGATGTTGATGACCCTGTCCCACTGGTCTTCGCTCATGCGCATGAGCAAGGTGTCGTCTGTGATGCCTGCATTGTTGATGACGATGTCCACCGTCCCGAGGGTATCCACTACCTCTTGGACCAGACGTTCCGCGTCGGCCATGCTTGCCGCATCGGATTGGAATCCCTTGGCAGTGCCGCCACTCGCGCTGAGTTCTTTTTCAAGTGCTTTGGCGGCCTCTGCTGAGCTTCGGTAGGTGAAGGCGACTGAGGCGCCTTGGGCAATGAATTGTTGGGCAATGGCTTTGCCGATGCCTCGGGAGGCTCCTGTGACAATGGCTACTTTTCCTTCAAGAAGCATAGAGTAGGGGGGTGTTGGGTTCAATTTGGGGTCAGGTAGAAGGCAGCAAATCGGCAGCTTCTGCAATCAATTCAGCAATGTCTTTGACTTCGATGGAGCTTTCGCGCTCCGCGTTTTTCACACCGTCTGTCATCATGGTGTTGCAAAAGGGACAGCCCGTTGCCACCACTTCAGGGTTGGCGTCGAGGACGTCGTCGGTACGCTCATGGTTGACCTCTCGGGCACCCTTCTCGGCTTCCTTGAACATTTGGGCACCACCAGCGCCACAACAGAGGCCACTTTGTTTGCACCTCCTCATCTCGACCAGTTCGGCATCGAGGTTGCTCAGGACCTCGCGCGGAGCGGCATATTCTCCGTTTCCCCGCCCGAGGTAACAGGGGTCATGAAAGGTGATGCGCCTGCCCTTGAAAGGGTTGCCGTCCGCCACCTTCAACCGGCCTTGGTCGATCAAATCCCGAATGAATTGGGTATGGTGCATCACTTCATACGTTCCACCGAGCTCAGGGTATTCGTTTTTCAGGACATTGAAACAATGCGGACATCCTGTGACAATTCGCTTGACGCCGTAGCCATTCAGGGTGGCGATGTTTTGGGCCGCTTGCATTTGAAACAAAAACTCATTGCCTGCCCGCTTTGCAGGATCTCCCGTGCAGCTCTCCTCCTTTCCAAGCACCGCAAATGGGACTTCACAATGATGCAGGATGCGGGCAATGGCTTTGGTGATTCGTTTGGCACGGTCGTCAAAGCTTCCTGCGCAACCTACCCAGAACAGAACTTCGGGTGTGCTCCCTTGAGCGTTGAGGTCGGCGAGGGTAGGGACTTGAAATTGACTCATGGTTCAGGATTCGTGGGTCCAATCTCCGCGGTTCGCAGCAGGAAAAGCCCACGGCGCTCCGTTGTTCTCGATGTTGTTGAACATGTTGGTCAGGGATTCCGGACTCTTGCTGTCTTCCATGATCAGGCTTCTGCGCATGTCCAACACAATGCCCATCGGGGATATGTTGATGGGGCATGCCTGCACACAGGCTTGGCAAGAGGTGCATGCCCACAGTTCCTCTTCCGTGATGTAGTCGCCCAACAAGGTCTTTCCATCGCCCTCCCAAACGCCGCCATTGGCATCCCGTTTCTTGCCGATGTCCTCGATCCTGTCACGGGTGTCCATCATGATTTTGCGCGGGGAGAGGAGCTTGCCCGTTTGGTTTGCAGGGCACTCACTGGTGCATCGTCCGCACTCGGTGCAGGTGTAGGCCTCCATCAACTGCTTCCAGGTGAGGTCCGGCGCATCTTTGGCCCCAAACTTTACAGGGGCAGCATCAGGGTCTGGAGCAGGGGCCGCGAAGGGATCCGCATTGGGGTCCATCATCAAGTCGACTTCTTTCTTGACCGCAGCCATGTTGTCCATCGACCCTTGGGCGGTGAGGTCGCTGAAGTAGGTGTTGGGGAAGGCGAGGAGGATGTGGAAATGCTTGGAGTAGGTCACATAGACCAAGAAGCAAAGCACCCCCAAAATGTGGAACCACCACATGCCGCGTTCCACAGCAACAAGTGAGGGATCGTTCAATCCCAGATAAAGGGGCTCTAGGAATTGGCTCACGGGGAAGCTCCCCGCCAAAACGTAATGGTCCAAGCCCCTGCCTTGGGCAATGTGGTCCGTGGCGTTCATGCTCAAAAAAGCAAACATCAACAGCACCTCCGCGATCAAAATGATGTTGGCGTCCAAGGAGGGCCATCCGCCCATTTCCGGAGAACCAAAACGCGCGATGGCCATGCCATTTCGGCGCACAAAAAAAACCACACAAGCCAACACCACCAAGGCGGCCAACACCTCAAACATGCCAATTAGGAAATTGTAAAAGGGGCCGAGAAAGGAAAAAACACGGTGCGTCCCAAGCAATCCATCCAACAGGATTTCGAGCATCTCGATGTTGATCAACACAAACCCGACATAGATCAAGATGTGCATGATGCCTGCCACAGGTCGGGTCACCATCTTTCCTTGTCCCAAGGCAACACGTGCCATGACCTTCCATCGATCCGACGGTCGGTCGCTGCGGTCGATACTTTGTCCTTGCAAGATGTTGCGGCGGATAAAGCTCACCCTGCGGGCGAAGAGGCCAATGCCAATGGCCAAACAAACGGCAAAAACGATTTGGGCAATCATGATGGGAGACTCAATCGTTTGGGGCAGAACCCTTTTCTTGATTTACGATTTCTTCTTCAATGATGTTGCGCAAGCGCTGAAGGTCCTTTCGGGAAAACTCTGACTTGGGCTTTCGTCCAATGAGGTTCACCTGCACATACTTCCAAGGGTGCATCTGAAGGTCGTCCAAGAGGAGTTGCAACTCGGTGTTGGTGGCCAAAAGACCATTGTGCAGGCTGTCGTTTGCGATCAATTTCCCGAGTGAACCTTCACCAGCTGCAATTCGTGAAGTGATGTTCGCGACATCCGACAAGGCTCGGTTGGCCTGGGCCATGGTCGACGCGAATTCAATCTGTGCCAAGGAGTCACTGACGTCAGAAAAATTCTCGATGACATTCGTCAAATCGCCGCTGCTTGCGTTCAGGGTGCTGGTGAGCGACCTGACGTTGGACATGACCTTGCCAAAGTTGTATCGGTTTTCAGCCACCGTGCTGTCCAAATTGGCGGCGGTGTTCTCAAGCGACTGTACACTGCGCTCCACACTTGCCAGTGCTGCCGGAAGTTGACTGGTGGCTTCGCTGTTGAAGATGCTTTCGATGTTTTCAATCACCTTTTCAACTCCTCGGATCAAATCTGTCGTTTTTCGTTGCAGGGGTTCAATTTGCTTTTGTACCTGCGCAGCGATGTCGTCCTCCACATTGTCGAGCAATGTGTCTCCTGGGGCAGCGTAGTTGGCCGCATCGCCCCTTTCAATCCGAATCGCCTTGGTGCCAAACAAGTCGGAACTGTGGATCATGGCCACAGAGTTGGAAGGGAACAAAATGTCTTGGTTCTCGATGCCAAATTCTACGAGGAGTTCTCCGCCGCCGCCTGGCAAGAACTCGATGCGGCGAACTTGGCCGACTTGGTACCCATTGATCAGGATGGGGTTGCTCACTGCGAGACCAGAAATGTTCTCGTACACTGCGAAGTACGTTTTGGACTTCGCAAAGGGGTTGAATCCCTTCAAGTAGTTCACCCCAAGCACGAGCAGGACGATGCCCGCCACGACAAGGACGCCTACTTTGAATTCTGGTCGAAGTGTATTCACTGCAGTGGGAGATTCAACAAGTCACGGGCACGCGACATGGGGATTTGGGTTTCGCCCTCAAAAGCCACCACAAACGCTCCTTCAAAACCCTCCGCGCGCAGCGCCAGCTTCGCCGAATGAGCTTGGTCAGGGTGGGGGTGGCGTCCCAACACGTACTTGTGCAAGCCATGACGAATGTACGCCTTGGCTTGTGAGTGTCCCCGCAATTCTTCAGAATCTGAGGACAACTTGGCTTCAGTTGTCAAAATCTGAATGCCAAACCAAATGTCCTTGTCGGAAGTGAAGGGCTCCACGAGTGTCGTCGTCGTCTCCTTTTCGGGAGTTTCGGACTCGATTCGGTTCGCGAGGTAGGTGTCTCGGAAGGCGCGGTAAATGCCCGAAGCCATGTACGATTTCCCCTGCTCCGACTGCAAAAACTCTTCTTCGTCGGGGTTGGTCAAAAACCCCAACTCCACCAAGGTGCTGGGCATGGTCGTGTAGGAAATCACATAAAAACCTGCTTGCTTGACACCCCTGTCCTTTCGGCCGACTCGGTTCTTGAATTGAGATTGGATGGCCGCGCCGAGAGTCAAACTGACATCGAGGTTCACGTTTTGCCGCAATGAAAGGGCGATGTAGGTGTCGGGATCGTTGGGGTCGAATCCATCGTAGTTGGCTTCGTAGCCTTCCTCTTGGAACATGGAAGCATTTTCGCGCATGGCCACACGCAGGCTTTCCTGCGATTTGTGCATGCCCATGACGTAGGTGCCTGCACCTCGGGCACCTTGGTCGGCAAAGGCGTCGCAATGGATGGAGATGAACAAGTCGGCTTTCGCTTCATTGGCGATTTTCACGCGGTCCCGAAGTCCCGGATAGCTGTCGTCTTTTCGTGTGTACACCACCTTGACTTCCGGCAGGTTTTCTTCGATGTAGGCACCCAATTTCAGTGTAACCTCCAGTGTGACGTCCTTCTCGGTTTGAGGGTAGCGCCCCGTGCCAAGGTTGCCAGGATCTTTCCCTCCGTGCCCTGCGTCAAGCACGACCACCATGGTGGGTGGTGAAGGCGAGAATGCCGCGCAAGCCACCACGAGGGCAACACAAGCGGCGAAGACGCGTTGTTTGGCTACTTTTGGACGCTGTTTCATGCCAGTACTCAAACATACCACTCACCCCGTGCTGCGCGTCATGAGGGCGGGTGCTGTTGTTCTTTTTTGGATGTTGATAAATCCAATGCTCTGGGGCCAGTCAGAGAGCGGCTCTCCGGCCGATGAGGGGATGAAAGTTGAGGAAGTTGAGGAAGTTGAGGAAGTGGTGGAAGTTGAGGAAGTGGTGGAATACGAAGCAGACGACATCCGTTTCAGGGTGGACAGTGGCCTTGGTTACCTCACAGGTCACGCAAAAGTGGTGCGGGGAAGCATGACGTTGACGGCGCACCGCATCGTGTTGCACCTCGACGATGACGAAGTGTGCGCCTACGGCACCAAAGACAGCTTGGGGGCTTGGGTTGGGCGTCCCGTGTTTGACGACAATGGTCAGTCGTTCAGCCAGGACGAATTGTGTTACAACTTCGCCACAGGTAAGGGGTTGAGCCGCCAGGCGGTCACCCAGGAGGACGACATCGTCTTTCACGCGGGCCGAGCCAAGCGCCAGCCCGACGAATCCATCCACGTGCGTGACGGCAAGTTCACCACCTGCGATGCGGACAACCCGCATTTCCATTTCCACCTCTCCAAAGCCATCATGGTTCCCAACGAAAAGGTGGTCAGCGGGCCTTTGTATTTGAAATTCAGGAAGATCCCTACCCCTTTGGCCTTGCCTTTTGGCTGGTTTCCGCTCCAGCAAGAGAAAGAGAGCCAGGGAATTTTGCTTCCCGGTTACGGAGATGGAGGTGACTTGGGTTTTTTCTTGAAAGACCTTGGCTACTACATGCCTCTCGGGGACCATTGGGATGCCAAACTCTTGGCCGACATCTACACAGGCGGGAGCTGGGCCGCCCGTCTTGGGTCCAACTACAATTACCGTTACCGTAGCCAAGGCGGTTTCAACATGAGCTTCCAGAGGCAGCGAGAGGGTTTTGCAGGCACGTCAGGCTTTGGGTTGTCCAACAATTTCTTCCTGCGCTGGAACCACACCCAAGATCCGAGGGCAAAGCCATACACGCGCTTCACTGCATCGGTCAACTTTGGCTCCTCGGGAAATTTCCAGCAAAACCTAAACAGCAGCCAAGAAGACTATTTGAGCAACACCTTCCAGTCCAGTCTGCAATGGAATGCGAAGATTCCACGCTCCCCATTTTCAGCCACAATCAGTGCTCGCCACAGCCAGAATTCCAACTCTGGCAATGTTCGGGTGACCTTGCCTTCGATCTCCTTGAACATGCAGCGCACAAGCTTGGCCAAGCTGTTGGGCTTGCAGGCGGGGCGATCTGATTTCTTGGATGCTTTGGCGGTCACTTACAGCACCCAAATGGAGAACACAATCCAAGCACCCGACAGTGTTTTTGGGGCGAGAGACTGGGGCTTATTAGATGTTCGTAACGGATTGAAGCATAGGGCCAAGTTATCTTCAAGTTCTAGTATAGGTTTTGTTTCAATCTCACCTACATTCACCTACAATCAGTTCGATGCTTTCTCTGCTTTGGAGTTGACAGAGGTGCCCATCGGAATGGACAGTGTAGCAGTGGAGAGTGACACTGTCAGAGGTTACCAAAGTGCCAATGACTGGCGGCTTTCTGTGTCTGCCAGCACACGTTTTTACGGCATGTTCAACACGTCGGGCAAGGGAAGACTCAAAGCCGTCAGACATGTCCTGTCGCCAAGTGTTGGATTGAGCTACAACCCTGAGCGGTTGCGCAGCGAAACCCTCATCTCTGGGGGAGAGGACATCTCTTGGAACCCCTATGCGCTTGGAAGGTTTGTGCCTGGGGATGCGCGGGAGGCGGGTTCAGTCACCTTTGGCTTGGGACAAAACATCGAAGCCAAAGTGGCGCAACGGGAGACGGGAGAGTTGCGGAAGATCAAGATTCTGGACAACTTGAACACCTCAGGCTCCTACAACTTTGTGGCGGATTCGTTGCGTTTGTCAGATTTTCAGACCCGTGCCTTTACGAACTTGTTCGACCGTGTCAACCTCAACTTGAATGCCACCCATTCGGCGTACGCGAGGGATTCGCTGACGGGCGGTGTAGTGGACCAATGGTTGGCTACGGAGGGCGGAGGGTTGTTGCGTTTGAAGCGGCTTACGGGGGCCGTAGGCACGTCCTTCCGAGCTTCAACAGAGTCCACTACTCCTTGGGATGTCCGGATGGATTACAACGTCAACTTGACGCGGCAATGGAACGCTGTCTCCAAGAGAGACACCAGCATTGTGACGCATGCCTTGTCGGCAAGGGGCAGTGTCAAGGTTGATGGCAAACACAAGCTGGATGTACAGACCGGCTACGATGTGGCCCGTCGGGAATTCACGCCGACCAACCTGAACTTCTATGTCGACTTGCATTGCTGGGAGTTCAGCTTCAATTGGATTCCCTTCGGGGTCCGTCAGAGTTTCTCGTTGCGGCTCAACGTGAAGTCCGCGTTGTTGCGGGACCTCAAACTCGAGGCCCGAGGTTCAGATGGGAAGTTCCTGTTCTAGCGGACAGCCGTGCGCCATCAGGACCGTGCCCACCAGCGGTAGAGCATGACCCCGAGGCACATCAAAAAGGCGAGAAAACTGACCTTGTTGATGCCGTGCATCATGCGCAAATTCAACCCAGCTTCTTTGTCCTTTTTGAACAGGTTGAGTGGGTTTATGTAGTATAAGAACTTGTTGAAAAACATTGTTTTACGTAATCTTTATTGAACCTTTGAGGCAATCATTGAGATCTCCACTCTTGCCCCTTTTGGCAGCGCTATGACCGCCACGGCTTCCCTTGCTGGAAAGGGGGAAGGCATGGCCTTTCGGTAGGCCGCATCCATCTCTGCGTAGTCGTCCATAGTGGTCAAGAAAACAGAAACTTTCACCACGTTGTTCAGTCCCCATCCGGCTGCCTTGAGAATGGCTTCTGCATTGGCGATGCATTGTGCCGTGGCGCTTTCCATGGAAGAAGAGATCAGGGTGCTGGTCTGGGGATCCAATGGAATTTGTCCACTGACGAAGAGCAAGTCCCCTGCGCGAACAGCTTGGCTGTATGCGGCGACAGGTTGGGCTGCTTGGTTGGTGTCGATGCGAGAACTCATGAAGTACTTTTGTGTGCACCCAAACTTAAGGCATGCGCGTCACCCTCTTCGATTGCTTGGACTCCTTTGCGTGGAACTTGGTCCATGACCTTGAGCGATTGGGTGCCCAAGTGCATGTGGTGCAAGAAGGGCAGTGGGAAGAGGTCTTCTGGGACAGGACCGATGCTCTGGTGCTATCCCCTGGTCCTGGATTGCCAGAGGAGCACCCCCAACTGCTTGACGTGTTGGCCGCTGCCATGGAACGTCATGTGCCAGTTTTGGGGGTATGTCTGGGCATGCAGGCCATCCAACGTCAACTTGGTGGGGAGCTCTTGAACCTGGTGTCACCTTTGCATGGCAGGCAAACCACGGTTTCGTGGGAGCATGTTCCAACGGACCTCACCCCTTGGATGAACATGTGGCATGACTTGCCATCATCGATGGAGGTGGGCCACTACCACAGTTGGGTCGTCCAGGAGGCATCCATGCCGTCCAGTCTGCATGCGAACGCCCGCAACAGCGAGGGCTTGGTCATGGCGATGGTCCATGACACCCTTCCCGTTGCAGGCGTGCAATTTCATCCTGAATCCGTCCTTACGGCCGATGGCCGGCAGCTCCTTCAGGGTTGGTTGATGGCGGCTCAGCGCTGCTTGGCCAACTCGGCTTCAAAGGTTTCTTTGAACTTTTCGTAGTTGTACTCGGCACGGATGCGCTCGTCTTGGGACAAACGCTCGTTGTACTTCGACACCAATTCGGCCCCTGACAATTCAATGGCGCGGTAGCTGACATAGCTGCCATCCGCCTTTTGGGTAAGGCGTTCACAAACAGTGATGGCTCCAGAGAGTTGCTGGTTCACAACGGTGCGTGCCAGGTCGTTGAAGGTTTCTGTCACTTCCTCCACATTGTTGAATTTGGAACTGTTGACATAGTTGTCGGTCACAATCTCCATGGTGGAATTGATCGAACGAGCAAGTGCAGACTCGCAATTGGATCGCGACATTTTCTTGGCCGTTTCTCGGCTGATGCTCTCTCCAGTGGCCGAAGCCCTGAAGTGGTCTTTGTCGCTTTTGTGGTCCTCACTGGCGCAGTATTCCAAAATTTCAATTTCCCCGGCTTGCTTGGGGGTGATGGATTTGCCTCCCTTGCATCCGGCAAGGGTTGTACCTGCCAATAGGAGTGCCAGGGGGAGGATGTTGCGTAGAGTCATGGATAGAAGTTTGATGGAAATGTAGTTCTCTTTTCTGGATGTACCTGCTCAGAAACCATGCCAAAGTCGAATGAGTGCTGGCACAAAATCCTCTTGGACTTTTGAAGACGCCTTTTGGTAGGCCTTGTCGGTGGCCCTAGGCAGGTCCATTTGGATGCCCTTGATTTGGGTCAATGTTTGGGTGAACACAGTTTGGCCTTGCCCATTGGTCACCGTGCCGACGAGGTCCACATAGACGGTGTAGAATCCCTGTCCTTCCCCTCCAGGGCGAGCGTCTGCTTGAACAAGGAAAGCCATGGCTTCCTCAGAGGCTTCCTCAGCAGTGACCAAGCGCACGTGGCTCTTTTGGAGGGCTTGTTTCAGGGCGGGGGCGAGCATGGCTTGGTCGCGTTTTTTGCCAAACCCACGTTCCTCCACCGTCAAAACCACTTCGACGGGGGCAAGCTCGACGCGCAGCCTCAAGGGCGGGCTTTGCAACCCTTGGGCGGCCTGTCGGAATGGATGCATCAGGGCCAATCCTTGGACAAAGGCCATGGGGTCCACCCTCGCCTCGAGGGTGGTGGACGTCATCCCGGGCTCAAATTTTTCAAGGACGATGTGCGCCACGCCATTGGCATCTGTGACGGCTTCGCCTCGGGTCGGAAACTGCCCTCGGTTGTAGCGGTACGTCAAGGTCACATTGGGCGCAGGCCTGCCATCCAAAAGGGCCGTGATTTCTGCCTCGCCTCTGAAGGAGTTGCCCACGCGCAGGGTCAGGCTGCTGTCGGCCGAGGCCAAGGAGAGTCCTGCCACGCAACCTTCCAACATCGAAACCAAGTCCTGCGCGATCGCCGTTTCAGTGCCGTCCGATGCAACGTGCAACAGTGGGCGGTCCATGAAGGGCCGAATGACGTCGAGTCCCCGGATGGAGGCATCCACGGCCTGTTGGACATTGGAAACGCTGCGGGCGTCGATGGCAGATGCCAAGTGTCCGAATGCGAGGTCCACGGCGGCCAGGCGTTTGGCTTCTTGGATTTGGGCATGCTTGGCTTTGCTCAAACGGTAGTACACGAATGTTTCCGTCGCCGATTCATGGGAGTCGACCAATTCAAACCCCTCCAAATCTTCTTGGGTGGAGCTGTTGGATTGCTGTGAGAAGGACTCCGTGAGCCAGCCGTCCACCTGCAAGGTCTTCATGGTGGAGGTGGATTGCACCTGCACGCGAATTTCTCTCGAAAGATTGTCGAGGGCGCTTTGCTGGGCGACGGCAGGCGCATTGGTGGCGTGCACCAACTTGTTCGCTGCCCCTGTGCCAACATAGTATCCGGGTGTCACAGGGGTCTCTGACACCCATGCAGGGGCAGGGGCCACAACGGGTTGGTTGGACGCACAACTTGCAAGCAATCCAGCACCCAAAATCCAAAGCCACCTAAAACGCTGCATGCTGTCAGGGAATGATGGTGAGCAATTGACTTTCCACGCTGCCCTGCACCTGCTCGGCGATTTGCAAGCAAGCCTGCTCTGTCAGGGCATCGGAGCTTTTCAAAGAGCGCCTGCCGGCCATCATGCGGTCGCGGTCTGCGCGTCCAGACAAACCTGTTCTCGCTCCTGTGCTGCCGCCCAAGAAAAACTTGGTGCTGTTGCCGCCGTAGGAGATGTAGCGGATGTTGTCCGATGCACGTCCATACACCGTTTCTGTGGACACCAATTCGCCTGTTGTGGTGTTGATGAACTTGAACGTGCATGCCACTTCAACAGAAGCCTCCTGGAAAAACTCGCCATATTGCACCTGGCGGTATTTGGTCTCGTAGTATTTCTTGCCCTCCTCGTTCACTCTTTCCACCCGGTACTTTTCATATCCAGTCTTGTAGGTCCTGTTGAGTCGACTTTGCCGGGGGTCGCACGTCGTGATGGTGGCCTTCAAAAGCGCCTTCGCCCCCAAGAGGTTGCCGATTTCAACATCCGCACCCGTGGTCAGTCCGCTGAGGCCCATGCTTTGCTCTTGCAAGATCATGGCCAAGCTCTCCCTGTCCACCACCTTCAAAAACGGATCGTCAGAGGCCATCAATGCCTCTTCCACCAAGGACTGCAGCTTGACCTCCACATTGACCCGACTGGAACCATTTTTGAATGCCATCAACGCCACAGTGAAGCGTCCTTCTTCCAGGACATCTGTCAGCCGTTGTCCTGCATCTCGGTAGCCTGCATCGGTGTCCACCACTTCGGAGAAATGTTTGTGCGCAGTTCTCAATTGGTCGTTTTCTTGGGCGGCGATGCCGCTGCGGTACCGGGGCTCGCAATATGCCGTGTTGCGCAGTTGAGGGGCGTCCAGGTATGCCGCATCCAGGGCCAGGATTTCATCCAACAAGGTCAAGGCCTCCCCAAATGCCTCTTGTTCCAAAGCAAGGTTGGCGGCGCGGTACACCTCGTCGAGGTGGGCATCTTTCACAGATTGATAGGCGGCCCGTTTGGCCTCTGGAAACAACAACGCAACCCCCACGTCGGTGAGCTTTTTATGCCAAGCCTCAGCGTCGTGCCAGGCCTTTAGGGCAGCGTCTCGGTTGTGGTAGGTCACCGCTTCGTCAAACGATGCGATGTGTTGTCCAAGGACAACTTGTCCTGAACGCTTGAGCCCCACCAGGGCATCGATGTTGGTGGGCTTTTTCATCACCGCTGTGTAGTAAAGGTTGGCCGCTTGCGGCATCATGCCCGCTTCTTCCATTTTGCCCGCCCTCTTGACGAATGCTTTGGAGCCATTGCAACTGGGAAGGGTCAAGCCGGCCAGGATGACCGCGACCAAAACCAGAAGGAACCTCAGAGAGGAAGGGGTGGAGAAGGGGATGGTTTTCATGACAAAAAGAGGTGGAGGCCGAAGGTAATCATTCCTCAAAGACAAGGTTCATGCCAAAAGGAGCCTTGCTACCTTCACACCATGAACAATCCAAAGGTGATTTTGGTCCTTGGTGCAGGGCGAAGCAGTTCGTCGCTCATTGCCCATTTGCTGACACAATCCTCCACAGAAAATTGGGAGATTCACGTGGGAGATCTGGATGGGCAAGCAGCGAAGGACAAGGTGGCAGGGCATGCCAATGGACATGCCTTTCGCATGTTTGCGGACGACAAGAGCGACCGCGACAGGAGAATCGCTGAAGCGGACTTGGTGGTCAGCATGCTCCCGGCCTTTATGCATGTAGAGGTGGCGCGCGTCGCCATCGCCTCGGGGGTGCATGTGTTGACCCCGAGCTACGTTTCCCCTGAAATGAAGGCACTGGATGCAGATGCGCGGGCAGCTGGTGTTTTGGTGTTGAATGAAATGGGGCTGGACCCAGGTCTGGACCATATGAGTGCCATGCAAATCATTGACGAGATTCGTGCTGATGGAGGACGGATGATTGGATTTGCCTCCTACTGTGGTGGGCTCGTAGCCCCTGCCTCCGACGACAACCCCTGGCACTACAAGCTCAGTTGGAACCCAAGAAATGTGGTTTTGGCAGGGCAGGGTGGCTCGGCCACCTTTTTGGACCAAGGCCGCATCCGCGTCGTACCTCCGCATCGCACCTTTCAAGCCTTGACGCCCATTGAGGTGGATGGCAGGGCGTACGATGGATACCCCAACCGCGATTCCCTTGGCTACCGCGAGCTGTATGGCCTGCACGATGTGCAGACCTTGGTGCGTGGAACCCTCCGTAGCGCTGGATATTGCCAAGCATGGGATGTCCTTGTGCAGTTGGGCATGGTGCGCGATGACGCGACTTTGACCTGGCCAGAGGGCATTTCTTGGGCGGATTGGACGCGCACGTTCCTTCCTGCCTCCCTCGAACACGTTTCTTCCGTCCGCGAGGCCCTCGCCAAGGCGACCCAGACCATGGAGGCTTCCTTGGCCAAGTTGGAATGGCTGGGTCTGTTCGATGGGGACAATGGTCCTTCCAGCGTCCATGGCACGCCGGCCCAAATCATCGAAGGCTTGGTCACGGAGAAATGGGTGTTGCGTCCCGAAGACCGAGACATGATTGTGATGTGGCACCGCTTTGACTATGAACGAAACGGGGAGCGCAAGGCCAAAACCTCCAGCCTTTGCCTCGAGGGAAAGAACAGCACCTTCACGGCCATGAGCGACACCGTCGGTTTGCCCATGGCCTTGGCAGTGAAGCCTATGCTGGAGGGAACGTTTGGAACCACAGGGGTGGAGGTTCCAATGTCCCGTGTGTACTATGCCCCCCTGCTGGAGGGCCTAAAGGGCTTGGGCATTTGCTTTGTTGAAGCTGACATCCAACTTTGACATGATGGGTTGGAGCACACTTTGGCTCTGGGGTCCGTGGTGCTGGGCGTGTTGTGCTGGTGCTCCTGAATGGCCAGCCCATGGGGAAGCCAATGCCCAGTGGGTGCGTCAGGCGATTGAATGGCGCATGAAAGTGGGCTTGGAAGATTGCCAAGAGGTGGTGCCGGCCTTGGATGCTTGGACGTTGGAATGGCTCAGTGCGTCAGAACGGATCCACGTTTCCATTCAATCCAGCGATTGGCCTTTTCTCGCGTACGCACCCGAATTGCAATCGGTGTTGGTGCAGCGTTTGGCCCTGGATGTGTTGAGCTTCCAAACGTCCACGCAGGTGCAAATCGTGGCCGATGTTCGCCGGGTGGCGCGTCGTTCCGGAGCCATGTGGGACGATGCCCTGAGGCGTGCCTTTGACAATGCCGAGGGGTTGGCCAAAAGCAGGGACCGACACGCGCCATGATTGGGGCACAAAAAAAGGAGGCCGAAGCCTCCTTTGGGAACCCCAGCATTGGACGAGGTCCAATGTTTCCATCCGGGCGCAATGCTTTGTTCTTTCTCGTGCAGAACTTCTGAAGTGAACGATGGTCGTTTGTGAAAGGTTGCGGCAGAGAGCGGTATTTTTGACCCATGCGTAGCTTCGACATCCCAGATTTTTACCGCAGCCCCATCATTTCACGGGTGAAGGCAAGACGCAAAGCGCTGGACCCGAGGAAACAGGACTTTTCCCCGACCGTATTGGACTTTGGCACTGTCCGAATTCAACTTGCGCGTCACTTTGGGTTTTGCTTTGGGGTGGAAAACGCCATTGAAATCAGCTACAAAGCCATTGCCGAGAATGAAGGCAAGCGGATTTTTCTCTTGAGCCAAATGATCCACAACCCCGAGGTCAATGCCGACCTGCAAAGCCGCGGGGTAAGGTTCTTGCAAGACACCATGGGCAAGCAACTTGTCCCCCTTGAAGACCTTCAGCCGGAGGATGTGGTGATTGTTCCCGCATTTGGAGCCACGATAGAGTTGGAACAAACCCTTGTGGCGAAGGGCATCGATGTACAGAAGTACAACACGACGTGTCCGTTTGTGGAAAAGGTCTGGAAGCGTTCCGCACAATTGGGAGGCAAGGAATACACCGTGGTCATCCATGGCAAACCCACCCACGAAGAAACCCGTGCCACCTTCTCCCATGCCGCAGAGACAGGTCATGCCTTGGTGGTCAAAAATGCCGACGAAGCAGAGTTTTTGGCGTCATGGATGGAAGGCGACCGTGGAGACGTGGAGGGCTTCTGGCAACGGTTTGAAGGGCGAGCTACTCCAGGGCTGGATCCACAGAAACACCTGCACAGGGTGGGGGTTGTGAACCAAACGACCATGCTCGCTTCCGACACCCAGGCCATTGCGGACCGCGTGAAGCAGGCCGTGGATGCAGACACCAAGGGGGAGTTTGCCAATACGAGAGACACCTTGTGTTACGCCACCAACGACAACCAGAGTGCGACCCAAGGGGCTTTGAATGCCGGAGGCGCTGATGTAGCCCTGGTGGTGGGCGGGTACAACAGCTCCAACACCACCCACTTGGTCGAGTTGTGCGAAGAGGCTCTGCCCACATTTTTTGTTCGAAATGAGTTGGAATGGAAGGAAGAGGGAGTGCACCATTTTGACATCCACTCCAAGGAAATCCGTGTGACGGCCCAGCCACTTCCGTCCCTTTTGGGGCACACGGGTGAGCCGCCCACTGTTTTGGTGACCTCTGGAGCATCTTGTCCTGACGCCAGTGTGGAACGTGTGGTTCGCTTGGTGCTGGCCCACTATGGTGGACGCGATGTGGATTCTGTGTTGACGGAATTTGAGCAATCGCACGGTTGACCCTCCGTACCTTCGAGTAGATGAAAGCGCCCAAGCTTCGCGGCCCTTTTCGGAACGTTCGCACCACCCCGCGATCGTTCTCTTTCAAGTCCCGCCACTTGTCCGGTGTTCGCTCTGAATGGGAGGAACGCAAACGACGGGTGGAAGAGGAGGTTCTCGGTGCGTCTGACCGTCCGAGAACCATCAAGTTTCGCCAGGGAGGAAGAGACAGTGAGGGGCGCGCGGCCCGCAGGGCTGCATCCGTTCGTGCCGGCCGCATGGCGGCAGGTCGTGCGACTTTGGTGGCCATCGTTTTGGTGTATCTGACCTATCGAGCGGTGCTTTGGGTGGATGCCCAGAACTACACCAACTTTCTTCAATTCATGCAATCGAACGGATGACCCAGACCATTCATGTGCTGCCCGATCATGTGGCCAACCAAATTGCCGCCGGCGAAGTGATTCAGCGGCCCGCCTCTGTGGTCAAAGAACTGATGGAAAATGCGGTCGATGCAGGCGCCTCCCAAGTGGAAGTGCACGTTTTGGATGCCGGAAGGACTTCCATTCAAGTTTTGGACAACGGAGCGGGGATGTCCGCAGAGGATGCGAGGGTGTGCTTCACCCGGCACGCCACATCCAAATTGTCCACGGCGGAAGATTTGTTCGCACTGGCCACCAAAGGCTTTCGCGGGGAAGCCCTCGCGTCCATTGCTGCGATCGCCCAGGTGGAAGTGCACTCTTGTCAAGTGGAGGCCGAGGTGGGCGTTGCCATCCGTTGCCATGGCTCGGAGATGGTTTCAGAGGAGCCCAAAGCCAGGACAGTGGGCTCGACATTCCACGTCAAGAACCTCTTTTACAATGTGCCTGCCCGTCGCAATTTTCTCAAGTCGGACGCCGTGGAGTTGCGGCATGTGGTGGATGAATTCCAACGGGTAGCATTTGCCCATCCGGATGTGGCATTTGTGCTGACGCACCAGGGCAACAATCTATTTCAGCTCAAGCCCGGCACCTTGCGGCAGCGGATCGTGGGCATTTTGGGGCCCAAGCATGACGAACGACTTGTCCCAGTGCAAGAGGAGACGGATGTGGTGACGGTGGAGGGGTTCGTCGGAAAGCCCGATTCTGCGAGGCGTTCCCGCGGAGAGCAGTTCCTGTTTGTCAATGGCCGTTTTGTCAAGCATGGTCTGCTGCATCGGGCCATCCTTCGTGCCTATGAAGGGCTCATTGCCGATGGGCAACATCCGCTGTACGCTTTGTATTTGACGGTGGATCCCACACGTGTCGATGTCAACATCCACCCCACCAAGATCGAGGTCAAATTTGAAGAGGAGCAGCCGCTCCTGGCCATTGTCAAATCGGCTGTCAAGCGAGGCTTGGGCGCCCACAATGTCGCCCCCTCCATCGACTTCGATGCCGACGCCGGACTGCAAATCCCACATTTGAAGCCAGGCGCCATGGTGCCTGAACCAGAAATTAGGGTCAACCCTCATTTCAACCCGTTTGAAGCGCCTGGCCGTTCCTCGTCGCCCAGCATGGGGGAGGCCCACGGAGGATGGAGCCGTCCTTCGAGCGAGGGGTGGAAAGAGTTGTACCAGGTCATGGAATCCCCCGGGGAGGAACCACCTAAAGAAGAATCTCCTCAGCCCGATTTTGAAGGTAGCCCTGAAGCCAACGGCCTCGACGTGCTTCAATGGAAGGGGAAGTACTTGATTGTCCCCACCGATGGAGGGCTGACCATGGTCCACATGCGCCGTGCACACATGCGGATTTTGTTTGAGCAATTCCTCGTCCAAACAGAACCATCTGGGCCAAATGTGGCTTCTCAAGCGCTGTTGCTGCCGGAACAGATCACCCTGACAAAGGCGGAGGTGATGGCGCTTGTGGAAGCCAAGTCAGTGCTGGCTTCGATGGGGATGGACTTGGCCCAAGTGGACGAGACGACGGTGGAGTTGAAGGCGGTGCCTGCCGACCTCAAAACCCATGTCCGTGAGGCATTGGACGCTGTCCTCGCCACCTACCACGATGGGCTCTGGGAAGGCACGGAGAACCGAGGTGCCCTATGGGCCAAAGCATGGGCACAAAAAGCGGCCATGTCCAGCACCGCGAGGCTCCAACCCGAAGCCCGCCGCCATTTGATTCAGTCCCTTTGGGCCTGCGAGCAGCCTCATGTGGACCCCATGGGCCGGTCCACCATGGTGACGTTGACCGATACGGACCTTGAAACCCCTTTCCTCTGATGTTGCAACAAGTACCACAAGTAGTCAAGAACCTCATCATCTTGAATGTCCTCATGTATGTGGCGGCTGGGTTGATTGGAGATACGGCCATCCCACTTTTGGCAGGCACCTACCCGGGGTCGCCCTTTTTCCAACCTTGGCAGGTGGTGACCCACATGTTCATGCATGGGGATCTGGGTCACATTTTCTTCAACATGTTCGCCCTTTACATGTTTGGGTCACAACTTGAACGTGTGTGGGGTCCACAGCGATTTCTGACGTACTACGTGGCATGCGGTTTGGGTGCTTTTTTGCTTCACGAATTGGTCTTGGGACTTCAGTTTTATGCCGAGTTCGGGACCTTCTTTCCAGCGTCGGAGCAATTTGTCTCCTCGTCGGCAAGTCCCATGATGCGCGCGCGGGTGCTCGAGGCGGTGTTTGGCCGTGTGGTGGGCGCGAGTGGGGCTGTTTTCGGGCTGTTGCTGGGCTTTGGCATGTTGTTCCCCAACACGCGACTGATGCTTCTTTTTCCGCCCATCCCCATCCGTGCCAAGTACTTTGTGATGGGGTACGGTGCCATTGAACTTCTGCTTGCGTTGCAAAACAGCCCAGGAGACAATGTGGCCCATTTTGCCCACCTTGGAGGGATGGTGTTTGGTTATTTCCTGCTGAAGAGATGGCAACAGGATCGTGGACATTTTTATTGAATCATGTTGGAGAAGGTGAAAATGATTTGGGCCCAAGGAGGCATGCTGACCCGTTTGGTGTGGATGAATGTGGTGGTGTTTTTTGTGCTGATGACATTGACACTGGGCGACCGTTTGATGGGGGGAGTTTTGTCCGCCCTGGTTCCTTCTGAGGGGGCATGGACCTTGGCCACCTCATGGCGGCTGGAGACGCTCGCGTTGAGGCCATGGAGCGTCTTGACCCACATGTTTGCACACCAAGGGCTATGGCACTTGGCGATGAACATGTTGTTGCTCTTCTGGATGGGCAGGCTGTACCATGCTGAGGTGGGTTCAAGGAGGCTGCTCAGCACCTATTTGGCCGGCGGCTTGGCCGGTTGGTTGGCCTATTTTTTGTTGAGCAATGGCTTTCGGCCCATGCAAAATGGAAGCGTGTTTGCCTTGGGAGCTTCCGCCTCGGTGATGGCCATTTTTGGTGCCACAGCTACATTGCGCCCTGATGCACGGTTCAACTTGATTTTGTTTGGGCCCGTGGCATTGAAGCATTTGTTCTGGGGCTATGTGGTGCTCGATTATTTTGGCTTGAGCCAAGGGACCAATCCAGGAGGCAATGTGGCCCACTTGGGGGGGGCGTTGTTTGGGGTTCTTTTGGTGCAACAAGAGCGCAAGGGCCGTCAGTTGTTGGGATGGTTGGAATGGGTGCTCGATGCTTTGGCGTCTCGTTCGATCCGAATCCCCAAGCGCAAGCGAAGCCGGTTTGAAGCCTCCACGGGCAACCGCTGGCGCGCCAAAGAACGAGAAGCGTCAAGGGCCCCGATGTCAGACGATGAATACAATGCGGACCGCAAGGACCGCGAGGCACGTTTGGACGCCATCTTGGACAAGATTTCCAAGCATGGGTACGATCACCTTTCGCCAGAGGACAAGCGTTTTTTGTTTGACCAAAGCCAACGTTGACCGTGGACAAAAAGGATGCGAACCGATCCCGAAGGCTGGATTCAGCCTCGCCATTGATTTGGGCTGGCATGACGTTGCTGGTTCTAGGGGAGTTGGCCGTTCGGGTTTCTCCTGAATGGTGGCCTTGGTTGTCCCCCTTTGGGTTGACCTATGGATGGGCTTGGTGGCTTCTTTTGGCAGG
Source organism: uncultured Flavobacteriales bacterium (assembly GCA_963933635.1). Classification (GTDB taxonomy): domain Bacteria; phylum Bacteroidota; class Bacteroidia; order Flavobacteriales_D; family Sanyastnellaceae; genus UBA11663. Next base: position 95,234 of record CAWVVM010000002.1, read on the forward strand.
AACCATCGCCCGGGCAGTGACCTTCAAGTGGTGGCGCGCCGTGGGGCCTGCGCTTGTCTTGTGCCTGACATGGCCTTCCTTTTCACTGGTGTTCTCCCTTGGCTCGGGCACGACCCCTGTGGAGGATGCCGACAAGGGTTTGGGGGTGCTGTCCTTCAATGTGCGGAGACTGGACGAATACGGCTGGTTGAAGGGGGAGGAGACCCGTCGGGAATTGTCCCAGTGGTTGATGGACCGGGAGGAGCACATTTGGTGCCTCCAGGAATTTCCTTTGAATGGAAGGGCCATGTTGCAAAAGGCTGGATTTTCATGGACCATGCCGTCCAGAAAGTTGCTCGCTTGGCCGTCAGGGGCAGGCCCCGCGGTGGTGACTGACTTGCCAGTGAAAGACTGGTCCACCTGGATGTTCCCCCAAGGAGCCGGTCGAGGTCGCGTGGTGCAAGTGGATGTCGAGACTCAAGGAGGTGTGGTGCGGATTTTCAATGTGCATCTGCAAAGCCTCTACTTCAGTGAGGCCGATTACGAGGCTGTGGAGGATGGGCCTTCGAGGGAGGAGGGGGTGCGTCTTTTGGGCTTGTTGACTCAGGCCTATGAAGCACGGGCCGCCCAAGTGCAAGGGCTCAAGCGAAGAATAGAAGAGAGCCCGTACCCTGTGATTGTGGCGGGCGATTTCAACGACAGCCCCATGTCCTACGCGATGCGAAGCCTGAGGAAAAGCCGTGTATCGGACACCTTTGCGGCGGGGGAATTCGGGTGGCAAGGAACCCACATTGGGGCCTTGCCAGGACTCCGTATCGACGGGGTGTTGGCGGACACACTTTGGCACGCCAGAAGCCATCAAACGCACGATGTGGAGTTGAGCGATCACCGTCCAGTCACGGTGCAGCTCGAGCGTAAATGACCCTGAATGGGGCTTAGGTTTGGGAGGGAACAGTGCTCTTGCCTCGGGCAGAAAAGGCCTCGAACAAGCTCACATTGACCCCAATCAGCAGAAGGCCGTAGAGCAAGTCATCTACGGGCATCGAGAACACACGCCAACCTGAATTGTGGTCGTTGTTGTACCACACGATGTGGTCGACGATGATGGCTGGGTCGTTGTGAAGCACGGGGTAAGACCAAAAATCCAATCCCGTCAACACGCCATTGCTGATGACAAAAGGCACAAGCAAGACGGCATAGGAAAACCAAAAATGCCCCATCCACGGTCTCCAACGGACCAAGGTCCCCACCAACCACACGGCACAAAGCCCACTGGTCAATCCAAGGTATGCCCGATCAGAAAATCCCAAGGCCAAGGCTATGCACAATCCGGCCATGGCCGTGGTCAAACTCCGATGGCCAAGGCCCAGTGGAGAAATGGGAAGGTACTTTTTGAAGCAGGTGTAGGTGAAGACACAGGCGTAGGGGACGGTGATGAAAAAGAGCCACTCCTCAATGGGGAGACCCAACAAACGCCACCCCATCAAATGGGCCTCATTGAAGCCCCAAATGCCTTGCGAAGTGAACCAGACGTCCCAAGCGATGAACCCTGCCATGGTCAAGAGACAGGCGGGCCAAAAAGCCTTCCAATCCTTCACAAACTCCACACGGCGGTCGAAGCTGGCCACAAAAGGCACAGAAAGGACGAGAAGATTGACCCACAAATACGTCCAGTCGCTCATGTGCGTTGCTGTTGGCTGCGCAGTGCTTTCCGCGCCTCACGAAGGTAACGCGGCGGGACAAACAGCATTCCAAAGCATTCGCCGTCCTCCTTGGTGAGGTGTTTGTGGTGGACTTTGTGGGCTTTTCGGATGGCCATCAGGTACGCATTTTGGGTGCGCTTGAACCACGGGAAGCGGCGATGGATGAAGACATCGTGGACCAAAAAGTAGGCCACGCCGTAAAGGGCGATTCCTGTGCCAATCCAAAACCTGAAATCGGCGTACAAACTGCCAGTGACAAAGCAATACGCACTGGGGATGGCGAAAATCAAAAAGAAGGCGTCGTTCTTCTCGAAGAATCCAGGGCCATTGCTGTGGTGGTCTTCATGGAAGAACCACATGGAGCCGTGCATCAAGTATTTGTGGGCCAACCAAGCCACGCCTTCCATGGCGAAGAAGGTGACCAATGCAATCGAGGTGGGAAAGAGAAAGCTCATGACAAGGTCCAAGGAAGAAGATTGAGGGTGGCAAAAAAGCCAGCGAACACCAACAACAACAGACCTGAGAGTCGGTTTGTTTTCAAATCGTCCACGTCGCGCCAAAGCATGCCCAGCCCAAAGGCGGCGACCCACCAAGTGAGGTAGTTGGTCCAAGGGATGAATCCTGCATGCCAAGTCCACCATCCTGCGCGGATGGCAACCGGTTCAATCATGCCGTCCAGGGCAGTCATCAAAGTGGCCGCAGCGGCCGCGCGCAACCAAGGAGACACCGTCTTCCCCCCCCTTGAAAGCACGCGTTCTGACAAGTGGTGGCTGCCAAGCAGCAAAAGCCACCAAAGCACGCCCATCAGCAAAGGGACATCCAACACCAGCGGGCCAAGCCCCCTTCCGTAGCTGTAGTCGCCAAAGAGGAGTCCTGTGGCAACTCCGAGGACTTCCACACCAAATCCCAAAAACATGGTCAAGGACCATCTCCAGGGACTCTCATCGCCGGTGAACGACATGACAATGGCAGCGCAAATCAACAAATTCAGTGGAGTGAAGGGCAAGAGGAGATCGGCATGGCCCAAAGCCACACCTACGGCACCTACTACATGCAACACCACCAGCACAATCCCCCAAGTCAGGGGAGCGCGGTACCAGGGTGACGTGGATGAAAGGTTGGAAGAAGAGCTCATGCGTCTTGGTGTGCAAGTTCGTCCACGATTCGTGCTCCAAGCAAACACAATGGGATGCCTCCTCCTGGATGAACGCTGCCACCGCAAAAGTAAAGGCCACGGAGGTCGGTGGATCGGTTCCTGTGCCGAAGAAAAGCTGCTGCCGTGGAGTTGCTTGAAGCACCATAGAGGGCCCCTCGCCATGACCCAGTCATCGATTCAATGGTTCCTGGGGTCAATACCTGTTCGCACACAATGTCAGGCCGGACGCCCAAGGTGCGTTGGATTTTCTCCAACACCTGGCTTCGAAGGTTGGCCACAGCTTCCTCTCCCCATTGCGCGGGGTCGGCGGAGACGTTCATCAGCACAAACCAGTTTTCATGTCCGTCCGGTGCATCCTTGGGAAGCTCCTTGCTCGTGATGTTGATGTACACGGTGGGGTCCTCCCCAGGACTTCCCGTTTGGGCGATGGACGCAAACTCTTCTTGGTAGTCCTTGCTGAACAAGATGTTGTGAAGGCCCAAGTCCCCGTGCGTGCCGCGAACACCCCAATAGAAGATGACGCCTGATGTGGACCGCTCCTGTGCGAGGATCCGTTCAGGGGGGTTCCTGTCGGGGAGAAGGTGACGGTAGGTTGGGTGCAAATCGGCGTTGCTGACCACCAAGTCAGCGGGGTGCTCCACGCCATGGCCGTCCAGGACCCCGGTGACCCGGGTCCCATCGTGAAGGATGCGGTCGGCAGGAGTTTGGGTCAAGATCCGCACCCCCAAACTTTGGGCGAGACCCGCCAAGTGAAGGGGGATGGCGCGCATGCCTTCTTCAGGCAAAAAAGTGCCGATGCCGTGCTCCAAGTGGGGAATGACGTGGAGCATCGCTGGCGCACGATGGGGATCACTGCCGTTGTAGGTCGCGTACCGATTGAAGAATTGCGCGAGCTTGGGATGCCCTAGTTTCCTTCGGTTGTGTTGGGCCATGGTTCCCAAAAGGGGCAGCTTCCAAATCCTGGAAAGCAGCCTCCATGCGGCACCCGTGCGGTAGGTGGAACGCTCGTGAAGGCTTCGTTCCAAAAACACACCGCGTGTCAAATCAAAGGCGTCCTTGCTTCCTCGGAGGTGGTCCATGACCGTTTGAGCCTTCACGCCCCACCGCTGCTCCATCTCGGCCGCCATCCTTTGGGTGTCGGTCCAAGCGATGAGCGGTTCGTCTTCGTCTTCCCAAAAATAATGTGTGCTTCGGTCGAGGGTTTTGTAACGAAAGGGGGCAGGTCTGCCTGGAAGATCCTCGGGCACCAGCGCATCCAGTTCTTCCATCAATTCCGGCATGGTGAAGAGAGAAGGGCCTCGGTCAAACCGATGCCCCGCCTCCACATGCTCGGCAAGTTTTCCGCCCACCTCGTCAGAAGATTCCAAAACGGTGACGGTCCTGCCTCGTGCTGCGAGACGTACCGCCGTAGCCAGTCCTCCGACCCCTGCTCCAATGACGACAACTTGAGAATGGCTCATGCGTGCAAAAGGGTGGTCAGCACTTCGGGGAAGCAGATTTTGAACCAAGCAGTGTATTTCTCTGGATGGGCTTCAAGGTCCGCCTCCAGCGCTGGAATGGGGATGTACCGCGTCTCGCAGACTTCCTCTGGATTGCGCACGGGTGGCACGTCGCTGTAGCCAATCAAGACATGGTCCAGTTCGTGCTCTATCATACCGTGGTCCAAGTCGGCACGGTAGACAAATGAGAATTTGGGTTCCAGTTGGCACCGCAAGCCCATCTCCTCCATCAACCTCCTTTGGGCCGCATCGACCACATCTTCCTCAGGCCTTGGGTGACTGCAACATGTGTTGGTCCATAGACCTCCACTGTGGTACTTGTCATGCGCCCGTCGGTGGACCAACAGATGGCCTTTGCTGTTGAATACAAACACGCTGAAGGCACGGTGCAACACCCCCAAGCGGTGGGCTTCCATCTTCTCCATGGTGCCTAGTGGGCGGTCTTCGGGGTCGACAAGGACGACCCATTCCGTCTTGGGATTCATCGCTTGGGAATGGGTTTGGTTGGAGGGGCGTCAAGGGACAGGAGAATTTCCTGCACGAAAAGTTGGTGCTCGAGATCCTTGGCCCAATGGTGGTTGTCGAGTCCCTGTTGAACGATGGATTGGTCCTGTACCATGTCGTCCCTGTAGTTCAAAAAAACAGGCACGTGTTGTTGCACGCCTAGGCGCAACAGGGCCATGTCGGGGTCGCGGGGCAACTCCGACAAGACGGCTTCGAGCACAGGCTTCCATTCGTTGAAGCGCTGCAGTTTGTCCATTGGATTCCAAGCTTCTTCCGCAAGCATCAATTCAGCCACGGCATGGAAGCCGCGGGCTTGTGCATTGGAAGGGTTCTGTTCACAAAGCGTCGCCATGGATTGGGCCATGGGGCCTGCAGTTTCACTCTGTGCTGCCTGCCGGTAGAAGGACCGCCATTCGGCAAGCATGGAAGGAGAAGATTGCGAGAAGGCAAGGGACCACGATGCGATGCCCAACACAGTCCAGACCCAGCGCAACGTGCCGCTCATCTCGAATCAGAGGAGGTTGAAGCTGTGCCGCAAGTAGGAGCCCACAAACAAAGTGGCTTTTCTTCGGTTGGGGATCCGCACACGCTCTTTCATGATGCGGTTGGAGGGCAAAGCCGCAATTTTTTGGAACAAGCGCTGGTAGTAGACATAGGCCACGTAAACGCCGAGTCGGCTTTCTTTGGGCAGCTCAACGATGCCATGGTAGGCATGTTGGAAGTCAGCTGCAATTTCCGCTTCAATTTTCATTTTGGCGCCAGCATTGAAGGCCGACATGTCCACTCCAGGAAAGTAAATCCGGCCCTTGTCTTCAAAGTCGTCCTTCAGGTCCCTTAAAAAATTCACCTTTTGGAAGGCAGCGCCCAAGCTTCTCGCATTGGGCAACAAACGCTCATAGCTTTCTCTGTCCCCAAAGACGAAGACGTGCAAGCACATCAAGCCCACCACCTCTGCAGATCCCACGATGTAGTCTTCATAGCTCTCGCGGTCGTAGGCAGTTTTGTCCAAGTCCCACTCCATGGACCTCAAGAACAAGTCGACGTGCTCCTGCTCGATGTTGTAGGTCTTGTAGGTTTGGGCAAATGCATGCAAAATCGGATTGCTGCTCATGCCGTGTTCCAGTGCCCAATACGTGTCCTCTTTGAATCGGGCAAACATGGCCGATTGTTGCGGCCCATGCAACGTGTCCACAATTTCATCTGCGTAGCGCACGAAACCATAGATGTTGTAGATGGCTTCGCGCAGGGATGGCGCCAAGAAGCGAATCCCCAGGGAGAAACTAGTGCTGTAGGCCTTGGTGGTGCTTTTCGCACATTCCGAAGCGACCTCGTCGTAAAGTTTCAGAGCGTCCATGACGGGAAATTAACCGCGCGAAGCGTGTTCATGTTCAACGGACAAATCGACTTGCGATGCAGGCTCAGGGAGGATGCCTTGGCGATGCAGGTACTTGGAAGTCTCCCTTGAAGCAACCTCCCCTGAAATCAGGCTAGGGGGAACCCCAGGGCCTGGTGTGGTGAGTTGACCTGCGAAGTGCAATCCTGGAAGCTTGCTGCGCATTTTTGGTTTCCAAAACGCGGTTTGGCGCAGCGTGTTCGCCAAGCCGTAGGCATTGCCTTTGTAGCTCGAATACTCTTGCTCAAACTCACGGTGGGCGAAGCTCCTCGAGTAGACGACATGGGGACGCAGGTCCCGGCCCAGATGGGTTTCCAAACGCGTCATGATCTCCTCAAAGTACCGATCTCGCTCATTCCCTTGCTCTTCCAAGCCCGGGGCGAGTGGAATCAGAAAGAAGAGGTTCTCGCAACCTTCAGGCGCCACCGACAGGTCGGTGCGCGAGGGGGCGCTGACGTAAAACAGTGGATCGACGGGCCAAGAATGGCTGTCGTAGATGGTGGTGGCGTGGGGGCCAAATGAGGTGTCGAAAAACAGGTTGTGGTGCTGGAATTCGGGCACCTTCGTGTCCAGCCCTACGTAGTAAAGCAAGGAGCTGGGGGACATGGTACGCTTGTCCCAATAGGCCTCGTCGTAGCGTCGCCATTTGGCGGGAAGCAGGGTTTGCTCCACATGGTGGTAGTCGCCGGTGGCCACCACGGCCGCCGCCTCCATGGTCGTGCCGTCTGCCAACCTCACCCCCGAAGCCCTTGAGCCCTCGTCCAAAATGGCTGTCACTTCCGCATTGCATTGGAATTCAACGCCTTGTCGTTCTGCCACGCGCACCATGGCTTGTACAATTTCATTCATGCCGCCCATGGGGTACCACGTCCCCAAGCAGGTGTCGGCGTAGTTCATTAAGCTGTAAAGCGCGGGCGTATCCTCGGGTTTGGCCCCCAAGAAAAGCACTGGAAACTCCATGATTTGGAGCAGCTTGGGATGGGAGAAATGCTTGCGGGCGAAGGTGCTGAAAGACGTGAACAAGGAGAGGCGCGTGGCGTCCACCACGGTTTGCCATTCCGCAAACTCGAGGGCGTTGTGGGCAGGCTTGGTGACAAACTTGCTCATGCCGATGTTGTACTTGACTTCCGCTTCCGCCATGAAGTCGCGCAGCTTCTTGCCTGCACCTGTTTCAATGGATTCGAAGACAGTGGCCAATGCGTTCAATCCGGCTGGAATTTGCAGCGGCCCATCGTCAAACCAAACCGTGTAGGAGGGATCCAAACGAACCAAATTCATTTCCTCATTCACATCGGCACCAAAGTCGGCGAAGTACCTCTCGAACACGTCGGGCATCCAGTACCAACTGGGCCCCATGTCAAAGGTGAATCCTTCCGCTTGAAACTTCCGTGCACGGCCTCCCAGGGTGTCGTGGCGCTCCAGCACCCGGACGCGGTGGCCGGCTTTGGCCAAATACGTTGCCGTGGCGAGTCCTGCAAAGCCAGCGCCCAGAACCAGTACGTCACGGTTTGGAGATGAAGATTGGTCCATGGAATTCCTTTTGGTTGCCTGGTACAACCACGTGCGTTGGTGCGATGTTCATTGAACGCTTTCACAAGGTAGGGGGAACAGAGGGCCCAAATATTGGGACGAGTGAAATAAATGCGAGAACAAGAAGCGCTCTTCGGGCCTTGGGAGCGGCGGAGTACCTTTGGGCCATGAGCCATTCAACTGTACACGTGGACGTTCTGGCGTTTGGAGCCCACCCCGACGATGTGGAATTGTCCGCAGGTGGAACCTTGGCCAAACTTGCGGCGGAAGGCAAGTCCTGTGCCATTGTGGACTTGACGAGGGGGGAACTTGGCACCAGGGGTTCGGCGGAGATTCGTGCAGCGGAAGCGGCTGCTGCCGCAGACATCCTCGGGGTTTCGCACCGTGAAAACTTGGGGCTTGCGGATGGTTTTTTTGAAGTCAACGACGAAAGTTTGCGGAAGGTCATTTCTGCGATCCGTCGGTTTCGTCCCTCGGTGGTGATCGCCAACGCCTTGAACGATCGACATCCCGACCATGGAAGGGCTGCGGCCCTAGTGGCCCGTGCGGCATTTCTGTCTGGGCTTGTGAAAATTGAGACAGGCTCGGAGGCTGCACCGGAAATGCCCTGGCGCCCCCGAGCGGTGTACCATTTCATCCAGGACCAGGACCGTGTCCCAGACGTGGTCGTCAACATTGAAGGACATCTGGAAACCAAGTTCAAGGCGGTGATGGCCTATGCCTCCCAATTCCACGACCCGCAATCCACGGAGCCCGAGACCCCCATCAGTTCCCCTGAATTCATGGACCATGTGCGTGGACGTGCCACATCCATGGGGCGTCCAGCTGGATTCAAGCACGGAGAAGGATTTGAAGTGCGCCGGCCCGTTGGGACCGAATCGCTTCTGGACTTGATCTGACCTGACCTGCCCCACCCTTTAAAAGTGGCCTTCAGGCCTTGAGCACTCGGCGGTACACCCGGTCATAGGCTTGGGCGACGGCATCCACACTGAAATGCTCCATGGCATAATCTCGCATGGCTTTGGCGTCCCATTCCGCGCCCGCGACTTGGGTCCAAGCTGCATCCCATTCCTCAACATTGGCCTCTGGCCCCAGCAGAAAGCCACGTGGCCCAATGCCTTTGGGCAAATGCTCCGAGATGCCGCCGACATCGGTGCTCATCACGGGAAGCCCCGTGGCCCAAGCCTCGGGGAGGACGCACGGAAAATTTTCGATGCGGCTGTTGAGCATCAACACATCGTGCTGCTGCATTTGGTCAGCAACCAGCTCAGAGGAAAGAGGACCTGTGAAGGTGATGCGGTCGCCCATTCCCTTGGCCTTTACCCAGGCTTGGAATGTCCCGAGATTGGCGGTTTCTCCTCCCACGAAGGTGGCCGTCCAACGCGGCCGCTTTTCCAAGGTGGGGACCAAGGCTTCGAGCAGTCCTGAAATGTTCTTTTGGTCGTCATTCATGGAACTCACATGGAGCAATTTCTCCACGCCGTGTCCTTCCATCTTTCTTCTGGCTTGCCCCACAGGCACCCCTGAGAGTGTTTCCATGGGGGCAGGTTGAAAGCGCTCGGTGTCGACCACGTTGGGCACGACATGGATTGCCTCCTGAGTCACCCCCCACTGGGTCATGGCGCGCCCCAAGTCCGATGTCACAGGACAGCAAGCGTCCACGTTGCGCAGGACATCTTTCACCACCCTTCTGCGCCACCAAGGCAGGGAAGAGGGGTCATGGTATGCAGTCCAATGCTCCGTGAGCACCACAGGCACCTTCCATTTCTTCGCCCAAGCCAAGGCTGCAGGCCCGGCGGGGTAGGCCACATGCAGATGGACCAAGTCGGGGGTTCTCTCCATGCCCCCAGCACAGCCTGCAATGGATCTGGCCACCCCAAGCAATTGTGGTCGGGTGGCCTCATGGTATGCGCGATGCACCGTCCATTCCACCTCACCGAGCGTTCGTCTTTCCTCGCCGTTATGCGCCCTCATTTTGTGAAGCTGTCCCGCGCTCCCTCGCACTGGAATGGGCGCCCAGACCTCTGCATCGTGCCTTGTGTTGATGGCGTCAATGTGTCTCTCCACGAAGTTCCCGAGGCTGGGGTGGACCTCTGAAGGGAACCAGCTGGCGACGTGCAAAACGTGGAGACGGTCAGACATGGTCCAAAGGTGGCAAAGAAGTCCCAAATGAAGCGGTTGGTTTTCAAAAGGACTTCAATATCTTTGCGCACCCTCTGCGTAGTCTTCGGACCATCCAAAGGACATGGTGGCTATAGCTCAGTTGGTTAGAGCATCGGTTTGTGGTACCGAGGGTCGTGGGTTCAAATCCCATTAGCCACCCACCCAACAAGCCCCGCACGAGAGTGCGGGGCTTTCTTTTTGGGAAAAAGCCGACGCCAAGCAAAATGCTTGAGCGTAAGGCTGGGCCCAAAAAGAAAGCGCCCCCTCCGCATCGCGGAGAGGGCAAGCTTGTTCAGTTGGGACTGTCGCCCCGTCATTCTTGCGCCGCGGCCTCGCCGCTGGCGCAAACATCCCATCACTGATCTTCCGTGAACACGTACAAAAGAAGGTGCGTCTTCTTCTTTGAATTCAGCTCCGACGGACCGGTGTAGATGTACGTGACATCAAGCTCGGGGTGCGCCTCCACAAAGGCATTCACCGTCGCCTCCCAAACGAGTTTGTCCGCCAAAAAGGGGAAATCAAATTTCCAAACCCCCTCCACGACTTCCTTGCCTTTCACAGGGAGTTCGACTTGGGCAAAAGTCTCCGAGGAAAAGTCCAGGATGGACCATGATGTGGCTACTGTGAGGGCCGCTCCCACCACAAGGGCCCCTGCCCATCCGGGCGTGCCGCGCAAGGCGATTGGTCGACCTTTCTCTGGAGAAAAGAACCTGAAGACCACCCACGAAGCAAGGAGCACCAGCCAAAACAGGCCGTGCTCCAACAGTTGAAAACGGTCCCCAAACACTTGGTCCGCAATGGAAAAAAGCGCGAACAAGGACATGGAAGCAAAGGCCCCTCGAAAGAACCACGCCTCTGTGCGTTGGTCATCGCCTTTGGCAAAGCCCACCATGGCGAGGACATAGCACATGAAGTTCACCACTTCCAGCCCGGAGACCCCCGCAAGGGCAACCGTTGCGAACAAGGGGTCCTTGAGGCCCAACGAGCCAAAGAACTTCACGAACAAGGCGAAGAAGTCCTTGCCGACCCAAAGATGTTGGACATCGGGAATGATCTTGTCCACGACGCTCAAACCCCAAAACAAGGTCCAGTACATCAGGACAGAAAAACGGAGGAGTTGACGTTCTTTCATGGCGCGTCTTCTGTGGCGATGTAAAAAATGAGGGCATCCGCCTTTTTCAAGCGGAGCGGTTTCGGCACCGTGTAGATGTGCCGGATGGACTCGTCGGGATGCTCGGCTTTGAATTTGGCCAAGGTGCCTTCAAAAACTGAGCTGCCTCCCAAAAAGGGAAAAGAAACCTTGTACAAATGGTCCCCCACTTCCTGTGCGGTCAGTGCAGAGGTCCGCCTGTCGAAGTGGTCCCGGTTGTAACTAAAGATGGACAAGGTCGTGACCGCGATGAGCACAGCCGCCATGGCCGCCCCAGGCCACCACTCGTTGCGGTTCCATCCATGCTCAGGAGCGGGCAAATCGTCCATGCGATGGTACAGCACCCACGACAGCAGCGTCACAAACCAAAACAAGGTGTGCTCCAGCAGTTCGAAGCGGTCGCCAAAAAGATGGTCCCCAATGGAGAAAAAGGTGAACGTGAGCATGGTCAGGACAATCCCCATCAAGCACCACGAATGCGCTGCGTCACGTCGTTTTTGGGCCAAATGCCACCAAGCACCGGCGAAGAAGACGAAGGCAAAAACCTCCAACGCACCTGCCACCATCAATCCGGCATTGGCCACCCACGCAGCTTCCAAGCCTGCGGAGGCGAAGTACTTTTGGAACTGGGCAAATCGGTCACGACCTACCCATAGAAAGTGGGCCCCTCCGATGATCTTGTCCAAGACGTTGAACAGCCAAAAAATGGTCCAATAGCCCAAAATACCGTGACGGAGCAGGGAGGCTTGGGAAAGAGAGAAGCGCGGTTCAGACATGGCGATGACAGGTTTGGAGCCTCAACTTACAATCCCCCGTCGGGATTCCAACCTGTACTGGAGACCCCATTGATGTAGTCTTCCAAAATGAACAGGCTGTCCGCGGTGTGTGCGCCGTCGAATCCAGAAAAAGAAGGGAAGGTTCCGTCGGCTTGGGCGGCGTTGATGGCGTCGAGGAAAGGCCCCGCCAGAGGCATGTAACTCCAATGCCAGGCTTCAGGTTGGTACCCAGGCCTGTCGGGATCGGGGGTGTACACTTCGACAAAACCAAACCCGGCGGCATGGCTGCGAAGCCATTCGAGCGCGCGCTGTCCCTCGCCCGACAGGAAGTCCTCAGGTTCGAGACTGACCATGTCGACGTCGGTTCCCCAGTGGTGACGGCTGCTTCCGGGCATGGAGCTGAACCTCAGGATGTGACGTGCACGCTCTACGGTGGCCATCCCCATGGCTTGGGGGCGGTTCCACTTTCGGTTCCATATGGAAGCCTGGTGGCCAAATGGTCGCGTGGCACTCAAAGCGGTCAAGGCGACGCCAGACTGTGCCGCAGAATCGTTCATGGCGACAAAGGCTTCGCAAGCCTTCCGTCTCAAAAACAAGCCTGAACGGCTCGATTGACGGGCAGGAATTTCAACAAACGCAGAATCGGTAGCGGGGTCCACATGGCCCAGCAATTTGGAAAGGGGAGGGACCTGAACGGGGACCACAATGGGCTCGTCCACGGTGGGAGGGGGGAGGACCTCAGGCTCGGCAGAAGACGCACATGCGGTCAAGGCACAAATGACAAGCATCCCCGTAGCCTTGGTCCACCAATTCAGGGCATGTTTGGTGCCCTTGTATCCCATCAGTGGATGCCTCTGGCGGCGAGGTAGCGTTCTGCGTCCAAGGCGGCCATGCAACCTGTTCCCGCAGCCGTGATGGCTTGGCGGTAGACTTTGTCGGCCGCATCGCCACTGACAAAAACACCCTCGACATTGGTTTTGCTTGTCCCTGGATCAGCGTTGACGATGTAGCCTTGGTTGTCCAATGTCAGAAAGTCCGCAAACACATCGGTGTTGGGCTTGTGGCCAATGGCCACGAAGAAACCTGTCGCTGGCACCACGTGTTCTTCGCCGCTTTGGTTGTTCCTGACCTTGACGCCTTCCACAGCCTCTGCGCCCATGACTTCCACAGTTTCACTGTTGAACAAGATCTCGATGTTCTCCATGTTTTTCACACGGTGCTGCATCGCTTTGGAGGCACGCATTTCATCGCGACGCACCAGCATGGTGACCTTTGTACAGAGCTTGGCGAGGTAGCTGGCTTCTTCGCACGCGCTGTCCCCCGCACCCACGATGACCACTTCTTGGTCGCGGTAGAAAAAGCCGTCGCACACGGCGCAGGCGCTTACCCCTCCGCCTGCATCGCGCAACCGGAGTTCGCTTTCCAAACCCAACCATTTGGCAGAGGCACCTGTGCTGATGATCACGCTGTCCGCGTGGATTTCAGTTTCTTGGTTGTCGCCGACCCAAATTTTGTGCACGGGACCACTGAAATCGACCTTGGTGACCCAGCCATAACGCACATCGGTGTCGAAGCGGGTGGCTTGGTCCTCCAAGTCCTTCATCATTTGAGGGCCATTGATGCCGGCCGGATAGCCAGGGAAATTGTCCACTTCTGTGGTTTCTGTCAATTGTCCGCCTGGCTGCTGTCCCTGGTACAAGACCGGTTTCATGTCGGCTCGTGCCGCATAAATCGCGGCAGTGTATCCTGCGGGGCCTGAACCTACAATCAGGCAGCGGTGGTGTTCGGGTGTGCTCATGGGAAAGTCAAATGGGGGTCATTTCTGAGCCCCAAAAATACGCTTCTCTCGTCGCCCAACGCCCTCGATGGGTCGCCGCGAGTTCCAAAACTTGTCAACGCGTCTTCCACCACCTGAGGCGAGGCATTGTGGCCGCCTCAATGGCGCATTCCGCGCTCCATCGACACAAAGGCATCCCACAGAACGTCGTCAGGTGGGGGGGCAAGGATGGACACTGTCTCCCGCTTCACAGGGTGGATGAAGTCAATCCGGCGGGCGTGCAGGTGGATCGAAGCGTTGTCATTGGTCCGGCGCGCACCGTACTTCACATCGCCTTTGATGGGGCATCCGAGTTGCGCCATGGTGGCTCGAATTTGGTGGTGCCGTCCTGTTTTGGGCAAGACCTCTACAAAGGCGTAGTGGTCCGACTTCCCTCGAAGTTCATACATCAGTTCGCATTCCTTACGCCCTTCCGCGGGGTGGTCGTGTGCAAAGCTTTTGTTCAGTTTTTCGTTTTTCACCAGGTGGTTCACAACATGTCCTTCCTGCTCAGGCGGGGCAGGTTTGACCACTGCCCAATACGTCTTTTGCATCTCCCGATGACGAAACATCGTGCTGAGTCGTTTGTGCGCCTTGCTTGTTCGTGCGTAGAGAATCACACCACTGACGGGACGGTCCAGCCGATGGACGGTGCCGATGTACGCCTTGCCTGGCTTGTTGTACTTCTGGGCCACGTATTCGGCCACCACTTCACACAAGCTCGCTTCACCGGTTCCGCTGCCCTGCACCACATCGCCGCTGCGTTTGTTGATGGCCACAATGTGGTTGTCTTCGTAAAGAACTTGAAGGTTGTCTTTGGTGCTGTGGACAATGGGTGCCTTGGGAGGCTTGACGAAGCGATGGAAGGTTCCATCGTTTCGCTGCGGACGCGAGCCCGCCTTGCTGCCACTGCCTTCTGCCATCAGTACTGCTCGGTGTCGTTGGGAAAGTCCACTGCACGGACGTCGGTCACATATTGACGAATGGCGCTCAGCATTTGGTCCCCCAAGTCGGAATAGCGTCGCAGAAAGCGCGGCGAGAAGGCTTGGGTGATGCCCAACATGTCGTGCAACACGAGCACTTGGCCATCACATGACGCACCGGCTCCGATGCCAATGGTGGGGCAGGCGACAGCGTCTGTGACCTTGCCTGCAAGTTGTGCAGGGATTTTTTCGAAGACGATGGAGAAGCAGCCGATGTCGTTCAACATTTGGGCATCTTCCATCAAATGACGCGCTTCTTCCTCCTCTTTCGCCCTGACGGTGTAGGTCCCAAACTTGTAAATGGACTGAGGGGTCAACCCCAAATGCCCCATGACGGGGATGCCTGCCGACAGGATGCGCTCAATGCTCTCTCGGACTTCTCGTCCCCCTTCCAGTTTGACGGCATGGGCGCCACTTTCCTTCATGATGCGAATGGCACTGTTCAAGGCTTCTTTCGAATTTCCTTGGTACGTCCCAAACGGCAGGTCGACCACCACCAAAGCCCGCTTGGCGGCACGCACCACAGCTTGAGCGTGATAGATCATTTGGTCCAAAGTGATGGGGAGGGTGGTTTCATGGCCCGCCATGACGTTGGAGGCGCTGTCCCCCACCAAAATGATGTCCACTCCCGCTTGGTCCACCACGGTGGCCATGGTGTAGTCGTAAGCAGTGAGCATTGCGATTTTCTCGCCGCTTTGCTTCATTTCATGCAGCACCTGGGTGGTGATGCGCTTCGCTTCTTTGTGCACAGACATGATGCGAAGGTAACACTCAGACCAAACGCCGGAACGTGAAATTCAAGCGTGGTTCTTGGACCCTCTTGCGTCGCGGAACGCTGTGCTCGTGGTCTTCTTGGAGATGTTCCATGAGCAGCAGGTCCCCATGATGAAGTTCGATGTTCAACACCTCTGACGTTCTCCTGTCTCTGATTTTGAAGGTTCGGCTGGCGCCCAAACTTAAACTTGCAATGCTCGACGGGTCGATTTCAGGTTCATTGTCCCGGTGCCAGCCCATGGCGTCTTGCCCATTCCTGTAGCCATTGACGAGCACGGCGTTGTAGGTCGCACTTGCGCGTTGCTGCACGTCATGGGCAAGGGACGCCATAGGTCCATCCCATTGCCGTGCGGGCCATTGTACCGTGGCGTATTGGTAGGATGGACCCCACCAAGCTGTCAGTCGAGGTTCTTTGTGCCATTGGCCAAAAACACGGATGTCGTTCTGACGCCATCCTTCTCCGGATTGCGCCACTGTTTGCCACCACTGCATGACATTGAGTTCCTGGAAAGCACCTCTGTACACCACACAGCGCCTGTGGCCGTCGACCAAGAGAATGTCGGTCTGCTCCGTCATGCGCTCAACCATGCAACACAACGAGCCAGACATAGGCAACGTAGACGGCGATGTACATGACACCCACGCCACGCCCAAGCTTGCCCTTGGTGATCAGAATCATAGGGGCCAAAAGCACAGCAGCACCCAACATCCACCACATGTCGTGCGCAGGCACCACTTCGCTCACGGCAAGCGGAGCGGACGAGGCCGTTGCGCCCAGTACCAGAAACAGATTCAGGATGTTGGAGCCCACCAAATTCCCGATGCTCAAGGCGCTGTTGCCTCGCAGCGCGGCGGTCAAGGAGGCGACAATTTCTGGCACGCTTGTGCCAAAGGCCACCACAGTAACGCCCACTACATGGGTGCTGACTCCCCAATCCAAGGCAATCTGCTTCGCCGAGGTCACAAAGACATCCGAGCCCCAATACAAGGCCGCACAGCCCACCGTCAAGAGCAGAGTAAGAAGGGCGTAGGACTTGGAGGCATCTCCGGCTTCATCCATCAAGTCTGCCACCGCTGGATCTTGGGCTTGACCCTGTTGTGCATGGCGTCGGGCCAACACCATTTGTCCACCCAAATAAAGCAATGCACCCAGCAACAAAATGGCCCCGTCCCAAGCCCCAAGCGTCAAATCCCACGCCTCCAACATGAAGACGGCAGAAGCCAGAATCATGACCCACCAATGGATGCGAAGTTCTGACCATTGAACTTGAACAGTTCTCACGAGTACCGTCAAACCAAGTGCCAATCCAAGATTTGCCACGTTCGAACCCAAAACATTGCCCACGGCAATGGCACCGTCACCATTCCAAGAAGCTTGAAGAGAGGCAAACAACTCGGGAGCACTTGTGCCCATGGCCACAATGGTGAGACCCACGAGGAGAGGGGGGACGTTCGCCTTGAGTGCCAGTGCCGACGCATTTCGCACCAGCAACTCGCCGCCCAAGATCAATACGGCCAAGCCACCTATGAACCAGAGCCAAGTCATGTGTTTCGCGAATCATCCAACGGGCCACCGCCCATGTTGGTGTTGCTTGAATCTTTGCTTTCTTCTTTCTGCGCTGGCTTCTGCTCGGTTTGTTTCACCGACCCAAAATCCCTGCGCTTGGGGGCATCTTCTGCCAAGATTTCACGCTGGATGTCCTCTGTGGCGCTGCGAAAGGTACGCACGGCTTCTCCCATGGTTTTGGCCAAAGAGGGGATGCCCTTTGCCCCAAAAAGAAGCAGGTACACCACGAAAATGAAGACGATCTCTGTTGCACCCATGGAAGGACAAAAGTACGTCACCCCCAACAACCGAATGAAAAAAGCGGGGCCAGCATGGCCCCGCTTTCTGATATATCAATCGATGATCGGAAATCAATCGTAGACAGTACCCCAAACAAGGAGGAAGTTCATGAGGTCTTCCACCTGAACCAATCCGTCTCCATTGAAGTCGGGGCAAGGTTGGTAGGAGCATGTGCCGTCGTCGACATTGGCCAAGGCATCAAAATTGACAGCATCCTCATCGGTGCAGCCAGGGAAGAGGCAGAAGCCACTGTCATGGTCGGCCTCATCAACGTAGTTCAATGCAGCGCTGTACATGCACCCTTCGAAACCGCAACAATCGTCTCCCTGACAAGGCTCCACGGTGGACAGCAGTTCCTCGTCTGAAATGGCCACAATTTCACATGCGTCCACAATCCAAGGCTGCATGCCCCATAGAGGCCCTGCGGTATCATAAGCCAACAGGAAGGCCAACAAATCCGCCAGTTGAACCATGCCATCAGTGTTGAAGTCAGCATTGACAGGGGCATTGGAGCAGTCGTTTTCTCCTTCGAAGTTGGCAACCGGGTTGTAGTTGGCATAATACTCGTCCATGCAACCTTGGAAAAGGCAGGACCCATCGTCCAATACAGCGTCTGCCTCGAAGTTGATGGCTGTGGCGTAGATGCACCCACTGCAGCCTTCAAAGACGCATGAGTCGTCGGCATCCGTGGCCTCAGGATCAAAGTTGCAGGCGCAACCATCGGTGCAGCCGGCAATTTCATCACCGTCACAAATCCCATCTCCATCTTCATCCGCCAGGCAGTTGCCATCACAGTCTAGACCATCTTCAGGGAACGCACATGTTCCGTCGTCAATGGTTGCTGTGTCGTCGTAGTTGCATGCTGTGGCATCCGTACAACCGGCACAAGAAAGGAAGTCACAACTTCCGTCGTTGATTTCTGCTTCTGGGTCGTAGTTGCATGCTCCTTCTTCGGTGCAACCAAACACCACGCAAGAAGTGAAATCGCATGATCCATCGTCAATGGAAGCGCTTGGGTCATAGTTGCAAGCACCCACAATGGTACATCCCAAGCAGTCGTAGGTGCAAGTTCCGTCATCGTTGGTGGCTCCTTCCACGTAGTTGCAAGCTTCGCTGTCTGTGCATCCAAACACTTCAAACTCATCGCAGACACCGTCTCCATCGTCGTCGTTCACACACTCTCCCTCACAATTGTAGGGGAAATCGGCATAAGTACACGAACCATCTTCAAACGTGGCTTCCTCGTCGTAGTTGCACGCCATCGGATCCGTACATCCCAATTCCAGACAAGAGATGAAGTCACATGACCCATCGTCAAAGGTGGCCCCTGGGTTGTAGTTGCATGCTAGCTCTGCCGTACAACCTCCACACGCATCTGAAACGCAGTTGCCTTCGCAATCGAAGCCATCTTCCGGGAATTCACATTCGCCAGCGTAAACTGCATCTTCGTCGTAGTTGCACGCGGTAGGGCTCAGACACCCTGCACATGAGCTGAATTCACAACTTCCATCATCTTGGGTCGCTTCGTCCTCGTAGTTGCACGCTGCCTGGTCGGTGCAGCCTTCCACTGAGGCCAAACAAGAACCGTCATCCTCTGTGGCCTCTGAATCGAAATTCGAGGCGTCTTCATCGGTGCACCCTTCCACTTCATCTCCATTGCACACTCCATCGTTGTCGGAGTCGAACAAGCAGAGACCATCGCAATCGAGTCCAGGCTCAGGGAAGTCGCAAGGACCTGGGTAAATCGCGTCAGCGTCGTAGTTGCATGCCGCTGGAGCCAAACATCCTTGACAGGAGTCAAACTCACAGCCTTCGTTGCTGTTGGCGTCAAAGTCGTAGTTGCAAGCAGAGGGGTCCATGCACCCAAGCACAGTGTCCACACATGAGTCATCGTCTTCTGTCGCATCAGCATCGAAATTGATGGCCTCTTCGTCCGTGCATCCATCTACCTCATCCAGATCACAAACATTGTCGCTGTCATCATCCAAGCAGTCCCCATCACAATTGAAACCCAAGGGTGGGAAATTGCAAATTCCAGGGTAAATGGCATCGGCATCGAAATTGCAGGCCGCTGGGTTTTGGCAACCTGTGCAGCTCGTGAAGTCGCAAGTTCCGTCGTTGTTGTTCGCAGAGGAATCAAAGTTGCACGCCCCAGGAATGGTGCAGCCATCGAAGTAACAGATGGCATCGATCAATGCCTCTGGATCGTAGTTGCTTGCGGACTCATTCGTGCATCCCACACATGTCTGGTAGTCGCATTGTCCTGCGATGGTGGCATCTGGATTGAAATCGCAGGCCGAGGGGTTTGTGCAGCCGATGCATGTCACGAATTCACATGAGCCGTCATTTGTGGTGGCTTCAGAGTCGTAGTTGCATGCTCCCAAATTGGTGCACCCAAAAATCAAGCAACTCAGGAAGTCACATTCACCTTCTTCCTCAAAGTTGCAAGCGTTGGGATTCTCACAAATGCCGTCAAATACATAGCTGAGACAAGAGGTGAAATCACAACTTCCTGGGAGGTAGAAATCTGCAGCAGGGTCGTAGTTGCAGGCAAAAGGAAGGTTGCACCCCCCCTCAGAAGCAAAGTCACACGTGCCATTGTCTTCTGTGGCTTGAGGATTGAAGTTGACCGCATCTTCATCGGTGCAACCAAACACTTCGTCTTCGTCACATACTCCGTCCGAATCGACGTCATTCAGACATTGTCCATCGCAATCTACATAGGTTGATGCGGGGTAACTGCATTGGGTGTTGTCTCCAATTGTAGCCTCCGAATCGTAGTTGCAGGCATTCAGGTCCAAACAACCGACACAACTTGCGAAGTCACATTGCGTGATGTCCAAGTAATCCGCCTCAGGATTGAAGTTGCAAGACCCTGGAATGATACATCCTGCCAACAAACAACTTCCGTCATCTTCTGTGGCATTTGGATTGAATCCAGGGTTGGTGGGGTCAGTACATCCAGCAATTTCATCACTGTCACAAACCCCGTCGCCGTCTGCATCATTCAGACATTCACCGTTGCAGTCCAAACCATCTTCTGGCAAGTCACAACTGTCATCGTCCAACGTGGCTTCCTCATCGTAGTTGCAGGCCAATGGGTCCGTACAACCGGCACAAGAGGCGAAATCACAATTTGCAAAAATCAAATAATCCACAGCTGCGTCGTAGTTGCAGGCAAAGGGCAAGGAACAACCTCCGATCAGGCAGCTGCCGTCATCCTCCGTTGCAAAGGGATTGTAGCCGGGGTTGTTGGGGTCGGTGCAACCACCGAGTTCGTCCTCGTCGCAGATCCCATCTTGATCGGAATCGTTTAAGCATTCTCCGTCGCAGTCAAGTCCATCTTGTGCAAAGTCACAGCTTCCGTCATCTTGCGTTGCTTCGTCGTCGTAGTTGCAAGCCTCACTGTCTGTACAACCTACGCAGCTTGTCAAGTCACAAAACCCTAGGATTTGGTAATCCGCTTCAGGTGTGTAGTTGCACGCAGATGGGATCAAACAGCCCCCCACCAAACAACTTCCATCGTCCACTGTTGCGGCGGGGTTGTAGCCAGGATTGTTGGGGTCTGTACATCCTTGAACCTCGAAGATGTCACAAATGCCGTTGTCATTGACATCCTCCAAACACTCGCCGTCACATCCGTAGCCAGTGTCGGGGAACTCACATGAGCCATCGTTCTGCGTGGCCTCTGGATCAAAGTTGCAGGCCTCTTCGTCGGTACATCCGAAGACTTCAAAAAGGTCACAAACACCGTCTCCATCGGAGTCCACCAAGCAATCTCCACCACAGACCCCAATGGCATCCAATTGGTTTCCATCGCAGTCGCAGTCTCCCTCGGGAACGGTGTCACCGACATTCACCTGCACCGTTTGAGACGCGCTGTTGCCGGCATCATCTGTAGCGGTGTAGATCAAATTCAAGGTGTATGCACCATCTTCTCCAAGGACTTCTTCGAAAGACAAGTCAACAAGGACCTCTCCACAGAGGTCTGTGGCCTCAGCCATTTCATACGTTTCAGGCAATTCAGAGCTACAGCTCACCTCAAATCCAGAGGGAATGAAGGTGAACTCAGGAGCGGTGGTGTCTTCCACAGTGATGGTCTGCGTTGCAGACGTGCTGTTGCCAGCATCGTCTGTGGCAGTGAAGGTGCGTACAACAGTGTAGTTGCCTGCTGCGTCGCCTTCGATGGTTTCGCTGGACACTTCAATGGTGACCTCACCACAGTTGTCAGATGCTGTTGCGTCGTCAAGGATCAAGTCGTCAGAGCACTCGCTGGTGTAGTCCGCTGGCACTGAGGTGAACTCAGGAGCCGTGGTGTCTTGTACCGTGA
>CAWVVM010000003.1:0-101941 GCA_963933635.1 uncultured Flavobacteriales bacterium
CAGAGGCCACCGACGAGGCTGGCAATTGTGCCTACCCTGAAGAATACTACGATTGTGATGGCGATTGTTTGAACGATTTGGACAGTGATGGCATCTGCAACGAGTTGGAACTTGCCGGTTGCCAAAACCCCACAGCCTGCAACTATGAGACTTTGGCCACAGAGGAGGATGGTTCTTGTCTGTTCGATGATGCCTTGGGCAATTGTGGTGGAGGTTGTGAGGCGGATGAGAACAACGATGGGATTTGTGACACCGAGGTCTTGGGTTGCACAGATGAAATGGCTTGCAACTACAACCCTTCTGCATCGGTCGATGACGGCACCTGTGCCGCAGTGGATGTCTTGGGAGAATGTGGTGGAGGTTGCACTGAGGATGCAGATGGAGATGGGATTTGTGACGATGTCGACGATTGTGTGGGTCAATACGATGAATGTGGCGAATGCAATGGTTCTGGCACGTTGGGCTGCACGAACCCTGGCGCATGCAATTATGATGGGGCTGCAGGTTGCGACGATGGAAGTTGCACTTTTCTTGACGGTTGTGGTGTTTGTGGTGGAGACGGCTTCAGTGGATGCACCGACAGTCTCGCCTGCAATTATGAGGAAGACGCTGGGTGCGACAATGGTTCTTGTCTATACGACGACGCCATTGGCGTTTGCGATGGCGATTGTCAAGCAGATATCGACACGGACGGCGTGTGCGACGATGTAGATCCTTGTGTTGGGTCCATTGATGCTTGTGGCATTTGCAACGGTCCAGGAGAAATTTATGCATGCGGTTGCTCAGACATTCCAGAGGGAGATTGCGACTGCGATGGAAACCAACTTGACGTGCTTGGTGAATGCGGAGGCAATTGTCAAGCCGATGAAGATGCCGATGGCATTTGTGACGATGTGGACGACTGTGTCGGTGCTTACGATGCCTGCGGCATTTGCAACGGACCCGGTGACGTCTATGAATGCGGATGTGCTGACATTCCAGAGGGAGATTGTGACTGTGACGGCAATGTGGAGGATGCGCTTGGTGAGTGCGGTGGTTCTTGCGAGGCTGACGCTGACATGGACGGCATCTGTGACGATGCGGACGACTGCATAGGTGATCTAGATGCTTGCGGCATTTGCAATGGACCTGGTGCCATTTACGAATGTGGATGTTCCGACATCCCCTTCGGGAGCTGCGACTGCGAAGGAAACCAGTTGGACACCTTGGGCGTGTGTGGTGGCGACTGTTTGGCGGATGAAAACGACAATGGCGTTTGCGACGATGCTGAAATTGCGGGATGCACGGATGCTGCTGCCTGCAACTTTGATCCATCGTCCACGACAAACGACGGCAGTTGTGACTTTTGTTCCTGTGGGGGTGGAGAATCTTCTTACCCTTTGGAGGTGGTATCATCCCCAGCTGTGGGAGAGGGCGGCATGGTTTACAGATTCTATGTCCAAATGCAGGATCCGACCGACCGGTTGAGCGCTGTGTTTGGCAACGATCAGTTCAATTTGATGGTGAATGCTCCTTCGGGCGTGTTCAACAGCAGTTTCAACTCTGGCTGGAGTGCTGCGGGAATCAATCCATTGTTTTTGACAAGCTTCCCAGACTTGGTCGACGACACCTATGCCACAATCGGTTTGGAAGGACCTGCGGCAGGTATTCCAGGGGCTGCGGACCCTTCTCTTGTGGAGGACAGCGCACAGCCCATCACACCGTTTTTCCTCACTTCTGGAGAAACAACCTTGGAGAGCACGACCTTGACAGGTTCTTCTTGGTATATCCTGAACACTGCCAGCAACGGTTTGCCTGATGCAGATGGGCGTGTCCTCGTCATGCAGGTGACAACGGCAGGTGACATTTCGGGCACGATCAATTACCAGGTGTTCCCGTTGGGCGTGGGTGCCAACGATGTCCAGTTGACCACGGATTTTGACGGGACCGGCACCTTTGGTGGAGCCAGCCAGACAACAGGGTGTGGTTGCACAGACACTGGTGCTTGCAACTACAACCCCACTGCCGACTATGAAGATGGATCTTGCGTGTACATCCAAGAGGGGGATTGCGATTGCAACGGAAATGAAGAGGATGCCATTGGCACCTGCGGCGGGGATTGCCTTGCAGATGCTGATGGTGATGGGATTTGCGACGACGAAGACGACTGTGTAGGTGCGTTGGACGATTGCGGTGTCTGCAACGGAGGCAACGTGAGTTGCTCCGGCTGCATGAACGACTTCGCCTGCAACTTTGACCCAGAAGCCACCATCAATGACAACGATTTGTGCGACTACGAATCTTGCCAGGGATGCATGGATGATACGGCTTGCAACTACGATTCTGAGGCGACCTTCGACGACGGCACCAACTGTGTGTTCATCGCAACAGGCGAATGCGATTGCGAGGGCAACGTGGAGGATGTGGTTGGGGTTTGCGGAGGGGACTGCTTGGAAGACGTGGACATGGACGGCATTTGCGACGATGTCGACGCATGCATTGGTGAAATCGATGCTTGCGGCATTTGCAATGGTCCCGGCGAAATCTACGAGTGCGGTTGCAACGACATTCCTGAAGGCGATTGCGACTGCGATGGCAATCAGCTCGACGCTTTGGGTGTGTGCGGGGGAGAATGCCTCGCGGATGTCAATGACAATGGCATCTGCGACGATGCTGAAGTGGCTGGCTGCACCGATCCTTTGGCATGCAACTTCGATGAAATGGCGACTCTGGACGATGGGTCATGCACGTATGCAGAGGACTTGTACGATTGTCTTGGCAATTGCCTGAACGATGCCGATGAAGACGGGATTTGTGATGAATTGGAAGTCGTCGGCTGTACAGATGAAACCGCCTGCAACTACAACCCTGAGGCCACCGACTCGGATGAGGAGTCATGTGTGTTTGCAGAGCCTTTTTACGACTGTGAAGGAAACTGCCTAAACGATGAAGACGGTGACGGCATTTGCGACGAGTTGGAAGTTGCGGGCTGCACCAATGCGGAGGCATGCAACTTTGACGAGTTGGCCACCGACGACGACGACAGTTGCATTTTGATTGGAGATGCCTGCGACGATGGCGATGCGACCACCATCGACGATGTGATCAATGAAAACTGCGATTGCGTCGGGACAGTGGATGGTGTCGAAGAAGCAGCGTTGGCGTTTGCCATGTTCCCCAACCCCTCCACTGGAGAAGTGACGCTGGCCGTAGACGGTCTGCGTGTAGGTGTGCAAATCCAAGTTTTGGATGCTGCGGGCCGCATGGTATGGAACCAAGAGGGGATGGTCCTTCAGGGCAACACCGTGCTTGACCTTTCTTCCTTGAGCACAGGAACATACAATGTGATGCTTTCCGACGAGCGTGGCGTTCGCGTCCAGCGCTTGGCCATCCAACGTTAAGAATCACTCTGAGGGGGCGCGTGCTTTCAGGCGCGCAGAGAAGCCCGGGCCATCAAGGCTCGGGCTTTTTATTTACCGATGCAGAAGTGCGAAAAGATGTGGCCCAAAATATCGTCAGCATGCACGGCCCCTGTGATCTCTCCCAAGTGATGAAGGGCCAACCTGGCATCGACTGCGACAAGGTCTCCGGGCATGTCTTGGGACAGCCCGTCTCGTACCGACTGGAGCGCTTTTTGGGCAGAAGTCAACGCCTCAAAGTGCCGCAAATTGGTCACGACGAGCTGGTGGCCGTGGTCGTTGGCGCGGTGCTGTTTCAAGAGTTCGTTCCGCAAGGCGTCGAGTCCTGCTCCCGTGGCTGCGCTCAATGCCAAGGAGGGCAGGCCAAGGGATGAAACATTGGGCTTTGGGCCGAGGTCACACTTGTTCCACACCACCATCACTTGGGCTGTGTCTGGCAAGGAAAGGGCGTCGATGCGGTCGTGGATGTCCTCGCCCGAATCTTGGGTCACGTCCAGCAGCAACAGGACCGTGGCGGCACTGGCTGCCTTTGCAAGGGCCCTGCGGATGCCTTCCGCCTCGATTTGGTCTTCGGTGTCCCTCAATCCTGCGGTGTCAATGAACCGAAATCGGAGTCCGTCGATGGTGCATGCATCTTCGACGGTGTCTCTTGTGGTGCCAGGGATTTCGGACACGATGGCCCGTTCGTCCCCCAAAAGGGCATTGAGCAGGGTGGATTTTCCGCGATTGGGTGCGCCAACAATGGCGACGGGGATGCCCTCTTTCAACGCATTTCCTGCGGCAAAGCTTTCTGCGAGTTGGCCCACCCGATGAAGGAGGTCCGCCAGCAAGTCGTCGAACCTTTGACGGTCCGCAAACTCGACATCTTCCTCCGCAAAGTCGAGTTCCAATTCCAGCAACCCTGCAAAGCCAATCAATGCTTCACGGAGGGCATTGATTTCCCGCGCAAATCCACCGCGCAGTTGGTCGATGGCCAGCCTGTGGGCCCCCGCATGCTCTGCGGCAATCAAATCGGCCACTGCCTCAGCTTGGGTCAAATCGAGCCGTCCATTCAGAAAGGCCCGTTGCGTGAATTCCCCTGGCCCCGCTTGCCGGCATCCCGCCTCAATCAGGGCTTGCATGACCTCCCGCTGGATGTAGGGGGAGCCATGGATGTTGAACTCCACGGTGTCCTCCCCTGTGTAGGAGCCTGGACCACGCATCACGAGGGCGATGCCCTCGTCCAACATGATTTCCTTGGCATCCTTGAACTTCCCAAAGGCAATGGACCGGTCCTTGACTTCATTCAAAGCCTTCGAAAACACCTTGGAACCAAGGGGGAGAGCGTCCTTGCCGGACACCCGGATGACGGCGATGCCACCGGCACCAGGCGCGGTGGAGATGGCGCAAATGGTGGCGCCATCGACTGCATCTCGAAAAGGGGAGTTCATGGCGCGAATTTGGCCTAAATTTGCCGCGCATTCACAACCAAAGGCCATTGGATTGGTCGACCCATTCAAAACACACAACATGAGCGTTCTCGTCAACCGCGACTCCAAAATCATCGTTCAAGGCTTCACAGGAGGTGAGGGCACCTTTCATGCAGGCCAAATGATGGAATACGGCACCAACGTTGTTGGCGGTGTGACCCCTGGAAAAGGAGGTCAAACCCATCTGGACCGTCCCGTATTCAACACCGTGTCAGAAGCGGTGGCTGCGACGGGGGCAGATGTGAGCATCGTCTTCGTACCGCCTGCGTTTGCGGCAGACGCGTTGATGGAGGCCGCCGACGCTGGGATCAAGGTCATTGTGGCCATCACCGAAGGGATTCCGGTGGCGGACATGGTGAAGGTGAAGGCCTACATTGACCAGCGGGACTGCACCCTGATTGGGCCCAACTGCCCTGGCATCATCACGGCAGGCCAAGCCAAAGTGGGCATCATGCCCGGCTTCATTTTTGAGTCAGGTGTCGTAGGCATCGTGTCCAAGTCAGGCACGCTGACCTACGAAGCTGTGGACCAATGCACCAAGGCCGGCCTAGGCCAAACCACGGCCATCGGCATTGGTGGCGACCCGATCATTGGCACCACGACGAAAGAAGCGGTTCAGCTCTTGATGGCAGACGACGAGACGAAAGGCATTGTGATGATCGGCGAAATCGGCGGGGACCTCGAGGTCCAAGCTGCACGCTGGATTCAGGAAAACGGCACCAAGCCAGTCGTCGGCTTCATCGCAGGGGTCACAGCGCCCAAGGGCCGAACCATGGGCCATGCCGGTGCCATTGTGTCCGGCGAAGACGAGTCTGCCGAGGCCAAGAAGCGCGTGATGCGTGAGTGTGGCATTCACGTGGTGGACAGTCCGGCGGACATCGGTTCCAAGATGGCTGAGGTGCTTGCTGGGGTGACGGCTTGAAGGGCCAAGGCCCCGGAGGTTGTGCACAACAATTGAGCGTTGCCGGACGTTGACGATGTAGATTTGAGCGTGTGTTCTCATCTCCTTTGAATCTCCCCTTCATGCTTCTTTCTCTCGTTGCTGTCTCCCTTGTTCTTTCGCTTTTGACGTGCCTTCTCGTGTTGAGGCTTGGACGTAAAGTGGAGGAAGGAGGCGATGTTGTGACCGCGGCGGAGCTTCAGTCCTTGAAGGAAAAGGTGGGTGGAACAGAAGTGTCCATGCGGGAGGAGTTTGGCCGCAGCAGAAAAGAGGCGGCGGATTTGGCCCAATCCCAAAGGGAGGAGCAGCGCAATGCGCAAACGACTTTTGAAAAGCGGTTGGACGATCAGGCAAAAGCCCAGCAGGAGGCGCTCCGTCAGCAATTTCAAGACCTGCTCAAACAACTGCACACCCAGGGGAAGCAATCGCTCGAGGCGGTCAAGGACGTGCGTGAAACGGTGGAGAAGCAACTCAAAGAAATCCGTGAAGACAACGGAACGAGGCTGGAAGAAATGCGCAAGACTGTGGACGAGAAGCTTCAAAACACTTTGGAGAAACGTCTCGGCGAGAGCTTCAAGTTGGTCAGTGAGCGTTTGGAGCAGGTGCACAAGGGACTGGGCGAGATGCAAAACCTTGCCAACGGTGTGGGTGACCTCAAAAAGGTCTTGAACAATGTCAAGACCAAGGGCATACTTGGAGAATATCAGTTGGGCAACATCCTCGAGCAGCTTTTGCCACCCGAGCAATACGAGGAAAACATTGCGACGCGTCCGGGCTCAAGCGAGCGCGTGGAATTTGCCATTCGGATGCCAGGCAATTCCAACGACGATGAGGTGTGGCTGCCCATCGACTCCAAATTTCCTTTGAAAGGGTATGAGGACCTTTTGAACGCCAGAGAGACAGGCGATTTGGAGGCCATCTCGGCAGCGGAGAAGTCCCTGACAGGAACCATCGAGAAATTCGCAAAGGACATTTCCACGAAGTATGTCGAGGCGCCGTACACCACAGATTTTGGGGTCATGTTCCTGCCGATCGAAAGCCTTTACGCGGAAGTCCTGAGGCACCCCGGGGTGTTTGAGACCTTGCAGCGGAAATACCGCATCACGGTCACGGGACCCACGACCATGTCGGCGCTGCTGAACAGTTTGCAAATGGGCTTCCGAACGCTGGCGGTCACCAAACGAAGCAGTGAAGTTTGGAAAATCTTGGAAGCCGTCAAAACGGAGTTTGGGAAATTCGCGGATCAACTGGAGCGCGTGGACAAGCAACTGTCGACGGCCAAGAAATCGCTGGAGGACCTTCGAAGCACGCGCACCAACGTCATGCAACGTCGCCTTCGCGATGTGGGTGTCCTGGACGCTGGCAACAACAGCCAAGACGTGCTTGAACTTCCCACACCAGATGCAGGGACGGCCGATTCATCGGAGGAGCATGAATGACCCCAAGACCTTACATCCAAGCCCCTTTGTGTGCCACCACCCGCGCGTTGGCAAGGTCCTTCAATTGAAGTGCAAGTGACGTGGGCAGGTACCGCAGGTGGGCCACGCCAGAGGAGGTATGGAAGGTGAGGTGGGCCACACCACGTTTTTCGTGTATGCGGTTCTGATGCCACTCCACTGCTTGAAGTTTGGTCCAGTCCATCATGATCCTTTGTCGGAACCACCAGCCTGAGTGGACGGACAAGTGACGGCCATCGGTGGTGGCCCATTGTCCCTGGTGCCATTTCCTGGACCAAGCGCCGACGGTGGTCCAAAGCAACAAACCCACCACCGTTCCGAAGCCGCCCCCCAAACCCCAACCCGCAGCGATCGCCACAGGCATCCAGGCAAGTCCTCTTTTGAACCATCGGATTCTGAAGGCATAGGATGTTGGCCGTAAGGTCAATAGTTTTTGTTCGGGCCAAGTCGGGAAGAGGAGCCCCACCATTTTTTGGGTTCGGTCTCCATTCATGGCAGGAACCACAAGGCGCATGTTGTCCGAACCTCCACCCTCTGCGCCAGAAGCTCCCCCCGAACCTCCTCCCGCAGAGGCCTGTCTCACTTGGAGGGTGTCCATGGACAGCAAACGACGGATCCAGGTGTTTTCCCATTTCACCCATTGGATCTTGTGAACAGGGACTTGGAAGGACTGACGGTTCAGCAGCCCCTGGGTGATATGCAGGGAAGCGGTTTGGGGGTCATGCGCTCCTTGCACCCAAAGGGTCAATTTCCAATGCTTGAACACTGTGGTGACCAGTGACACGCCTACCGCAATGGTGGCGATGACCACAGGAGAAAGAAGGACCAGCAAAGGGGACAAAAACCAAAACACCGTCCTGTACATGGCGGGGACGGAACTCCACAAGTTGTCGATGACATCCCATGCCACCCCCTGGAAGGTGGCAAGTCCTCCAATGGCGAGGGCCACCTTGGAAAGGTGGTTTTGGGAGAGCCCCACCTGGACGAGGGTTTTCCAGTCCAGCGACAAGAGCGGCTTGGCGGAAGGAGCTTTCTTGGCTGTGTCTTGGCCCTCCGCCTCCAAGAACCCAGATCCGAGATTCTCGCTTGTGAGCAGGGAACGCAGGGCATGTGCCTTGTCCCAAGGCAGGGCGTGAATCGTGAGTTCGGCACCCTGCGAACCAGCGGTGTCGATTCGAAGCCCACACACCCCAAAGAGCCGTTGCAAAAGATTTTGTTCCACATGGACAGCTTGAACACGTTCCAGCGGAATGTTGGTTTTGTCGCGGACCAGAATGCCTTTCCGCACCTGAAGCTGGTTTTCTTGGATGCGAAATGTGAACCTGGCGAAATGCAAGATGGCTGCGACAAAGGCCAGCCCGGCCAGCCCGGCAGTGGCCCAAAGAAAGAACCTGGCTTCGCGGTCCTCCTGAAAGTAAAACGCAATCAAAAGCGGCCACGACATACGCAAGATCAAACGTGTCTGCAGGCCCAAAAGGAGCAAAAGACCAAGGGCATGCTGACGCTGGGCGGAACCAAAGTCATCCATGGATTTGACCTCAGCCATGGTCTGGGTTCTCCAGCATTTGTCGGATGTTCCGTGCAGTTTCTGGATGCAGGCCGGGAATTTCAAGATTGGCGCCAGAACCTCCTGCTGTGAAGAGTTTCAAGGAGCAGTAGCCCAGCCATCTTCCCAAGGGGCCTGACTGGATCTCACTGTGCTGGATGCGCGAAAACGGGACGGCTGTCCATGACCTCGACCACCAGCCTGACCGGTAGATGACATCGTGTTCTCGCACCAAGTATCCCCTGACAGGCCACCCTTTCCATTCTTCCAACCCCCACAGGGACATGAGGATGCCCCAAGCTGCCCCCAGACCTAGCCAAACGCCCAAAGGCGGGTGGCCTTCGTCTCCCCAAAAGGTCAAGGCCAGCATGGGAGCCAACCAAACCAGCCCTGCCCCAAGGGTGCCGGCGGCAAACACCATGCCCCGTGCCTTGGCATAGGATGGTTCCAGCGAGGTCAAGGCGTCTTCCTCCATGGATGGCAGACCTTCGAGATCGACTACGTCGTTGGGAATGGATTGGAAGGGTGGGATGGAGTGTGGCATGTTTGAAGGCTCAGATGAGGTGTCAAGATTCTGCAACCAATCGGTGCACACCGGGCTTGCGAGGTGCCAGGATCAAGTCGCGCAGGGCCATTTTTTCCTCGGGGCGGGCCACGAAGTCCACCCCGGACGTGTCGATCCAAAGCACCCTCGATCCGCGCGCATGCTTGAAATGTTGTTCATACCCCTTGGCCACGCGGTCGAGGTATCCTTCCGGAAGAGCCTGCTCATAGGATCTTCCACGGGCCAAAATTTGGGCCTCTTGTTGAGTGCGTCCAGGGTCCAAGATTGCAATGACTTCAGGAGATGGCAATTGGGCCGCCATCATCTGGAACATCGTCTTGAACAAGTCAAATTCTTCTTTGGGCAAGTTCACCTTGGCAAAAATCAGGCTCTTGGCAAAGGCATAATCGCAGACCAAGCGCTGTTTGAAGAGGTTCCTCCCCAAAATGGCCTGTTGCATCTGCTTGTAGCGATCGGCCAAAAAGGAAAGTTCCACGCTGAACCCGTAGGCATCGGGGTTTTCATAGAATTTCTCAAGGAAAGGGTTCTCTTCGAAGCGTTCGAGCATGCATTCGGCCCCCAAGTCTTGGGCCAGCCATGTGGCCAAAGTTGATTTTCCGGCGCCGATGCCGCCTTCGATGGCGATGCTTGAATACATGGGTTCAAGGTACTTCAGGCCGGTGCAATTGAACCGCAGGTTCTGGGGCGCATTCTTGCAGCGCCGCCTGCAGGGATTGGCCTTGGACCTGCAACTCAGGTGCAACATCCAACAAGGGCCGGAGAACAAACCTTCTTTGAAGCATCCTTGGATGAGGCACTTGAAGGGCCGGGGATCCATTGATGGCCTCGCCTTCCCACGTCTCTCCGTCGTCGGTGCAAAGGATGTCCATGTCCAAGGTGCGGTTGGCATAGCCTTCTGCTTGTCCGTCGCGGATCCTACCATGGGCTCTTTCGATGTCCAGAACAACCATCAGCAGTTCTGGTAAGGCCAACTTTGTTTCGAGTCCCACCACCATGTTGAGAAAGGCCGGAGTGCCTTCAGGCATGCCCCAAGCCTCCGTTTCATAGCGAGGCGACAGGGTCATGCGCTGCACTGCCCGCCGCGAGGCAAGCATTTCCTCCAGCGACTGGAGTCCACGGTCGAGCCAATCATCTCGTTCCGCCAAATTGGTTCCGAGTCCGATGTAAACGGTGCGCAAATGCATGGTGGAGAAAGGTAATGGTCAAGCCTTGATGGCCTTACATTTGTGGCCATGTCATTTGGAAAAAACATCATCAGCTCGGCCATTGGGTCCACGCTAGGTCTCCTCGTTGCAGGAACAGTTCTCATCTTCATTTTTGTGGGGGTACTTGTCGGGGGATTGGTCGGGGCATTCTCCGACATCGAGGATTCCGCTGGCCCCAACTTGGAGTTGGAGGACGCGAACATTCTCAAGATCTCTTTGACGTCTGGCATTGTGGAGCGTGGGGGCAACGACATGCCTTTTTCTTTCACCCTTGGGGGAGGATTGGAGCCCAATGTGCAAATGGGGTTGAACCAAATTTTGGACGCCTTTGACCGCGCAGCCGGAGATGAGCAAATCGATGGTGTGTTGCTGAATGTGGCCGGTGTTCCTGTCATGCCAAGCATGATGGAAGATTTGAGGGCTGGATTGGACGTTTTGAAGGACAGTGGAAAGTTTGTTGTGGCATGGAGTGAGACCATGAGCCAAAAGGCCTTGCATTTCAATTCTGCGGCCGATGAGGTTTACCTGCATCCGCAGGGAGGCATGGCCTTGAGTGGCCTGCGGTCCCAAAGCATGTTCTATCCCGGCATGTTGGAGAAGTTGGGCATCAGTGTCACCGTGGTCCGTGGCCCCAACAACAAGTACAAGAGTGCAGTGGAACCTTTTTTCAGAAAGGGATTCAGCGCAGAAAACCGCGAACAGACCATGGCATTGCTCGAAGGTTTCTGGCAGGACATGGCCCAGGATGTGGAGGCTTCTCGTGGGTTGCCTGAAGGCACACTTGACGACTTGGCCAATGACTTGACCATTCGCGGACCGCAGGACGCATTGGAGGCAGGGTTGGTCGATGGCCTTTTGTACGAAGACGAATTGACCGCTTTGCTCACGGAGAAATTGGAAGGGGAAACGCCAGAATTCATTTCTCTCGGAGAGTACACCTTGGAGGAGCGTTTTTTGGGTGGCATGGACGCCTTGGCGCAAATCTTGGAGAGTGCAGATGACAACGACGACGACGAGGAAGGTGAAGGGGAGGAACTTGGAGGCAATGTGGCCGTGATCTATGCTGTTGGAGCCATTGAGAGTGGGGAGGGCGATGCTTCCACCATTGGATCTGAAACGGTGTCAGAGGCCCTGCGCCAAGCGCGAGAGGCCGACGATATCGAGGCAGTGGTGCTCCGCGTCAACTCTCCCGGAGGCAGTGCCTTGGCGAGCGATGTGATTTGGCGAGAAACCATTTTGTTGAAGGAGGCAGGGAAGCCGTTTGTGGTCAGCATGAGCGACCTCGCGGCATCGGGTGGCTACTACATCAGTTGCGCCGCAGACCGTATTTATGCCAACCCCACCACCATCACAGGATCCATTGGCGTCTTTGGCATGATCCCCAATTTGGGAGGCATGTTGGAAAAACACGTGGGCATCTCGTTCGACGAGGTGGCGTTGCACGATCACGCCGGACAGCCGGATGGCATGTTTGCCCCAGACGATGTGACCCTCGCCGCCATCAACGAGAGTGTGACCGATGTCTACGAGGCGTTCACTTCTAGGGTGGCCGAGGGACGTGGCATGACGAAGGAGGCCGTGGAAGAGGTTGCACGTGGGCGCGTGTGGACCGGTTTGGATGCCTTGGAAGCTGGCTTGGTGGATGAATTGGGGGATTTGGAGGATGCGGTGCGGCACGCGGCGTTCCTTGCAGAGATTGCCCCTGAGGACATCGATCGCGTGGCCTTGCCTGAGGCAACCGATCCGTTCGAGAGCTTCGTGGCAGATTTGACGGGTGCAGAGATGGGCTTGCAAGCCCTGGGCTTTGCCGGGGTCGACCCCGAACTGCTGCAAGAACTGTGGCAGGTGCGTCGCATGGTGGAGTCAGGAGATCCCATCCAAGCCCGGATGCCCTACACGCTGCACATCCACTGAGGACGTGTCCGGGGTGGTCAAACAAGGAGAGCGCATCGATGCCGAAGGATTTGCCCAAGCCCTGGGACTTCCAGTCCGTTTGGTGCTCGACAACCTTCGAAGTGGCCAAAACGTAGGCGCATGCTTTCGGTCGGGAGATGCTTTCCGAATTGACGGCTTGGACCTATGTGGCATCACATGCCATCCGCCCCACCGGGACATTTTGAAAAGTGCATTGGGCGCGAGTGACCATGTGCCTTGGCGTTCTTACGGTTCTGCCTTGGAGGCGGTTCAGGAGCTTCAGCGCCAAGGCTGGAAGGTCGCGGCCATTGAGCAAGCAGAGCACAGCGTCGCATTGAACGATTGGGCACCAGTTCCCTCAGAACGCTGGGCACTTGTGCTTGGCAACGAGGTAAGAGGCGTTTCACCGGAGGTGATGGCGGTGTGCGATGCGGCGATTGAAATGCCGCAATATGGTGTCAAGCAGAGCATCAATGTCAGCGTGTGCGCTGGCATCGTGCTTTGGCAAGCTGCACTGCATCTCCGCCACAAGGCGTAGCACAACCTTTGTCAAACCTTGGTCAAGGAGCAAGGCACAAAAAAAGCCCCACCTTGACGATGGGGCCTTTTCAGTGTGGAAGGGCTGAAATCACATGCCCAATGCCGCTTTGTGGTTGCGGAATTCCAAGTCGTTCTGGGCGCGTGCCCGAAGGGTAGGATCTTTTGCCAAAGCTGCGTCAATGTTCTTCTTGACACCTGCGTTGTCTTTCAAACGCGCTGCGCAGATGGCAAGCAAGTAGCTGGCCATGGCACTGTCGTCTCCAGAGTTTTCGAGGGTCGTGCGGGCGCCATTGGCGTCGTCGTTCAATATTTTGGCAAGGGCCAGGTTCAAGGTGGTGTTGTTCCCCATGCTGGAGATGGCCCGACCGTAGTTGCCTTGGGCGATGGCAAGTACGCCTTTGTTGTAGCTCAATTCCGGACTTCCGCTTGCTTTGCCATAGGCTGTCTCCGCCGCGTCCATGTCGCCGTTTTGTCGGGCCAATGCCCCCACGTTGTTTTGGACAGTGCCGTTGCCTGGATTCAGCGTTTGGGCTGCGCCAAAGGCGTCGCCTGCCTGCTTCATGCGGCCCATGGCCATCAATGTCACCCCAACGTTGTTGTGTCCACGGAAGTCGTCGGCATGCACGCGGGTGGTGTTTTGGTAAACTTCCAATTGGTCGTTCAAGTCGTCAAACAAAGTGGCTGCGAAGAGGAGCTCCTCGACCGTCAACATGTCGGCATTGTTCTTGCTCATGCCCACAAGCTCTTCGTCGGTGTACCCACTTACGGTGTAGGTAATAGCGACTTGGGAGCGACGCAAATCAGGCAGGATGCGTTCCTCGATCTCGCTGTAGGTCTTCGCGATGTTCTTGATTTCGTCCTCGCGCTTGTTCTTGTCGCTGTACATCTCGAGGACACGCAGGATCAAATCTTTGTCGGCAATCTCTGAGGCACGCATGGCTTTTTTGAAGCCTTCCCAGTCCTCACCCTTGGGCATCGCACGCAGTGCGGCTTCGTCCAAGGCAATCTTTTTCCGGGCCAATTCGCGGCTGACCGCTTTGTTGGCTGAATTGGCACGCTTCATGGCCAAGTCTTCGTTCAAGTTGATTTCGCCCTCCGGAGATGCATAGGATGATGTTGCCACGCCAACCACGCTCACGCTGTCAGCAGATGCAGCCAAAGCCATCAAATCCTTCGCAGCTTTCCAGTCTTCGTCGCGGTATTCTGCGCTTTTCACAGCGCTGCTTTGGTAGTTGTAGTTGAAAGTCAAATCTTGCACGTAGGTCATGACACGCTGGAAGTTGTCTGGTGCGATGACGAATTGTTCGTCGGGTTGCATCAAATCCTGTGTGGCCATCACGCCGAGCGACAGTTCCACTGCAGGGAACTCGCCTGTTTTGTCGCCTTGGGCACCGGACATACGGAGCTCCAGACGGGCGTTGTCCTTCATGGCTGCTTCGTACGGCACCTTGGCCATGTAGCTGATGGACTTGCCATTTTCCCAGCTGACGACGGTGCCGTTGCCGGCAGCATCTACGCCCTGGAACTTGACGGTTTCAAATGCGGCCTCACCTCCGTCCCATACGAGGACTGGCGTGGCTTCGACGGTGACCTTTTTGGCGAAGTACTTGGGAGGGAAGTTCCCAGTGATGTCGATGGAGACCTCATCTCCCTGCAAAACCACAGGAGAAGGGTTCAC
Source organism: uncultured Flavobacteriales bacterium (assembly GCA_963933635.1). Classification (GTDB taxonomy): domain Bacteria; phylum Bacteroidota; class Bacteroidia; order Flavobacteriales_D; family Sanyastnellaceae; genus UBA11663. The sequence continues at coordinate 14,713 of CAWVVM010000003.1, forward strand.
TTCGAGTTTCACGTCCTCGATCGTTTTGATCATTTTGGGCAGACTGCATCCTGCGAGGAGCACAGCGGCCAGAAGGGTAGTTAAAATACGCATGCTTTGTTGTGAATTCAGGGCAAAAGTAACCAACTCAGGGACAGAAATTAACCGGCGACGACCCCCATGTTGGAGAACTTACGAAGACGGTTGTTGACCCTTTTGTCAGGATTGAGTTTTTGAAGTTTGTCGAGTTCGGAAATGAGGACGTCTTTGACGGTTTGGAAGGTGGCCTCTCGGTTGGCGTGGGCGCCCCCCAGAGGTTCAGGCACAATGTCGTCGACCAACCCAAGCCCCTTCATGTCTTCCCCTGTGAGTTTGAGGGCTTCGGCGGCTTGTTTCTTGTAGTCCCAAGACCGCCAAAGAATGCTCGAGCACGATTCAGGACTGATTACGCTGTACCACGTGTTTTCCATCATGAACACTTTGTCCCCAATTCCAATCCCCAAGGCGCCACCAGAAGCACCTTCTCCGATGACGATGCAGATGATGGGCACGCGGAGCTGGCACATTTCAAGGAGGTTTCTTGCAATGGCTTCGCCTTGACCACGCTCCTCTGCCTCCAAGCCAGGGTAGGCACCCGGCGTGTCGATCAAGGTGACGACGGGACGGTTGAATTTTTCAGCCAGTTTCATCAAGCGCAAGGCCTTTCTGTATCCCTCGGGGTTGGCCATCCCAAAATTGCGGTATTGACGCATCTTGGTGTTGATGCCTTTCTGTTGTCCGATGAACATCACAGGCCTTCCGTCCAGTTCTCCGAGTCCTCCAACCATGGCTTTGTCGTCCTTCACCGTTCGGTCCCCATGAAGTTCCAGGAAATTTCCTTCAGTCAGGGCTTCGATGTAGTCCAATGTGTACGGTCGGTCTGGATGGCGGCTCACTTGAACGCGCTGCCATGGGGTGAGCTTGCCAAAAATCTCTTTGGAGACCTCCTCAATCTTGACCTCCAACTCTTCAATGGTGGTGGTCATGTCCAGGTCATTTTTGTCCTGGATCTCCCTTGCCTGCTCGAGTTGCTCGCGCAACGTCTTGATCGGTTCTTCGAAGTCGAGATAATTCATCTCCCCAAAGATGCAATCTCTACGAACGACTCTTGACGCCTGCAAGACCCAAAAACAGGAAGAAATCAAGGGGCTTTTCCACAATCATGTGCGCAACCTATCGACCATTGCCCTCACCGCCCGTCCACGATGACTGATATTATTTTTGGCGTTGGCGTCCATTTCAGCAAAGGTTTGGCCAATGCCTTCAGGGGTGAAGATGGGGTCGTACCCAAACCCTTGCACCCCGGATCGCTCCAGGGCGATGGTTCCTTTGCAGAGGCCTTCGAACTGCTGTTCAACGCCATTTTGCATCAGGCAGATGGCGGTGCGGAATTGTGCGGACCGTGCATCTGGACTGGTCGCGCCTGCACTTTTGAGTTCGGACAACAACTTGCTCATGTTGGCATCAGCGTCTCCGTGCGTGCCGGCATACCTCGCGCTGAACACCCCGGGTGCGCCTCCCAGTGCATCTACTTCAAGTCCAGTATCGTCTGCAAAGCAATCCAACCCGTAATGTTTCACGACGTGCTGGGCCTTGAGACGAGCGTTGCCTTCAAGGGTGGCTGCATCTTCCACAATTTCTTCGTGGCAGCCGATGTCAGTTAAGCTTTGAAGGCGGTAGCGGTCCCCAAGCATTTCCTGCAATTCTCGGACTTTGTTGGGGTTGTGGGTGGCGAATACGAGGGTGGGGAGGGAGTCAGAAGTCATGGGTCCAAGTTCAGGACAATTCTCGTCTCATCGCCTTGCCATGCTTGTTTCTAGGAATCTTTCCCCACTCCACATGGCGTGGCGCCTTGGCCGCGCCAAGGAGATCCTTCAGTTGAGACCGCCAGGACGATGCGACATCGGCCGCATGAACATTCTCGGGAAGGGAACCATGCACGCGCAGCACCAGTGCTTGCCCTAGGGTGTCGTCGGGTCGCCCATGGGCAACCCAGTCCGTGACCCAAGGGCCACAAATGGCCCCAAACGCCTGTTCCACCGTGGATGGATGCACCAGCACTCCCCCCGTGTTGATGACGTCGTCGTTTCTCCCAAGCCAAAGCCAACCACCCTCAGGGTGCGCCACAAAGCAGTCATGTGTGGCAAGGGCATGCACTTCCCGCGACGGGGCGTTGACCACCATGCAGCCAACGGCGTTGAGTTCCATGGATACGGAGGGCAAGGGGAGAAATGGGGCATTCAAATCGGCCTCGTGGCGCAGGGCACGCAGCGCGACATGGGTCAACGTTTCGCTGCTTCCATAGCCTTCCCAAATCTCTCCCGCTCTTGAATCTGCGAGCAAAGCCCGCAGCAGGGGCAGGGCGACGGGACCGCCTCCCAAGAGGAGAATGTCCGCACTCCCTTCGCCTCGGTCAATCCAACCTTGGGCTTGGTGGGGCGTGAGTGCCACAAAATCCAACTTCCCTTGCCATGTTGGTTCGGAAGAAGGAGGAATCAAAGTCAAGTCCCAACCTCCCACGAGTGCACGGATCAGCATGGCTTGGCCTGCCACAAACGAGGCAGGAAGAGCAAGCACAGCTCGGGTGCCCTCGCCCAAATCAAAATGGGACAGCGTGTCGTCCACACTCGAAAGCACTGCCTTGCGTGAATGTTCCACCAGCCGGGGTGCCCCTGTGGTGCCGGAGGTGGTCACACTGAGCCCTGGTTCGTCGCCCTTTTGCCATCTGGTCCAAACGTCTGCTACCTCCTGGATCCAGGGCTCTCTTCTCGCTTGGGTGCGCTTGAATTCGTTCGCACCAATGACCGAAGCTGGCCACGATTGTCCATCCAGCCGAATGGTTCCTAGCGTGGTCAAGAGCCTTGGTGGTTTGCGCCGCATGCACAGCCTGGTTCATGACGGATGGCGCCCAAAAGGGCTTCTCGCCAACGTGTGTCGTCCCGTGGAGATTGCTTCGCCGTGACCAAGCGCCCTTCAACGACCTCGAGGGTTCCTGGGATGTTGTTGGTGAACAGCCCCCCAGTACCTAGCCCCTGAGGGAGGGGTGCATTCGAAGAATGCAACGCGGGCTGAACGGCCACCCATTGGGCGATGGCGCTCAGCCCCACATTGGACTCGAGGGCAGAAGTCACCCACCAGCCCATGCCGCGCTGTTCCGCCAAACGGGACCAAACGGTGGCACTGTCAAGTCCTCCCAGCAAGGAGGGCTTGAGCACCAAATGTTGTGGCTTTACATGGTCCAGCAGGCGCATTCTTTCAGTCATGGCATGCACACCAATCAAGCTCTCGTCGAGGGCGATGGGGAGGATGTTTTCGTCGCACAAGGCAGCAAGTCCATCTTGATCTTGGGGCACCAAGGGCTGTTCGATGCTGTGAATGTCCAATTCAGCAAGCTCCTGCAACCTCCGTCGTGCATCGTCTCTTTCAATTCCACTGAAGGCACCATTGGCATCGACACGCAGGACAAATTCCTGCGAAGGGCATCGCTCCCTGACTGCTTGAAGCATCGTCTTTTCTTGGTCCCAATCATGCGCACCTACTTTGCATTTGAGTGTGGTGAAGCCCTTTGCGACGAGTTGGTCAAACTGTTTCATCATGTCGGGGACCTCCGACATCCAGACAAGGCCATTGATGTCCAGGCTATTCTCTCCTCTTGTGAAGGCGGATTCAGCGAGGATGCCACACCCCCCACCATGTAGGTCCCAGGCAGCCGTTTCAACGGCAAAGCGCACCGCCGGAAAGGAAGCGGGCACTGCCATGGCGTCCAAGCGTCCGCTGCGTGCCACCCGCTGAAGTTCTGCATGCGCTTGCTCTTTGCTCTCCGGAGACAGCCCAAGAATGAGGCTGCATTCACCCAAACCGATCTGGCCTTGGTCATTTTCTGCGACCAAAAACCAAGTGGGTTTCTCCGTCAACGTGTCCCTCGAGGTCTTGGCGGGTTGGCCAAAATGGAGAGGGTGCTCCACGACAGCCATGCGCAGGCCGGCAAACACAGGTGCAGGGGGCCAAATGCTGTCTGTATTGTTCATGTGGGGACGACGGTTTGGTCCATGAACATGAACAGCGCCACAAGGAAAGAGCTCAGCGCGACCCGTTTGAGTTCCGGATCGAGCGATGCAGAATCCTTGCATTGCCACACTTGAACCGCATGTCTGGCGTGCACCAGTGCAATCAAGGCGTACCATATGGTTCCATGCCATCGACCCGATTGAGAAGGGATTTGAAAGAAGACGGCCAAGGATGCCCAACCCACCGCAAGCAGCAACAGGTGGTACCGCTTTCCGCCCTCAAAACCCAATTTCACGACCATGGTGCGCTTCCCAGATTCGGCATCCTTGACGTGGTCCCGCAGGTTGTTCAAGTTGAGCACTGCCACGCTCATGCAGCCAGAAAACAAGGCGGGCAGCATCCAGATGGCCTGCCATTCATGTGCCACCAAAAGCCCAACGCCCATTACGCCCACAAGCCCAAAAAATAGCATGACATAAACATCTCCAAGTCCTTTGTAACCATATGATTGGATCCCAACAGTGTATCGAATGGCAGCGACAATTCCCAAGGTGCCTAAGATGCCGAGCAAGGCCATCCACATCGCTTCCGTGCCTGTCTCCTGGGCCCCTAAAGCAGGAACGAAGCTGAGGCAAAGGGTGGCGATTCCTGTGGCAAATGCAAGACCTGCCATCAGGCCCATGGCTTGCTTCATCGATTGTGGGGTCAGGACACCAGAGGCCAGGGCCCGATCTTGTCGCCCTGCTGCGGTGTCCGTCCCTTTCTTATGGTCCCCGTAGTCGTTTGCGAAGTTCGCCAAGACTTGCAGCAAGATCACCGTCAGCATCGCGCCCGACACAACGATGGTGAACTGGTCTTGTGCCTTTGGCCCCAAACCAAAAGATTGGGCCAAGGCCGCTCCCAGCAGTACGCAGGTGACCGCGAGCGGAAGGGTGCGAAGCCGAGCAGCCATGGTCCAAGCCTGCATCTTATTCATGAATTTAAATCTTTTGTTTTGAGCACTTTAATGGCTATAAGTAAAAGTATTGATGCAGGTTATTTTGCACCAAATACTTGAAGATATCTGGAAAGTTCCTCTGCGCTTTCGTGGGGGGGCGTCAGAATCTCTAGAACTGAAAATTGTTGGCCAGTGGCAAGGGCCTTGACGCCCTCTTTCAGTTGCTCCACGTTTTCAGCACGGAAGTAATACGCGTTCATGGCCTTGGCCAAATCCTCGACTTTTCGAGTGGGAGGGGTTTCGAAATGGCGTACGAAGGCATCTTCGTGCTGTGTGCCCGGCAACCAACGAAAAATTCCTCCGCCTCCGTTGTTGATGACAATCACCTTGAACCCTCTGTTGGCTTCCAATGGGTCAGTCAGCATGGCGTTCGAATCGTAATGGAAGGCCAAATCACCTGTCACCATCCAGGTTGTTGCGTTTGGCTTTGCTTCCCGCCTCCCCGCATGCCATCCGAGAGCCGTTGACGTGCATCCGTCGATGCCGGCGACACCGCGGTTGGCATGGAGTACGGCGCCTTCTCGAAGGCCATCTTTGACGTTTGCCCACTGCATGTACCTGGCAGAGGCGCTGTTGGCAACGTGAAGGGCATTTGGCCTCTTCTCCACCTCCAGGGATCTCCATGCTTGGACGAGACACCTCCAAGCTTGAAGGTCGCTCCACGAAGGAGAGAAGGTTTTGTCGGCTTCGCGCATAGCTTCACAGGCTTGGTGCCAGTCTGCGCCAAATGAACTTTGGGGACTGGACCCAAGAACGTGGAGTGGTGCGCTTCCGCGAAGTTCCATCCACGTGTCCCATCCTTTGCCCTCGTGCAGTTGATCCTCTCCGATGTGCCAATGGGGAATGCCCTCGAGGGATTTGCGCAATGCTTTGGACATGACGGGCAGTCCCAAGGTGAGGATGGCCTCGGGCTGAAGATTGAACGGCCATTGCCCGTCTTTTAGCAAGCGGTCTCCGCCCACCACTGTGAGGGGGCCGTCGACCCCGGCGCTGGCTTCGGCCAGACAAGGCAATGGTGTGGTGATCCTCGTGTCGGAAAGCGAAGATGCTGCGACAGGGCGAGCTCCGGCGACCACCAAAACCTTTCCACGTGCAAGCCATTTTGACAAAGTCGCGGGCGTGTCCACAACGTCGGCAGTGGCCTCGGTCAATGCTGGGGTAACGTGTTCAAGGCCTTGAGCGATGGAAGGAGCAGGGCCCAAGGTGTAGAGAGGCTCTTCCAAGGGCACATTCAAGTGCACCGGCCCAGCGGATTGTCCTGGGCCACCATAAAGAGATTGATGGACAGCTTTTCTCGCCTCCTGGGTCAATTCTTCTGGGGTCATAAGGGAATCGTCCAAGGTTGCATGGTGCACCGTGTGGGGGGCATGAAGGTGCGTTTGGTCGACGGTTTGCCCGTGTCCCCTTTGCAGGACATGAGCGGGCCTATCAGCAGTGACGCTCAGCAAGGGGATGCGGGAATGAAAGGCTTCAGCCAGTGCTGGACCATGGTTGATTGCAGCCGTTCCCGAGGTAGATACTACAGGTACAGGGCGCCATGTGGCCAATGCGAGTCCCAAGGCATGGTGGGCTGCTGCCCGTTCATCTAGGGACACGCGGACCTGGATCTCGGGGTGGTGGTGCATTGCCAATACAATGGGGGCATTTCGTGACCCAGGGCTGACGACGGCATGGCGTACACCCTGCTCCGCCAGAACTTCGACAAGTACAGCCGCTGCAACGTGAGAACTGCTCTTTCGGGACTCATCCACCATGAGGCAAAGTTACGCCCTGTTCAGTCCTGGAACGCTGGGGCAAAACTTTGAAGTTTTGCCTCGGTTTCTGCCCACTCTGACGCGGGTTCTGAGCCGGCAACGATGCCGCCACCTGCGAACAGCTGAACTCCTTCATTGGTCCAAGAGGCGCACCTCAGGTTCACGTAGTAGGCACAACCCAATGGCGAAGACCACCCCAAAAACCCAGCATAGTACGTCCGAGCATGCCGTTCATGAGATTGGATGAATGCCTTGGCTTCTTGCTCGGGCCGTCCGCATACGGCTGGCGTGGGGTGCAGGGCCATGGCCAGTTGGTCCAGGGGCCCCTTGTACTTGGCAGACACCCGGGTCTCCAGATGTACCAAATCCCCATAGCTTCGGTCTTGGGGCCCTTCCAATGCGACGTCTTCCGCGCCCTGTTGTGCAAGGACATCGAGGATGTGGTCGGTGACGACCTTTTGCTCCAGACGTTCTTTGTCGGTCCATTGAACAGAATCGTCTTCGGATCGCGTGCCCGCCAGCGATACGGTATGCACATCGTCCTGCTGCGCCCTTAGAAGCAGTTCAGGGGTGGCTCCACACCACGCACCCTCCTCCGGGTGATGCATGAGGTACACGAGCGCACGAGGGTGCATTTGGCAGAGTTTTTGGAACGCTTGCTCTGGTCGTGAACGGGAAGAAATCCATTGGGTGCGAGAGACCACCACCTTGTCCAGTCTGCCCTCTTCGATGTGTCGCAATGCACTCTTCACCATTTGCAAATGTTCCGTTTGGGTGGTGCTGGCCACGGCAGAGCCTTTTGGGAGGGCAAGCATGCTCTCTGTTGGCCCTTCGCTGGTCACGACATGGCCTTTCCATCTCAATGCATCGACCGTGCCCCGAGCGCTGAAAGGAACGAAGTGAAAGGAGGTCGTGCCATGGTCGTCAGGGACCAAGGTGAAGATTTCCTTTTGCCCAGGGGGACGCCACCACAACTGGGGCGAGGAACGTTCAGCCACGACGAGGCACAATCATCACGGTGAGCCGCGAAGTGCAAACCAAATCTCCTTCATCATCCCGGATGTCAATGGACCAGATGTGCAATTTGCCTCCGCGGTGGACCAAGGTGGCATGTCCATGTACCCAACCTTCCCTCACTCCCTTGACATGGTTGGCATTCACCTCAACCCCCACCGCACCTTTGCCCGTGCCGTCCACAAGAAAATGCGATCCTACGCTGCCCAAGGTTTCCGCGAGAACAACACTCGCCCCACCATGCAACAAACCATAGGGTTGGTGTGTTCTACTGTCTACGGGTAGCTTGCCCTTGACTTCGCCATTTCCGATCTCCGTAAGCTCCATGCCAAGAGCCTCGGCGATGGTTTTCTTTCCGATTTCCCGAAGCCTCATCATCTTTGCGTCTTCCATCATGTCAAAAGTACAACCAAACCCAAACTCTGCTCGCCTGCTGTTGGCAGAGGACACACCGTCTCTTCGTCAGATGTTGGCCTTGAATTTGAAAAGCGAAGGACACAAGGTGGTGGAGGCGAGCAATGGCTTGGAGGCTTTGGAGGCATTGCGCTCCCAAAGGTTTGGTGCTGCGATTTTGGACGTCATGATGCCTGAAATGGACGGTTTTTCAGTCTGCCGAACGGCGCGTCTCGAGGGCATAGAGACTCCTATTTTATTTCTCACTGCACGAAACGAAGGTGTCGACCGTGTCGAAGGATTGAGACTGGGCGCCAACGATTATCTGGGCAAACCTTTCATGGTTGAAGAGTTGTTGTTGCGCTTGGACCGCTTACTGGAGCAAAGGCCGTCCGATGCGTGGACACAATTGGAGCGCACCGAGATTGGGAGGGGGAAAGTCGATTTTGTGGCCTTCGAGGCGACCTCTTGCCAAGGTTCGGTTCGCAAGCTGTCCAAGAGGGAGGGCATGCTCTTGAAGCTGCTCATTGGCCGAGAGGGTCAGGTAGTGAGCCGGGAGGATATCCTCCAATTGGTGTGGGGGTACGATGTGTTGCCTTCTACGAGGACCATCGACAATTTTATTTTGGCCTTTAGGAAGACCTTCGAAGACGACCCCAAGTCCCCACGGCATTTTCACTCCGTACGTGGAGTGGGCTACAAGTTTACTTTTTGACACACTGAGAGCAAGTACTATGCGATCCGCTCGCTCTTGCGAATTCTTTTTTTTCGGATGCGGCAACCCTGGGAACAACGCTTCGTCTTACACATGACATGGCTTCGGTCATGTTGGTTTCAATTTTCTTGCAGGTTAAGAAGGGGGCCCCTGGGTCCTCTTCTTTCTTTTTGGGACCATGGCAAGCTTCAAGTGGAGCTCAGATCAACATGAACCACCTTCTTGGTCTCAAAAAACGGACCGTCAAACCACTGCTTGAGTTCGACGGTGGTGACCGGTGCATCCACTTCGGAGAGTTCTTCCGTCAAGTCTCCACCTTTGAGGTACAGCACACCATTGGGCAATGGGTGGTTCTGTGATGGCTTGATTTTGTCGTCCACCCATGCCAAAAATCCCGCCATGCGCTTCACGGCGCGGCTCACCACAAAGTCAAATGCACCAGGAACATCCTCGGCACGTGCGTGAAGGGCGTGAACGTTGGTCAATCCAGCCGCCTTCGCAGCGGCTTCCACCACCCTGACTTTTTTGCCAATGCTGTCGCAAAGTAGAAACTGACACTCTGGATGAAGCACGGCAAGTGGCAGCCCTGGAAATCCTCCTCCCGTGCCGACGTCGAGGACAGTGGCGCCCTCTTGGAAGCGCACGACCTTGGCAATGCCAAGGCTGTGAAGGACATGCCTCTCCATGACAAGCGGGTCCTTTCGAGAAATGACGTTGATGTGCTGGTTCCATTCCCAGACTGTGGAAGCGATCGTGTCGAGTTGCTGCAGTTGGCCCGAAGTCAACTCAGGAAAATGGGGGAGGATGACGTCTTGGGCCGCCATAGTGCTTGCACTCAAATGGATTCTCGGGACGATTCCAGCACCTTGGCCATCATGTCGCGGGCCCTGAACAGCTGTGCCTTGACCGTGCCGAGAGGTAGGTTCAGTTCTTCAGAAATTTCGTCATAGCTCTTTTCTTCGAAGTAGCGCAGCTCCACCAGCTTGCGGTAGCGGTCTTTGAGTTGGGAGACCACCTCCCGCATTTTGGCGATACGTTCCTGCTTCTGAAGCGCCTCCATAGGGTCCAATCCATCATCTTTCACGCTGATCTCCATTTGGTCACCCTCGGAGTTGGTGAACCCTCGGTCAAGGGAAAGGGCCTTGATCCGCTTCTTTCGAATAAAATCAATGGTGTGGTTGGACGCAATCTTGAACAGCCATGTCGAGAATGCAAAGGCCGGGGTGTATTGGTGCAGTCTTTTGAAGGCCTTGGTGAACGCTTCGATGGTCAAGTCTTCTGCATCGTCTTCGCTGAACACCATCCGGTTGACCAAATGGAAAATGGCCCCTTGGTAGCGGTCCATAAGTTCAGCATATGCTTTTTGGTCCTTTTTCTCTGTGGCACGAAGCACTAACGCATAGTCGTATTGCGCTTTTTCAGAGAGGTTGGGATTCACTTCCATGGGGTCAAATCTGAGTTTTGGCCTTTCCACCACGCCCACCCTCGAAACAAGCTGATAGCCGGCTCCAAAAGGAGGGTCCAGGCTTGGTGAAAGGGTTGGCCCATGCGGTGCAAGAACAGTCCGAAGGTAAGAGTACGGATCAGCACAGCCGACGCAGCAAGACCCATGGATGTCCCCGTGGGATTGTGGACAACCCCTGCGGCCAAGAGCATCCAGCCCATGCCTGGCATGCCGAGTCGAAACAGGGTGCTTCGTGGATACGCCACGCTGGCCGTGAAATGCCTCGTTTTTTGCCTGCGCCAGCCTTCCCAAGTATCGGGCCATTGGGAGGAGGTTTGTCCTTCGTGAGCCAGGCATGCCTTCACTTTGGCTCTTTGAAGGACAGCCTTCTGAAGCCAAAGGTCATCGTCACCTGAGATCAAATCTTCATGGCCTTCCATGCCTTGGGTCAAGTCCCAGATGTCCCGGGTAAAGGCCATGTTCCTGCCAAATCCCAAATAGGGGTGTCCTGCCTGAACTGCCCCCACTGCGCGCTGGGCCAGCCGCTGGGCTTCGATGCGCTGCAGAAGGGAGCGCAGGGAAGAGTGGGGTGGGGCTGAGGGCAAGCTGATGCCCACATGAACATCCCATGCGTTGCCGGCTTCTGCAGTCATGTGGAGGAGCCAATGGGGATGGAGGGGTCGACAATCCGCATCCATCACCACCACGGTGTTCGTGGACGCCGCAGCGACACCCTCGGCCAAGGCTTGTTTTTTGCCCTCTCTGGTGCGGTTGACATGCAAGACCCGCCAATCTTTCTCTTGAGCGGCCTCCTTTTCCAGCAAATCAAGCGTTTGGTCCGTACTTCCGTGGTTCACGGTCACCACTTCTACTGACAACCCCTTGGCTCTTGCCGCCTTCAGGCACGGCTTCAGCCTCAAAGCAAAGTCCGTTACCTGGGAGGCTTCGTTGTAGAAACAAGTGACCACCGTGCACCCGCCAGATGGTTGGCCCGTGCCCACTTTGAGTGGCGGTTTTCCCCCCTCGACAGATACGCCATCCCATCGCCATGCCCAAAACCATTGAATGGCGGTTCCGACAGCGGCGAACAACATGGGGTCAGTGGGTCACGACAATGCGCTGAACCTGCCTTTCCCCGCGTTCGCCTTCCCATTGCACCACGTAGGTGCCTGCTGGCCAGGATTGAACGTTCCAAGTGTCCTGTCCAGAGGTGACAATTTGGGTGTCCCAGAGTCGCCCGACCGCATCGCGAATGAATGCCTGCCCCTCTGCTGCAGGCCACACCATCACAACTTCGTTGCATGCAGGCAACGGGTATGCAGACATCCTCGTTGCAGAAATATCACTCACCTGAGAGATGTCATCGGTGCAAAATTGGAACTGTTCTGCGGCCTCAAATTCACCACCGGTCCCGAGGTCGGAGCCGTTCCAAAGGAGGTCGCCTGCGATGTCAAGCAAACTCCAGCTGCCATCACCATAGTCGCAGCAGATGCCATCGTCGTACTCGTCTTCAATCCGGAAGACGTAGCATCCTTCCGGCAAACAGAAAGATTCCATGATGGTTTCTCCTGCTTGGTCCTCCGCATAGGGCCCGCCTGTGTACAGGGTTTGTCCCAGCTGCTTCAATTCCCAAGTCGTTTCATCGGGGTAAGCGTCAAGCACCAATGAGAAGTGGACGGTCGTCGTGGGACCGGCGTACGCGCTGAAAGTGACCGATGAGCTGTTGTTGGCAACATTTTCATCTTCAGTGCCATTGGGGTATGTGACCTGGGCTTGGAAGGTGTTGGTGCCCCCTTGGCTCCAAAAGGAACCCAGCGAGACAAGCTCACTGGCGCCAGGGGCGAGGTTGCCTGCCCAAGATTGCTGTTGTTCGGCACCTCCGTTGACACTGAAAAGGATCATGCAGCTGGTCAGGATGTTGTTGCCCGTGTTGGTCAGGGTGATGTCAATGCTCACCTGTGACACATTGCACAAGACATCTTCAGGGTACCCTGTGATGTTCACCCCAACGTCATTGTCGTAGGTGATGGCGCCATCTGGATAGCCATCCCACACCAAAGCGCCTGTGCCGCCAGCATCCAGATAGTCGGAGAGGCCAGCGTCCCAGCTCACGTCAAACCGACCGTACCAGTCGGGCTCATCGTTGTCCACAGAACTTTGAGGATTTTGGCACGCCGCTGTGCCGCCGTACAATTGACCAATGACCCGGTGATTTTGGTCAAAAAGAGGTGATCCTGAGGAGCCCGGCTCTGTCACGCCCAGATCCCAGTCTGCCACATACCAAACAGCTGCTCCACCTGCGCTTTGGGCGCTCGGGCTGTCGTCGTCAAAACAAATTTTCTTCAAGTCTCCTGAAGGATGGTGGATGCCCACAGTGTTTGTAGGGGTGACGCCACTGGCGTCCCATCCAGCGTATTGCACGTTGAAGGAGGGAGGCGGGGTTTGGCTCAATTCAATCAATGCTACGTCGGAACCTCCACTGTTGACGAGCAAGGTGCCGCCGCTGATGCTTTGGTTGGTGGGGCCGTTGTTGCCGTTGCATGTGGCCGATTCGTGGTTGAAGTAATACACCCAATTCCCTGGATTGCCCAAGCAATGGTTGGCCGTCAAGAAATAGGGCGTCCCGTCGTTGGCCGTGTTGTTCACAAGGCCTCCAGTACAAGATGCAAATCCACCGCTGACGATGAGCGCCACACTGCGGGACTCGGTGGCCCATGCTGCCCCTTCGGGACAGTTCACGTTGATGTTGCAGGCGCCGCTGTTGCCAAATGGTCCACGGTCATAATCGTTGGGCCCATGGGGCCAACCACTCAAGGAGCGGTAGCCTTGGACCACTTGGTCAATGTCCAGCAATGGGGAAGCTCCGAGGTCCAGAGGTTGATGGTACTCCACCACAAGAGCGTTGGTTTGGACCACACCTGTGGCCAATCCGCCCCACTCTTTTTCACTTCGGTGGTCCAGTGCGCCCAGCACTTCGCTGTGGTCCGCCGCGTAGAGGAACAATTGGCCTCCTTTGGGCACCTCGAAGTGCTGGAAGCGCAAGGACATGCAGGTGGCATCGGCACCATCAATCAGCAGACGCCATACGAGTTGACCGTTTTCAGACGTCCAACTGCCGTGGGTCTCGGACGACCAAGACACCTCATGCTCCACCCCAAAGCGCCATGGGGCTTCCTTGTACAGGTCCGTGACGGCATCTTCCCGCTCGAGTTGTTCGCGGTCCAAGGGGGGGAGTTGCTCCGCGGCAGGCAAGGTGGAGGTCCACAAGGGCTGCCCGCCAAACGTGATTTGGGCTTGAACAGGGCCACACACATGGGCCAAGAGGCACAATGCCAAGAAGATGTGAAGAGGAGTACGCATGGAATTCATGTCAAGGGTAGGTGTATGTGAGGGGAAGGTCCCAACCATTCAAAATCAAAAACGTGCTGCCATGTGGGGTTCCACGAAACGGGGTGATTGCCGCGTGCACAGTGTCCACAATGAGGGCCCGGCAAGGGTCAGATTCAGAACGATGCACCCACCGTACAGGTTGCTTTGGAGGCAAGCTTTTCAGCATGGGTCCATCGTTCTGAAGCTCAAAGAAGTGCGCCTTGCATCCTCCGCCGTATCGAACGACGGCATGCAATGAATCCCCCTCGACCCAAACATCCAAAAGATCAAACCCGACCTCCCTCATGACCAAAAGGGGTTGGGTTGCTGTGGGAGTTTGGCATCCTTGCCAACACACTGTGAAAACAACCCAAAGGGCAATGGCCCAAGCAAAGCGAAATGGCATGTTGGTGAAATTACTTCGTCAGTGCTTTGCGACGGCTTGTCAAGGCCATAAGTTCATCACGCAGACGCGCAGCATCCATGAACTCCATGGCCTTTGCGGCTCTTTCCATGTCGCGTTTGGTCTTGGCGCAGAGCTTGTCGAGGTCTTCTACCCCCATGGATTGCACGATGGGATCAGTGGCATGAAGGGGAGCTTGGTCGGGTTCCGCTGCGTAATTTTTGGGCCGGTTGCTCACTGAGTCACTTTGCTCAAACAAAGTGCGCTTTTCCTTGTGAATTTGCTCCGGGGAAAGCCCGTGCTCATCGTTGTAGGCCATTTGTTTCTCTCTGCGTCGTGCAGTCTCATCTATGGTGGCCGCCATGCTGGCGGTCACTTTGTCAGCGTACATGATGACGCGTCCGTTGACATTTCGTGCTGCGCGACCTGCAGTTTGCGTCAGGCTCCTGTTGCTGCGTAGGAATCCTTCTTTGTCTGCATCCATGATCGCCACGAGGCTCACTTCAGGCAGGTCAAGGCCTTCGCGAAGCAGGTTCACGCCGACCAAAACATCAAAGGCCCCATCGCGCAGTTCTCTTAGGATTTCCACCCTGTCCAAGGTTTTGACGTCGGAGTGGATGTACCTCGTTTTGATGCTCAGGCGGTCCAAATATTTGGTCAGCTCTTCCGCCATGCGCTTGGTCAGAGTGGTCACCAAGATGCGCTCCTGCTGAGCAATCGTCTTCCGGATTTCCACCACGAGATCGTCCACTTGGTTGTCGCACGGACGCACCTCTATGGGGGGGTCCAACAGTCCTGTGGGACGAATGACCTGTTCCACCACCACCCCTTCGGCCTGTTCCAATTCGTGGTCTGCTGGAGTGGCACTGACATAAATGGTTTGGCCCACAATGCCTTTGAATTCTTCATGGGTCAAGGGTCGGTTGTCCATGGCTGAGGGCAACCGAAAACCATGGTCCACAAGGGTGACCTTTCTCGCCCTGTCCCCACCGAACATGGCCCCAATTTGCGGGACGGTGACATGGCTTTCATCGATCATCATCAGAAAGTCCTTCGAGAAATAATCGAGAAGACAAAACGGCCGCTCCCCGGGCTGACGGCGGTCAAAATACCGTGAGTAGTTTTCTATGCCGGAGCAAAACCCCAGTTCCTTGATCATTTCCAAATCGTAGAGCGTGCGCTCTTCGAGTCTTTTGGCTTCAAGAAACCTGGACAATTCGGAGAAGTACGATTTCTGTTTTTCAAGATCCTGTTGGATTTCCCAGACGGCCGTGTTCGTCGTTTCCTTGCTGCTCACGAAGAGGTTGGCAGGGTAGATGTTGAACTGCTCGAAGCGATGAAGGACCTTTCCACTGTCTGGGTCAATGGTGGAAAGTCGTTCGATCTCATCGTCCCAAAACTCAATCCGTACGGCATGGTCGGCGTACGCCAAATGCACATCCACAGTGTCTCCTTTGACCCTAAAGTTTCCCCTTTTGAAGTCGCTCACAGCTCGGCTGTAAAGGCTGGTCACCAAGCGGTGCAGGAGGTCGTTTCGGGTGAGTCTTTGCCCCACTTCAAGATTGACCACATTTTTGTGGAATTCTACCGGGTTGCCGATGCCGTAAATGCAGCTGATGCTGGCCACCACGATGACGTCCCGTCGTCCACTCAAAAGGGCAGAGGTGGCCGAGAGGCGCATCTTCTCAATTTCATCGTTGATTTGGAGGTCCTTCTCGATGAAGGTGTTGGAAGAAGGAATGAAGGCTTCGGGCTGGTAGTAGTCGTAGTAACTCACGAAATACTCCACCAGATTGTTCGGGAAGAAAGACTTGAACTCGCTGTAAAGTTGAGCCGCGAGCGTTTTGTTGTGGCTTAGTATCAGTGTAGGCCGCTGCGTTTCAGCAATGACATTGGCCATCGTGAAGGTCTTTCCTGATCCAGTGACCCCAAGGAGCACTTGGTGTTCTGTGCCGTCGTCGAGGCCAGCCACCAGTTGACGAATGGCCTCGGGTTGATCGCCTTTGGGGGTGAATGGGCTTTCAAGTTGGAAGGAAGACATGGACGCCAAAGTTAGGGGCATCGAGGATTTGGAGCACAAAAAAGCCCCGACAGAAGCGGAGCTTTTTCAATGTGGCCAAGGGTGCAGGTGTTATTCCGCGACCACTTCAAATTTCACGGTCACCGTCACCTCTTTGTGGAGCTTCAGAGTGGCCTCGTAAGCGCCAAGTTCTTTGATGGTGTCGTCAGAAAGATGGATTTGTTTCCGTTCGATGTCATAGCCTGCCGCTTGAATGGCGTCGGCGAGTTGGATCGAATTGACGGAACCAAAGATTTTTCCGCTTTCACCAGCCTTGGCACCGAGTTTAAGGGTAAGCCCCTCGATTTTCGATGCGATGGCCTCTGCGGCTTCTTTCGCCTTCACAGCTTTGTGCGACTGCTGGCGGATGACTTCGTTGTTGACCTTTAGGTTGGAGGTGGTTGCTGACACTGCCATGCCCTGAGGAATCAAAAAGTTTCGTGCGTAGCCGTCTTTGACGGTCACCACGTCAAACTTGCTTCCGAGCAGCTCAACGTCTTGCTTGAGAATGATGTCCATAGTGGTCGAAATTAACGGAGGTTGTCTGCCACGTAAGGCATCAAAGCGAGGTGGCGTGCCTTTTTGATGGCTTGCGACGCCTTGCGCTGGTACTTTAAACTCGTGCCGGTCAAACGTCGGGGCAAAATTTTGCCCTGAGGGTTGCACAACATCAAGAGGAAGTCGGGATCCTTGTAATCGATGTACTTGATTCCCTTCTTGCGAAAACGGCAGTAGCGCTCAGCTTTCGTCTCAATGTCGATGGATTTCAGGTAGCGTACTTTCTTGTCTGCCATAACGATGGAGATTAAGCCTTGGACGAGCCTTCTGCTTCCGCAGGGGCTGCCTGTTGGCGGTTCGACTTGTCGCGACGCCCATCGGCGTAAGCGAGGTGATGCTTGTCCATCTTCGTGGTGAGGAAGCGGATGACGCGTTCATCCCTACGGAATTCAGTCTCGAAAGGTAGGACTACGGTGCCGTCGGCTTCGAACTCCATCAAGTGGTAAAAGCCCGTGGACTTTTTCTGGATGGGGTAAGCCAACTTTCGCAATCCCCATGCATCTTCGTGGACGATTTTGCCGCCTTTGTCGGTCACGAGAGCACGGAATTTCGACACTGTTTCCGCCACCTGCTCTGCAGATAGCACGGGAGTCATAATGAAAACAGTTTCGTAACGGTTCATGGAACGTTGTTAATTAATGGGGCGCAAAAGTACGCGCAAGTCCCTTGAAAACCAACCATGCAAGAGACAAAGATGGGGATGCTTTGTGAATAACCGGATTTGCCCCGCGACAAGTTGTGCGTCGATATTCGCAATTCCATGAGCGAACAGCCCTATCTCGTCAGCGCCAGAAAGTACCGACCCCAAGCTTGGGACGCGGTTGTGGGGCAATCGGGCATCACACAGACACTCCAGCAAAGCATTGCGTCGGGGCAGATTGCACAGGCCTACTTGTTTTGCGGCCCACGTGGTGTAGGAAAAACCACATCAGCGCGGATTTTTGCGCGTGCCATCAATGGTTTTGAGGTTGCCGATGATGCGATGGCCTTCAATGTGTTTGAGCTCGATGCAGCTTCGAACAACAAAGTTGAAGACATCCGAAGCATCGTCGAGCAGGTGCGGATTCCCCCGCAGAAAGGCCAGTACAAGGTCTACATCATCGACGAGGTGCACATGCTGAGTCAGGCAGCATTCAATGCGTTCTTGAAAACGCTCGAAGAGCCTCCACCGCATGCAGTGTTCATTCTGGCCACCACTGAGAAGCACAAGATTCTTCCGACAATTCTGTCGAGGTGCCAGATCTTCGATTTTCACCGCATTACGGTGCCTGATGCGGTGGCCCATCTTCAGAACATTGCCTCCCAAGAAGGTGTGACCGCAGAAGAAGAGGCCCTTCATGTCATTGCTCAAAAAGCCGATGGAGCGCTGCGAGATGCACTTTCCATGTTTGACCAACTTGTGGCCTTTGCCGGAAAAGAGTTGACCTACAAAGCGGTCACCGAGCAATTGCATGTTCTGGACCACGACACGTATTTCACTTTGACGGACCAAGCTTTGGCCGCAGACATTCCCGGTGCCATGTTGCTGTTCAATGAAGTGATGTCGAGAGGGTTCGATGCGCATCACTTCATCACAGGATGGGCCAGTCACCTGCGCAATTTGATGGTGGCCAAGGACGCCCAAACGCTTCAGTTGCTCGAGGTGACGGAGGATGTCCAATCCAAATTTCAAGACCAGGCCGCTCGTGCGGATTTGTTTTTCTTGGTGGGTGGACTTGACATTTTGAACCAAGCCGATGTACAATACAGAGGCTCTCAGCACCAGCGACTTCTTGTGGAGTTGGCTTTGATGCAGATTTGTTCCCACGAAGCGTTCAAAAAAAAAAGTCCTGACGCCAAGCTGATGCCGCCTGCCGAGGTGGAAGATTCATTTGTTGCGGTGCCCAAAGAGGAACTCCAGGCCCCTGCCATGGCTCTTCCTCAGGAAGCTGAGCCTTCCAGCCAGCCGGTGGTCCAAGTTGCACCATCCCCAACTCCGGCAAAGACTGAAGTCTTGGGCGAGGTTGTAGCAGTTGCAGCCCCAGCCCCAGTGCCGCCATCTGCGCCGGTCTCCCCGTCAGCAACCGTACCAAAAGCACCCAGTTCAAAAACAGTGATGAAGGCGTCCGGCCTTCGAAAGGCCCAGCGCAGTTTGTCGTCTGAGTCCGGTGCAATCAAACCCCAACCTGAGGAGGACGCCCCACCGCCTGGCCCTTTGGTGGATCCGACTTGGTCTGAACCAATCGACTCGGAGGGTATGGTGAAAGCCTGGTCCACGTTTGTTCAAAAACTGAGAGATGAAGACCGTTTGGCACTTGTGGCCACGATGACGGCACATCAACCCAAGCTGGAAGGCCACAAGGTTTCATTTGTAGTCAACAACCCGCTTCAAAGGGAACAGATGGATGGTTTGCGAACGGAAGTACTCATCCACCTTAAGACGTCCATGCAGAACGCCCAGCTCGAATTGTCACTTGCGATGAGGGAGCAGCCAATGGAGCAAAAAAAGGCTTTTTTGTCGGACAAGGACCGTTACGATTTAATGGCGGAGAAAAATCCAGCGTTGGAAAAATTGAGGAAAGCGCTGGATTTGGACCTTGCCTGAGCCTCGAACAAATCCGTCGAAAGGGGGGTTTGTTTGAGACGACTTTTCCTCACTCCCATGAATATTTCCAGTATCGGTCGTCTCCAAGTGCTCCTCTTTTGCCTGTTGGTGGCTTTGCCGTTGCATGATGTTGCCGCTCAGTCGCGTGCAGAAGGATGTGTGGTGCTTGGAAAGGTAGTGGACCAAAAGACAAATGTCCCTCTGCCGTTTGCCTCTGTTGTTCTGCAGGGAGAGGCCACTGGAACATCGACCAACATGGAAGGGGAGTTCAGGCTGGAGGGGGTTCCTGCGGGGGTGCACAACGTCTTGGTCTCCTTCTTGGGCTACAACAACTTTGTGGCATTTGAAATCGAAACAACCCCTTCACGTCCGGCGGTGGTGAATGCCGCGATGTCCCAGGCAGCCGTGGCCATGGAGGCAGCAGAGGTGGCTGTGGAGTCGAGGGCCACTTTGGCAGAGGCTCCGTTGAGCGTTCGAAGCATTGGCACCAATGAGATCAAACGCAACCCGGGCGGTGGACGTGACATCAGTAGGGCACTGCGCTCCCTTCCCGGAGTGGCCGCCATTCCAAGTTTTCGAAACGACATTGTCATCCGTGGGGGTGCACCCAATGAAAACAGATTTTACCTCGACGGCATTGAAATCCCCAACATCAACCACTTTGCCACACAGGGTGCCAGTGGAGGGCCAGTCGGTATGATCAACGTGGATCTTGTAGAAGGTGTGGACTTTTATGCTGGGGCCTTCCCCGCGGCCCGAGGGAATGCACTGAGCAGTGTGATGGAATTTCGATTCAAGGACCCGAGAAGTGACCAATGGACCGCAAACGCAGTGCTTGGCACAAGCGACTTCGGGTTGACCTTGGAAGGTCCGACAGGTGAAAACAGCAGCCTCATCATGAGCGTACGCAGGAGCTACCTGCAGTTGTTGTTCGAGGTCATTGGCCTCCCGTTCCTTCCCACATACAACGACTACCAATACAAATGGACATGGCGCCCTGACGACAAAAATGCCATCACCGTTTTGGGGTTGGGAGCTCTGGACGATTTTGAGTTGAACACAGAACTGGCCAAGGACACGGCCGCAGAGGATTATTTGAACCGAGTGGCCATCTTGGATGTCCTGCCCATCAGCGAGCAGTGGAATTACATGCAGGGACTGAAGTGGGACCGTTACAAGGAAGACGGCAAATGGACCTTTGTACTGAGCCGAAACATGCTGAACAATTCGGCCTTCAAACACGTGGACAACGACACCGATCTGCCCAAGACATTGGACTACGTAAGCCAAGAAATTGAAAACAAATTCCGTGCTGAGCGATTCCGCAGTGGACCTGCCGGCTGGAAGACAAGCGCTGGCGTTTCCGCCGAGTATGCCCAATACAACAATTCCACCAAAAACGAAGTCTACATTCCTGGACAAGGCTCGCTGGAAGTGAAGTTTGCGTCGGCCTTTCAAATGGTCAAATACGGCGCCTTTTTCCAAGCATCTAAGGCCTTGCTGAGCAACCGGCTGACGTTGTCAGGTGGTGTGCGCTTGGACGGTGCACAATTGACAGCGACTCAGGATGACCTTGAAACCCCAGATGGTGGTGCCTTGTCCAACCCTTTGGATCAATTCAGTCCACGTCTTTCTGCGAGCTGGTCGTTTGCACCGGGTTGGACTTGGAACGCCAATGCGGGTGTGTACCATCAATTGCCGTCTTACACCATTCTTGGGTATGCCGAGGCACCTGATGAAGATGGCGCGAGCCGCTTGCTGAATTGGAGAGACGACCTGACGTTCACGACGAACCGGCAGCTGGTCATGGGCATCAAGCGCGAGTTTGCCGAGCGCAATGCGGCCGTTTCCCTCGAGGGATTCTACAAGGGCTACCTCGATTCTCCAGCAAGCGCCATCACGGGCATCGCTTTGGCCAATCTTGGGGCAGACTTTGGTGTGGTCGGGAACGAGAAAGTGACCTTCGACGCCCAAGGCCGTGCCTATGGAATGGAAGTGCTTTTGCAGCAGCGCCTCTTCAACGGGTACTATGGACTGCTTGCCTACACGATGGTACGCAGCGAATACATCAATCCTGGCGACGATTTGACACTAGAGCAATGGACCCCCAGCTCGTGGGACAACAGGCACATCTTGAGCATGACTGGGGGCAAAAAATGGGACAGCGGATGGGAATTGGGCGCCCGGGTGCTGTTCAGTGGAGGATTGCCGTACACGCCCTATGCTGTGGACCAAAGTCTTGTCATGGCGAACTGGGAAGCATTCAATGCACCTCTTTTGGATTACACCCAATTGAACGCGCAGCGGAATGATTTTTTCCACCAGGTGGATGTGCGTCTTGACCGCAAGTGGTTTTTTGACAATTGGTCGCTCGATGTGTTCATGGACGTCCAAAACTTGACGGCAGCAACGCCTCCCCAGCCCAGCCAGCTTGATGTGATGCGCGACCCCTCAACGGGAGCGCCCATTCCTTCCGAGACCAATGACGGTTCTTACGACGCGCGCTACATCGATGTGGCCACCGGTGCCGTTCTGCCCGCCTTGGGCATGATCATTGAGCTCTGAATCCAAACTAACCTCACATGGAGAATGGTACCTTAGCATCATGAGGGTGGACAAATTCATGTGGGCCGTTCGCGTTTTCAAGACCCGCTCGATGTCCAGCAAACATTGTCGTGAAGGCAGGGTTACTTGTGGCGACAAAACGTTGAAGCCCGCGCGAGACTTGAAGGTGGGGGAGGTTGTGGAAGTCCGGAAGGGTGCCGTTCGATTTCGTTATGAGGTGCTCTCGTTTCCGCGCAACCGTGTCGGTGCAGCCTTGGTTCCCGACCATGTTCGGGACGTGACCGCTCCGGAAGAGCTGGAAAAGCTTGAAATCATTCGTTTGGCTCAACAAGATCGGCCAAAGGGCATTGGTCGTCCCACCAAACGCGACCGCCGCGATTGGGAAAAGGCCTTCCGAACATGACCAAACGCGACCTCAGGGCTCAACCCATCCAACCCCAATCCACGAAGTTGCTGAGGCATCGCGTGTTGTGGCCCCACAAGCCAAGTCCTGAAGCCTGCGTCTTGCCTGTGGACAACGATCCAGGTGCGGTTCATTTGGGGGTTTGGACGCAGGAGGAGGTGCCTTGGGGGATTCGGGTTTCCGACCTTCCAGGTCCATTGCTTGGCGCTTGTTCGTTGTTTCAGCAGCATTGTGACCGGATCGCCGTGCCGTGGCAGGAAGGAGATGACCTTCGACTTCGTGTGATGGGTACGCTGCCACAAGCCAGAGGCATGGGTGCTGGTGCCGCATTGATTCGGGCCGCCGTCGAAGAGACCCGCAGGCAAGGCAGGTGCATGCTGTGGTGCGACGCAAGAGAAGTCGCATTTGGCTTCTACGAGAGAATGGGTTTTGACTTTCTCAACGACATGTACCACATTCCTGACATCGGTCCACACCGCACCATGGCCTTGGACGTATCTTTGGCGCCGCAATTGAAAATCTGAGACATGCCAAGCATTAGCCTCAAGGGACAAACCATGCCCGACAGCCCCATTCGAAAACTGGCTCCCTTTGCCGCCAAGGCAAAAGAAGCGGGCAAGCGCGTCATTCATCTGAACATCGGCCAGCCCGACATCGCGACGCCAAAAGTCGCCTTGGAGGCAGTCAGAAGCGATACACGAACGGTGATCGAGTACAGTCCCAGCGAGGGGTTTTCGAGTTACCGAGAAGGTTTGGCCGCCTACTACCGCAGTGTGCAGGTGAATGTCTCAGCGGAGGAAATCCTGGTGACCACTGGAGGCTCTGAAGCGCTCGTGTTCGCCTTCATGTCATGCCTGGACCCAGGAGATGAGGTCATTGTTCCGGAGCCGTTCTATGCCAATTACAACGGATTTGCCCAAATGGCGGGTGTGCACATTGTTCCTGTCACAGCCCACATTGAGGATGGATTTGCATTGCCACCCATTGAGGACTTCCGTGCCAAGATCACAGAACGCACCAAGGCTGTGCTTTTGTGCAACCCTGGCAACCCCACAGGCACGGTTTACAGCGGATCGGAGCTGAATGCCTTGGCTACGTTGGTGCGGGACCATGATTTGTATTTGTTTGCCGATGAAGTCTACCGAGAGTTTTGCTACGACGGGTCCACCCCCAAGTCTGTCATGCAATTGGAAGGGCTGGACCAACATGTCGTGTTGGTGGACAGTGTGTCCAAACGCTACAGCATGTGCGGCGCCCGTATTGGGGCCATGGTGACCAAAAACACAGAGGTGCGAAAGGCTGCGATGAAATTTGCCATGGCCAGGCTGTCTCCGCCGACCTTGGCTCAGATTGCTTCAGAGGCGGCACTCGACACCTCCTCGACGTATTTCGTGGAAGTGCGAGAACGATATGTGGCACGTCGCGACGCGTTGGTCCGAGGCTTGCGCGCCATCCCTGGTGTGCGCGTCCCTCAACCTGGCGGTGCGTTTTATGCCGTTTGCGAGTTGCCCATCGACCATGCCGACGCCTTTTGCCAATGGATGCTGGAGTCCTTTGATTTGGAGGGAGACACTGTCATGATGGCCCCAGCCACGGGGTTCTATGCCACGCCTGGGGCTGGCGCGCAACAGGTGCGCATTGCCTATGTGTTGGACCTTCCGTTGATTGAACGTGCGGTGGAGTGCCTCGCAGAAGCTTTGAAGGTCTACCCCGGGCGCACCTGACATTGGGTTGGATGTCCGCAGGTCGACATCGTACTTTGGGGCGTCCTTAACGATGACCCCATGAACACATTTCTTTCTCCTCTCCGGCAATCGCTTTTGACCTTGGGTCTTGGTGGCATGCTGATGGTGCTCAGCCTGTCAGCCTTTGGCGATCCTGGAGACACCACGTGGGTTCAAACGTACACTTGGGAGGCCCAGGACAACCCGGCCACGGCCTATGAAAGTCCTGGTCGTCGATGGTTCAATTTCCCCTCAGGAGAGGACACCACCTACCGCAAGATTCTGATGTACCACAGACTGAAATGCTTCGAAAATGGAACCGCAGGCAACCTTGGATTCCCTTGCGGAGAATGGGATTACTTGACCTACAACCACTTGTTTGACCACACTGGAGAATTGGACAGCACGGCACTGTTTCACCCGCTGTATCTCGTCAACGACGTGGATTTTGAGACGGCCGATTTGATCCTTGCGCCAGAGGGAGGCATTCCCCATGACACCTTGCTGCAGATGACCAGCGTGGCTTTTCATGAATTTCCGGACAGCTCGACCACTTGGAGCGAGATGACGGGTCTTCCAGGTGGGGAGATGACAACCTCTTCGCTTGGCAACGAGCGCAGGCATCAATGGATGTGGCACGCCCATGAGCTTGACAGTTTGGGCTGGGGTCTTGGCGACCAAGCCTGGCGCTGGTCCCTTCCTCGCGCGGGAAACCTCTCCGCTTCCTCGGCAAGCCGTGTCACGCTTCGCGCAAGATGGACCGAGGAGACTTCCCTTGAATCCATGTCTTCTTCCGGATGGTCCACCTTGGTGGACGGCCCAGTCAGTGCAGGTGATTTCTCTGCCTCTTGGCGGTTGGATTTTCAGCAGTCACTGGTGCGTCAAGAAGGATTGAATCTGGTGCTTGATCTGGCATTGGAAGGTCTTGTTGCAGAGGAGGACAATGCCTGGAATGTTTTGGCCCATCTCGCCTCAGATTCGCTGGGATTGATGTCCGCGCCCAAGGCGCCAGGAGCTCCCCAATGGGTCAACCTCGATGGGGGAGACCGTGTGGAGATTGACCCCAGTGCCCTATGGGCGCTCGACTCTTCAGTCACCGTGGAGTGCTGGATTCGAGGGGATGCCACCATGTTGCCAGCGAACACGACGCTGTTCGAAGGGCTAGATGAAGCCAACCAGCGGCAATTGAATGTCCATGCTCCTTGGAGCAATGGTCGATTCTATTGGGATGCGGGATTTGATGGGGGATACGACCGCATCGATCAAGCTGCATCTGAATCTCAATACGAAGCGCAATGGGTTCATTGGGCTTTCACCAAAGATGCAGAAACAGGTGTGATGCAGATGCATGTCAATGGAGAGCTCTTTCACAGCGGAGGGGGAAAGGACAATGTCATTTCAGACATCGTTCGAATGAATTTGGGCGGTTCAGCCTTTGGAACCAATGGTTATCCTGGAGACATCGCAGCCTTTAGGGTATGGGATGCGGTACTGTCTTCAGAGACGCTCGCCTTGTGGCGCGACCGAGCTTCCTTGGATGCATTGCTGGAACACCCGCACGCCGATGCCCTTTTGGGGGCCATCAACATGCTGGGCGAAAATGGGGAAGTGACGAACCAAGGAACTTTGGCAGGATGGATCCATGGGGACGCTGGACGATACGCTTTTCCCGCGCGCGAGGCGTTCCTCGATCCCAGTCCTTGGGGAGAGCGTCCGGCCCTTGTGCTCAGAGGCGGAGTGGAACCCATGACAGCGATTGGGGAGGCCATTGTGGCCACGGCAGTCCCAAGGCCCCCTGTGTCTTTGACCCAATGGGAGGTGCAGGGAAACGATGTGGGCTGGCTGGACTTGCACTACGGATGGGCCGCTGGAAGCGCCACCTATGTGCTGAATGATTTTGGAGACACCTTGGCCGTCCATCCTGTGGAGGGGGAGGCCACGACGTACAACAACCAGACCTTGGCGTATTGGGGGGCTCCTTTCGAAGTCATTGATCGCTATGAATTGGCGAGGTACATCACCCCGTACGGCATCAATCTCACGCTTGGACCTGATGGATGGGCTTGGGTGTTTGATGTCACCGATTACGCTCCTTTGTTGAAGGACAGTGTCGAGTTGCAATGCGGAAACTGGCAAGAGCTTTTGGATCTCAAGTTTGCCTTCATCGAAGGGACGCCACCGCGTGATGTCAAAAGGGTGGATGCCTTTTGGAAGGGCTTGCACTACTTAAGCAATTGGGACGAGACGGTGTTGCCGCATGCCTATGTTCCTGCAGATGATGAGTCGATGTGGAGGCTGAAGACGCGCGCAAGTGGCCACGACTTTGGCCAAGGCAACAACTGCGGAGAATTCTGCTACAATACGCACAGCGTGAAGGTCGACGGACAACAGGAGTGGAGTTGGGAAATCATGCAAGAGTGTGCCGACAACCCTCTGTATCCTCAGGGAGGCACATGGATTTATGACCGCGCAGGTTGGTGCCCAGGTGCTCCAGTGAGAACGGAAGATTTGGAGTTGACTCCTTTGGTAGCAGGTCAAGAAAGCTTTGAGGTGGAGTACGATGTAACCTACGATCCTTATGGGAACTACCGCATGGAAGGCCAAATCATAGGCTACGGCAGCCCCAACATGACGCACGACGTGGAGATCATGGACATCTTGGCGCCCAATGAGGACAAACTAAAATCCAGGTTCAACCCGGTGTGTGAGCAGCCCATGGTGCGCATCCGCAACAACGGTTCTGCGTCACTTGATGTGGTGAAGGTCACCTACGGGATCTCGGGTGGAGAATTGGAGACAGAGGTCCTGTCCTTGGAGCCTCCCATGGCATTCCTCGAAGAGCGGGATGTGGAACTCCCTTACACGGCCAGTGCTTATGTGGTAGGAGACGATGAGGAAACGCTGCGGTTTGAAGTGGACGTGGAGGTGGCAAACGCTTTGGACGAGGAAGGGTCCAATGGCTGGATGGCGTCTTCTTTCCAACGCCCGCCCACATGGCAATACAATGACTTGGACGACAACCGCATCATCGTTTGGACCAAAACCAACAACGTCCCCGGCGAGACCTCCGTTGAAATCACCCGGGCAGACGGAGGAATCCAGTGGGCGCGAAGCTACAGTGAGCCCAACACCACATACAGGGACACGGTAGAGTTGAACCAAGGTTGTTACCGCATGACTGTCCTTGACAGCGGGGACGATGGCTTGGATTTTTGGGCAAACAACGACGGGAGTGGATTTGTCAGGCTGAAGAAAGTGGCAGGGGGCAATTTTCACATTTTTGAATCGGATTTTGGGAAGTCCATTTCCCAGGCATTCTATTGGGCGACCAACTTGTTCAGTGAAGTCGTAGAGGAATCGACGATTGCAGGGGATGTGGGGGTTTTCCCCAATCCCTTTCAAGAGACCCTTACAATCGCTCCGGCAGGTCTGCGAGGGAAGTTGCAATGGCAGGTTTACACGGTGCAAGGCCAATTGCTTGAGCAAGGCGCATGGTCGATTTCATCCAACGAGCGCTGTGAATTGGAGACCGAAGACTGGCCCCAAGGCATTGTCGTGGTCGTAGTCAGTCAAGGAGCGCAAAGTTGGACCAGATGGTTGGTTCGAGAGTGACTCAAGTGGGGGTGTGGTGTTGATAAAATTCATTTGGGGGGTTTTTAGGGTGGTTTTTGAGGGGGGTGTGGATGAATTTTTGATATTTTTTGGTGGTTGCCCCCCTGATTGAGATGATTTCAGGCTGTATTTTTGCCAAAAATCACACGAAGCCATGAGTCTCAACCGTCAGCAAGCCCTTCACGAAGTGTTGGACCGCGTCCCCAAACACCCCACGCGGCCTTCCAACAAGATTTCCGAATACTTCGGGGAGAACGTGTTCAATCCCTACGTCATGCGCTCTTATCTGCCTGACGAGGCCTACGATGGGATCTTGGAGGCCATGCAAAAAGGCACGCCCATCAGCCGAAAAGTCGCAGATCAAACGGCAAGCGCCATGAAAGAATGGGCCATCAGTCGGGGTGCCACGCACTACACCCACTGGTTCCAACCACTGACGGGAAGCACCGCAGAAAAGCACGACAGCTTCATCGCGCCCACGGCCGATGGTCGTGCCATTGAGAAGTTCGACGGCACGTTGCTGGTGCAACAAGAACCAGATGCTTCTTCCTTTCCCAATGGTGGCATTCGAAATACTTTTGAAGCGAGAGGATACACCCTCTGGGACCCAACTTCGCCTGCGTTTGTGTGGGGCGAAACCCTCTGCATCCCTACCATTTTCATCAGCTACACTGGCTATGCCTTGGACAACAAAATGCCTTTGTTGAAGGCCTTGTCGGCCATTGACGTGGCGGCCACGTCGGTGTGTCAATTCTTTGACAAGAACATCACCAAGGTAAACGCCACCTTGGGCTGGGAGCAGGAATATTTTTTGGTGGACAAAGCATTGTACGCCTCTCGTCCTGATTTGGCCATGACAGGACGTGCCTTGTTTGGCGCTGCTCCTGCCAAGGGCCAACAATTGGACGACCACTACTTCGGTTCCATTCCGGAGAGGGTTTCGGCCTTCATGAAGGATTTTGAGATGGAAGCCCATAAATTGGGCATTCCTGTCACCACCCGTCACAATGAAGTGGCGCCCAACCAATTTGAGTTGGCACCCGTATTTGAAGAGGCCAACCTTGCCAACGATCACAACCTCATGTTGATGGAGTTGTTGGAGGTAGTGGCCCGCCGCCATGACTTCCGAATCTTGCTCCATGAAAAGCCATTTGCTGGTGTGAACGGATCGGGGAAGCACAACAACTGGTCGCTCGCCACAAACACAGGCGTAAACTTGTTGAAACCAGGCAAGAATCCCAAGACCAACCTCAGGTTCCTGACGTTCTTCGTGAACACTTTGGTCGCTTTGCACCGCCATGCGGATGTGGTGCGGGCCTCCATAGCCAGTGTGGGCAACGACCATCGCCTCGGTGCGAACGAGGCGCCTCCTGCGATCATGTCAGCATTCATTGGCTCCCAATTGACTGAACTTTTGGATGCACTGGAAAGCAGCATCAAAGCGGGCAAGCTCACCCCTGAGGACAAAACAGCCTTGAAGCTTGAAATCGGCAGGATCCCAGAAGTTCTTTTGGACAACACCGACCGCAACAGAACCTCCCCGTTTGCCTTCACCGGCAACAAGTTCGAGTTGCGTGCTGCGGGCTCCACAGCCAACTGTGCCGTCCCTATGACGGTGCTCAACACCATTGTCGCGCAGCAACTCAGCATGTTCAAGACTGCCGTGGACAAGCGGATCAAGGCAGGTGTGAAGAAAGACGACGCCTTGTTGAAAGAGCTTCAGCTTCTGATCAAAGCATCCAAGGCCATCCGTTTTGAAGGCAACGGTTACGGAGACGAGTGGGTCAAGGAGGCAAAGAAGCGGGGGCTTAGCAACCTCAAAGATACCCCAGCGGCACTCGCGGTTTGGGGAAGAAAAGAGGTTGCAGACCTTTTTGAGTCGATGAATGTTTTGATGCCTGAGGAATTGGAAGCACGTCAGGAAGTGGAGTATGACAACTACATCATGAAGCGTCAAATCGAGGCCCGTATTGTGGGAGATATGGCATCGAATGTGGTGCTGCCATCTGCCTTGGCATACCAGAACATGCTCATTGAAAACATCACCGGTTTGGCCGATGTTTTTGGCAAAAAAGGAGAGGCCATGTCTTCTGCACAGCGTGACATCTTGACCCAGGTGTCGGATGCGGTTCAGGCATTGCACGCAGCCTCTGGCAAACTGCGCCAAGAGCGTGCCAGCATCAACAAGATCTCAGATATCGCCAAGCGCGCAATGAAATACGGATCCGTCGTGACCCCCCTGATTGAGGAGGTGGGCCATCACTGTGCCAGACTCGAGCAGTTGGTGGACAATGAAATTTGGCCATTGCCAAAGTTTCAGGAAATGCTGTTCACACGTTGATTCAAAGGCTCGGCCAACAATCGACTCTCAACAATTGGAAAAGACGCCCTCTCTGTGGGGCGTCTTTTTTCGTTACTTTCACCCTCTGATACATCAAGCCTAAAGGAATGCCTCACAACCTGCAATCAAACATGGCCCACTTCGGCGCCACCATTGTTCTCTCTTTTTTGACTGTCTTTGGAGCCCTGGCCCAAAGCGACATGACTTCTGAAGCCGACCGCGCCTTCGAACGCCGCGGCTACTTTGAGGCCTCTCGTGAGTATGTTGCCTTGTATGCCAAAATCAAAGCAGATGTCAATCTCAAAGGATACTGCGCCTTTCAGGCGGGAGAGTCTTTCCGACTCCTCCACGACCCTGCGGCAGCCACGGAGTGGTACGACAAAGCCATTGGCTTGAAGTATGGCCAAAAGAACAACACCGTTTTTTTGGTGTACGGTGATGCTTTGCGCGACCAAGAGGCCTATGACGAGGCGATTGAGTATTACGCAGAATATCAAAAAGCGGGCGGCAATGCCCAACTTGCAGAAGATCGCATAGAAAATGCTGATTTGGCGGCCATTATGGTCGAAGAGCCCGAGAGCCGTTACATCGTGGAGCCTTTGGTCATACTGAACACAGCATCTTACGAATTCGCTCCTACGTTCGCAGGGAAGGACCAGGATGAGGTTGTGTTCGCATCCTCTCGAGAGGCATCGACAGGAACCAAGGAAGATCCAATCACCGGTCAGGCGTACATGGATTTGTTCCGCAGTGAAATGGACAAGAAAGGCCGCTGGAGTGAGCCAGAACCCTTGAGCAACACGGTTTGCACGGAACACAACGAAGGCGGTTCTTGCTTTGATGCCAAAGGGAAGACCATTTACTTCACCCGTTGTGTCGATATGAATGGTTCCAACCTCGCATGTGACATTTACTTTGCGAAAAAGCAAGGGAACGGCTATGGGGCATCTATGCCATTGGGCCTGGTGAGCCGAGAAGAAAACGACAGCTCACAAGTGGGTCACCCGGCTCTGTCACCCGACGACAACATCCTCGTGTTTGCTTCCGACCTGCCCGGAGGGTTCGGTGGCAAAGACCTTTGGTACGTGGAAGCCAATGATGGATCGTTTGCAGGCGCTGTCCCCCAAAACATGGGTCCATCAATCAACACCGCCGGAGATGAGCTGTTTCCCCATTACCGCGACAACGGAGATTTGTACTGGTCGACAACCGGCCGTGAAGGCTTAGGGTCCATGGACATATGGAAGGCCGAGGCACGGGAGGGCAAGCTGGCATTTGCCGATCCTTCAGCACTTCCTTATCCACTGAATACTTCTGCAGACGATTTCGCCATCGCTTTCAAGGATGGCGCGCAAGAAGGCATCTTTACGTCGAACCGACAAGGTGGAAAGGGTCAAGACGACCTGTATTCTTTCAAGCTTCCTCCTTTGGAGTTTTGTTACCAGGCGTATGTCTACGACTACGACACAGGAATGCCACTTTCTGGTGCGACCTTGACCTTGGAATCCAAGGATGGCTCTTCCGCTGAATTCACGACAGATGAAGAAGGCGAATTGGCTTTGTGTGAAGGGGAAATTTCAGAAGGCGCGACATTCGGTGTCGACGTGGCGTTTGAAGGATACATCGGTACGGGCGACATGCTGACGACCGAAGGGTTGACGGAGTCCACCACCCTGGCCAGGGAGTACCTCTTGAAAGAGATTGTGCTGAACAAAGAATACGACATGCCAGTCGTCCTGTACCCTCTTGGAAGTGCAGAGTTGTTGATGGACGAGAATGTCAATTCTGCTGACTCCTTGAATTACTTGGTGGACCTGTTGGAACGAAATGAGAACCTCATTATCCAGTTGGAGGCACACACCGACAGCAGAGGAACTGCTTCCGCCAACAAGTCCTTGAGCCAGCGGCGTGCAGAGACATGCGTGGACTACCTCAAGGAGAAGGGCGTCGTCTCCGAGCGCATGGTGCCAGTTGGTTACGGAGAGGATGTTTTGTTGGTCAGTGACGCGGAAATCGCACGTTTGCCTGAGACTGATCGAGAGCGCGCACACCAGCGCAACCGTCGAACGGTGTTCAAGATTGTGGCATTTGACTACAAGCCAGCAGAGTAAAACGTGAGTGACGCCAGATATGCTGCCCGCGGAGTGTCTGCAGGCAAGGAAGAGGTGCATGCGGCCATCGATGGCATTGACAAGGGACTTTTTCCCAAGGCATTTTGCAAGGTGGTGCCCGATCATTTGACGGGAAGTGAGGAACACTGCGTGGTGATGCATGCGGATGGTGCCGGCACCAAGTCCTCCTTGGCGTACATGTACTGGAGAGAAACAGGGGACTTGAGTGTTTGGAAGGGCATTGCTCAAGACGCCCTCATCATGAACGTGGATGACCTTTTGTGCGTTGGATGCACGGGCCCCATTTTGGTGTCAAGCACAATAGGAAGGAACAAGCATCTCGTACCAGGGGAAGTGATCAAAGAGATCATCCAAGGGACGGAACGTTTGCTCGAAGACCTTCGGTCCCAAGGATTGGACATCCGGAGCACAGGGGGGGAGACTGCCGATGTGGGGGACCTGGTCCGAACCATCATTGTCGATTCCACTGTGGTTGCGCGCATGCGACGAGATGAGGTCATTGACAATGGTCGGATCCAGAAAGGCAATGTGGTGGTCGGACTGTCGAGTCATGGACAAGCGAACTACGAATCGGCCTACAACGGTGGCATGGGTAGCAATGGGCTGACTTCCGCCAGACACGATGTATTTCACAAGGCCCTGGCCAACATTTATCCTGAAAGTTATGATCCAGGCACCGACAAGGATCTTGTTTACACCGGCAGCCATGGCTTGACCGATGCAGTAGAGGGGTCACCATTGGATGCTGGACAACTTGTCCTTTCACCCACCAGGACGTACGCGCCCATCGTTCAGGCGATGCTCGCCCGGCACCGCAAGGACATCCATGGCATGGTCCATTGCTCGGGCGGGGCCCAAACGAAGGTCTTGCACTTTTTGAAGGATGAGCTTCGGGTGGTCAAGAACCGCATGATGAAGGTGCCTGTGTTGTTTGAAACCATTCAGCGTGCTTCAGGCACGTCTTGGGAGGAGATGTACAAGGTCTTCAATATGGGGCATCGAATGGAGGTGTACACAGATGCTGCCACCGCTGACAAGCTAATGGCCATCAGCGAATCCTTTGGGGTGGAAGCCCAAGTGATCGGCCATGTGGAGGCTACGCCAGGAAGGCCTTCGAGCGTGGTCATTGATGGCCCTTACGGCACCTTTACCTATCCATAAACATGGCCTTTGACCGCGACTCTGTGGGCGGGTGGGTCGGGAAATTGCAGTCCATTGCCGACCGTTTCGCAGAAGTGGAAAAGAGAGTGTCTGACCCTGGGGTGGCTTCAGATGTGGATGCCCTAAAAGCCTTGATGGTCGAGCACAAGCGGCTTCAGCCCATGGCCCAAAAAGCCGACTCCCTTGTTGTTGCGATGAAGCAATGGGACGAAGCTTCCGAGTGGGCCCAGTCCGAGGACAACGAAATGCGGCTCATGGGGCGTTCAGAAATGGAGCGGCTCTCCACGTTTCTTTCGCGGGGGGTGGAAGAGGCGAAGTGGATGCTCCTTCCGCACGATGATGCTGACGATCGCAATGCCATATTGGAAGTTCGCGCGGGTACAGGCGGTGACGAGGCGGCCTTGTTTGCGGGTGACCTCGTGAGGATGTACCTCAAACACGCAGATCGAAAAGGTTGGAAGCACGAGTGGGTGCATGTAAGTGAGGGCACTGTGGGAGGCTTCAAGGAAGCAGTGGTCCGACTGGAGGGCGATGGGGTCTTTGGTTGGCTCAAGTTTGAACGTGGGGTTCACCGAGTCCAACGTGTGCCAGAAACAGAATCACAAGGGCGGGTCCATACGAGTGCGGCGACTGTGGCTGTCTTGCCAGTTGCGGCCCAAGTGGACGTGGACCTTCAAATGTCTGATGTCCGAAAGGATACCTTCCGCGCCAGTGGCGCGGGAGGTCAACATGTCAACAAGACGGAGAGCGCTGTGCGTTTGACCCACCTTCCAACAGGGACGGTTGTGGAATGCCAAGATGGCCGCTCTCAGCATCAGAATTACGAATCTGCTTTGGAGGTTTTGCGTTCCAGGTTGTACGATGCGGCGAGGGAGAAGGCTGAGACGGCGCGCGCTCAGGAGAGGCGCTCTCAGGTGAGTTCAGGCGACCGAAGCGCCAAGATTCGAACGTACAATTTCCCACAAGGTCGGGTCACAGACCATCGCATAGGCCTCACTTTGCACGCCCTGCCAGCGGTGCTTCAGGGAGACTTGGGTGCCATGGTAGAAGCCTTGCACGTTGCGGACAGAGCGGAGCGGTTGAAAAATCTTTGACAATTGAGTGAATCGGGTCTGTGCCGTCGGGGGAAAGCCTCCCACTTTTTCAGAACTTTGTGACCATGTCCAGTCCCCGTAAGTCGAGCCGCGAAACGAGCCAAGAACTCACGACAGCACAAGGCATTTTTCAGGCCATCTGTGCCAAGAAATCTTTTCTGTGTGTCGGCTTGGACCCTGATCCAGATCGGATCCCAGCTTCTTTTGGAGAAGGTGTGTCGGGCATGGAGAGGTTTTGCAAAGCCATGGTCGAGGCGACGTTGCCGCATGCGGTGGCTTACAAGCCCAACCTGGCCTTTTTTGAGCAATACGGAGCGAAGGGTTGGGCTGCTTTGGAGCGTATTGTCGAGGCGATTCCTTCCGACGTCCTTGTCATTGCGGATGCCAAAAGGGGCGACATAGGCAATACCGCGACCCGTTATGCGCGCGCCATGTTCGAAGGTCTCGGGGCGGACGCAGCGACAGTTGCTCCGTACATGGGGAGAGACAGTGTCGAGCCTTTCACGGCTTTTGACAAGCGTTGGACGGTGTTGTTGGCCTTGACGTCCAATGAGGGAGCCAGTGATTTTGAGTTCCACGGCACGCCGCCACTTTTTCATCAGGTTTTGGACACCTCGCAGTCCTATGCGAATGCCGATCGTTTGATGTATGTGGTCGGGGCCACGCGACCGGAGCAGTTGGAGGTGGCAAGGAAGAAGGTGCCGCACGCTTTTTTGCTCGTGCCGGGCGTTGGTGCGCAAGGAGGAAGTGTTGAAGAAGTGGCACGTTTTGCGCTGAATGAGCAGTGTGGTTTGTTGGTGAACAGCTCGCGTGGCATCCTTTATGCTGCAGGTAAGGGAGCTAGTGTGGAGGCCGCCAAGCAAGCATCTGCCGCGGAGTCGGCTTCACTGGCTGACACCATGAGGAGATGCCTCGAGGCCAAAGGTTTGGTCTGATCTGAGTGTGGTGTGACAAAATCCACGGCAGCGTTTGCAAAACCCGGACACGGAGGTCCGCTATTTGTTGCGCAGGGGTTGTAGTTTCACCACATGTTCTCCTTTCGAGTGTTCCCACGCATTTACTTGGCCCTCTCCTTTATTTTTGGGGTGGTCGTTCTGGGGAGTGTGGGATACGTCGTGATCGAAGGGTACTCTTGGGTCGAGGCTTTGTACATGACGGTCATCACAGTGTCCACTGTGGGGTTTGAGGAGGTCCGTGACCTGAGCGAGAATGGAATGTTGTTCACCACGGTCTTGATCATGGGAAGTTTGGGTACGTTTGCCTATTCGATTTCCGCCCTGACGACCTACTTTGTCAATGGAGAATACAGAAACACATTTAACGAGGCTCGTTTGAAACAAGAAGTAGATAAGCTGTCCGGTCATGTCATTGTTTGTGGCATGGGGCGTGTAGGCGAAATGGCCGTGCAAGAGTTGCGGGACCATGCCACCCCTGTGGTGGTGATCGAAAGCGATGCAGAAAAGGCGGAATTGCTCATTGCAGAAGGCCTTCTGGTGATTTCTGGTGACGCCACACGTGATGAAAATTTGGAATTTGCTGGGGTGGCCAAAGCGAAGAGCGTCATCACGACGCTTCCCAACGATGCCCAAAACCTCTATGTCGTTTTGGCAGCAAGGGAAATGGCCCCATCGGTCCACATCATCAGCCGTGCCTCCAAAACGAATTCAGTGAGCAAGTTGCGCGTCGCAGGTGCCGACAACGTCATCATGCCTGACAAGGTCGGAGGTGCCCACATGGCCTCATTGGTAGTGATTCCTGATGTGGTTGAATTCCTTGACCACGTGCGCATTCAAGGTGCCGACGCCATCAATCTTGAAGAAATTCCAGTCAATGTCCTTCCTGAAGGATTGAAGGCTTCTACTTTGGGGGAACTTGATGCGAGGAACCGAGTGGGAGTGAATGTTGTGGGGGTGAAGGGGTCCGATGGAAACTTCATCATCAACCCCGGACCCGACACCCCCTTGGACGACGCGAGCAAGTTGTTCGTACTTGGCAACACAGAACAATTGCGCACCATGAATCGCCTGTTGGGCATTCAACCACCCAAAGTCTGATTTCAAAACTCATTTTGATGCTTCATAGAATTGCACTTCTCTTCCTCGGTCTCGTCCCATTTTTGACCCAAGCCCAGTCGTCCATCGACGACCAAATCAATGCCGTGATGGAACCGGTGACCAATGCCATCATGAAGGTGATTTTCTTCACCGTGCCATTGGGCAATGGGATGGAGGTGCCGTTTGTGTTGATTTGGCTTCTGGTGGGTGCCCTCGTGTTCACCGTGTACAACCGGTTTGTGAACTTCACTGCCTTCCGTCACGCATTGGACGTGGTAAGAGGGAAGTACGATGATCCCAACCACAAAGGGGAGGTCAGCCACTTCCAAGCTCTTACTGCAGCCCTTTCGGGCACGGTTGGTGTCGGAAACATTGCAGGGGTAGCGGTGGCCGTTTCTCTCGGAGGACCAGGGGCAACTTTTTGGATGATCATTGCAGGTCTTTTGGGCATGAGTTCCAAGTTTGTTGAGTGCACTTTGGGCACCAAATACCGGAGGATTAACCCTGACGGAAGCATTTCGGGCGGTCCCATGTACTACTTGCGTGACGGATTGGCCAAGCAAGACAAGAAAGGTCTTGGTGCTGTCCTTGCTGCTTTGTTTGCGATTGCCTGCATTGGCGGGTCCTTTGGAGGAGGAAACATGGTGCAAATCAACCAAGCCACGAGCCAGTTGATCGCAGTTACTGGAGGAGAGTCTTCTTTCTTCTATGGGAATGCCTGGCTCTTTGGCGTGATCATGGCAATCATCGTTGCCGCCATCATCCTTGGCGGCATCAAGAGCATTGCGAAAGTGACCGACAAGGTGGTTCCATTCATGGTGGGCATTTACATCTTGGGTGCACTCGCCGTGATCTTGGGCAACCTTGGGGAAGTTCCCGCAGCCTTTGCGAAGATTTTTTCAGGAGCGTTCAACAGCGACGCCATGTATGGCGGCATTGTTGGCGTATTGATCCAAGGTTTCAAGCGGGCCGCATTTTCGAATGAGGCTGGCATTGGGTCTGCATCCATTGCGCACAGTGCTGCCAAGACAGATGAGCCTGTGAGTGAAGGGGTTGTGGCGCTCCTGGAGCCGTTCATTGACACGGTGGTCATTTGCACCATGACGGCCTTGGTGATTGTCATTTCAGACTACGGTGTTTATGACCAGGCTGGCGTGTTGGCCAGTGCCCAGGCGGGAGAGTTGCAGGCCATCAGCTTGACATCGTCAGCTTTCAGTCAAACGCTCTCTTGGTTTCCATTGGTGCTTTCTGTCGCAGTCATCTTGTTTGCGCTCAGCACCATGATCAGCTGGAGTTACTATGGACTCAAGGCGTGGACCTATCTGTTCGGAGAAACCAAAGCCATGGACATTACCTACAAGGCCTTGTTCTGTGTTTTTGTGGTGGTGGGCTCCGCCATCAGTGCCCAGAGCGTTTTTGACTTTGGGGATGCCATGATTTTTGCGATGTGTTTCCCCAACGTTCTGGGATTGTATTTCATGGCCAGGGAGGTCAAGGAAGATTTGGGGGATTATATGCGGAGGGTGAAGAGTGGAGAAATCAAGCGTTACGACTGAGCAGCCGACAACTTTTTTTTGGCGTAGGTCATGCCCATCTCCAGGAATGGATTTGGGCGTGTCTTTTGGTGAGCCTGATGCTGGGTGCCAAGGCTTGGCAGGATTCCGAATCTGAGAGGCATTGGAAAGATGTACCAAGGGCCCATGTGCAGGACCTCTTGTGTTGGGCTGAACAGCTGCCTGGTCCTCCCTTGCGAAAGGGCAAGCGTCGCTCAGACAATGGCAGACAACTTCATCCGAGCCTTTCCCCAAGACAACCAAAGACGGGCTTCGCCGAGGAAGGCAAGAGAATGGAGATGAATGCTGCAGAGGCAAGCGATTGGCAGAGATTCCGGGGGATTGGCCCAGTACTTTCCAAGCGAATCCTCAGTTTCAAAAGCCTTCTCGGTGGATTCATTGACGTGGATCAATTGCACCTCGTCTATGGATTGGACTCTGGCTTGGTGGAGGACATCAAGCCGATGCTTTGCACGGAGCCTTCTAGGGTGAAGCCAATGTGTGTGGAAAAGGTCACCTTCGGGGAATTGGCGAGACATCCTAGGTTTGGAGCAGAGGCCGCCAAAGACATATTGAGGGCAAGGGGTAGGGGAGTATCCAGTATAGATTTGCTTTGGGAACGATTGAGATTGGACACGGCGATGCGTCAGCATTGGGCCCCCTATTTGTCCTGCTGCGGGCAATCCGTGGAAGGCGAC
The DNA here is from genome assembly GCA_963933635.1 of uncultured Flavobacteriales bacterium. Taxonomy (GTDB): domain Bacteria; phylum Bacteroidota; class Bacteroidia; order Flavobacteriales_D; family Sanyastnellaceae; genus UBA11663. The sequence goes on from CAWVVM010000003.1 coordinate 53,366, forward strand.
AATGACTTAAGGGAACTTCCCGACCTTTGAGGACATCAATAAAGAAGGAATGCAACTGACCCTCACTCAAGATCAACGAATGATGCGCGATTCCATCCGGGACTTCGCACAGCGAGAGATTCTCCCTCACCGTATGGATTGGGATGAACGTCAGCATTTCCCCCGTGACTTGTTCCACAAGATGGGCGAGATGGGGTTGATGGGCATGTTGGTGCCCGAGCAATATGGTGGTGCTGGGTTGACGTATTACGAATACAAAATGGCCATCGAAGAGCTGGCCAAAGTCTGTGGATCGGTGGGGCTCTCTATGGCGGCACACAACAGCCTGTGCACCGGTCACATTTTGGCCTTCGGAACCCATGAGCAAAAAGCAAAATGGTTGCCCAAACTCGCCTCGGGGGAGTGGATTGGTGCTTGGGGATTGACAGAAGCCAACACGGGCAGTGATGCCATGAGGATGCAATGTGTGGCCAAGCAGGACGGCGAGGAGTGGGTGCTTCACGGCACCAAGAATTGGATCACCCATGGCATTTCTGGTGATGTGGCTGTGGTCCTTGCGAGGACTGGTGAGCTCCTAGACAGCAAGGGAATCACTGCCTTTGTGGTTGAGCGAGGCACCCCAGGCTTTTCGGGAGGCAAAAAAGAGAACAAACTGGGCATGCGATGCAGTGAGACGGCTGAATTGGTGTTTGACCAGTGCCGCGTTCCACAAAGCCATGTGCTCGGTGAGGTGGGCGAAGGCTTCATCCAAGCAATGAAAATCTTGGATGGAGGAAGAATCAGCATAGCCTCCTTGTCTTTGGGCATTGCGAAAGGGGCCATGGAGACGGCCACGAACTATGCCAAGGAGCGTGAGCAATTTGGTCAGCCCATCGCAAGGTTTCAGGCCATCGGTTTCAAACTGGCGGACATGGCCACTTCCATCGAAGCTGCGGACTTGCTCACCTTGCAGGCTTGTGGATTGAAGAATGAGGGGAAGTCTGTGACCAAAGAAGGGGCGATGGCGAAATACGAGGCAAGTGAAGTATGTGTCCGTGTGGCGACCGAAGGCGTCCAGATCTTAGGCGGGTATGGGTACACCAAAGATTTTCCAGCAGAAAAGTTCTTTCGAGACAGCAAACTCTGCACCATCGGGGAGGGAACCTCGGAGATCCAAAAATTGGTGATTGGCCGAGAGTTGCTGAGGGAAAGTGTATGATTTTCGAGGATTTGCCGTATTTTTGTCGCCCAATTAAGAAAACATGCTCAGCATTCAAGTCAAAGAAGGAGACAACATCGAGCGCTCCCTCAAGCAGTTCAAGAAGAAGTTCGACCAGACGAAAACCATGAAGCAGCTTCGTACGCGTCGTGAATTCATCAAGCCCAGCGTGCTGAATCGGGCCATGATGAAGAAGGCGGTGTATAAAAATGGGTTGAATTTGAAGGCTGAGTGAGATAAAATAAGATAATTCGTCGACATAATATTTGGTTATGTCGAGTAAAAAGGCGAAATTGCGCAAGCTTTTCGCCTTTTTGCTGCTCTGAATTTTGACCCAAACCATCCAACATATCGCTCACTTCTTGGACTACCTGCAGAAAGAGCGCAGGGGTTCAGACCACACGATACGGTGCTATCGGTCCGATTTGAACCAGATGAAGAAGTTCATGACCGAAACGTACGAGGAGTTTGACTTGACCAAAGTGGAGGGGGAGTGGATTCGGAGCTGGGTGGTGTCGATGGTGCAAGAAGGGAAGTCTCCAAGAACCATTCACCGAAAAGTCAGCGTGTACCGCACCTTTGTCAAATTTGCACGGCGCCAGGGCATGATGGAATTCAATCCAGCTGACTCGGTGGTTTTGCCCAAAGTGGAGCGCAGAATGCCGGAAGTGGTTCCGGAGCATTCGATGAACAAGCTCTTCACCGAAGATGTGTTTGATACAGACTGGAAGGGCCGCCGGGACCGAAGCATGATTGCACTGCTATATGAAACGGGCATCCGGATGAGTGAACTGATTGGCCTCAAAGTGCATGACGTGGATGGGGCAAGGAAAGAACTCAGGGTGTTTGGCAAAGGAAGAAAAGAACGTATGCTGCCTCTTTTGCCATCCACGATGGAAAGCATCATGCAGCATGTGATGGACCGTCCACTTGGCGGAGACGATTTGTTTGTGACGGATGCAGGAAGCTCCTTGTATCCGTCATTTGTTTATCGGAGGGTCAACCACTATCTTGGAGAAGTGAGTTCTTTGCAGAAATGCAGTCCTCACGTGCTTCGGCATACGTTTGCAACCCACCTGTTGAATCGTGGAGCTGAACTCGCTGCGGTCAAGGATCTCTTGGGCCATGCAAGCTTGTCTTCCACTCAGGTGTACACCCAGCACACGACAGCAAAGCTGAAGGAATTTCACAAGGCTTCACCGCTGAACCATCGGACAGCGGGGGAGTAAACCCGTTGTTCATGCGCATTCAAATTCATTCCATTCATTTCGATGCAGACGCTGATCTGCTTGCTTTTGTGGAGTCAAAACTCGAAAAGCTTCTGACGTTCAACCAAGATCTGCAAAGTTGTGAGGTCTTTTTGCGAGTGGACAAGAGCGATACGAGAGAGAACAAGTTGGTCGAAGTCAAAGCCCATTTACCGGGGAAGGATCTGTTTGCCAAAAGAAAGGCAGTGAGTTTTGAGTCTGCCATGGACGAAGTGAGTGAGGCCCTGCGAAGACAGGTGATGAAAGTCCATGCTTGACCTATTTCATTGATACAAAAAAATCGCTGTCTGACGCACCGTAGACGTGGATTTCTTTCGTACATTTGCCCTCCTGAAATTCGGGAGGGTATTTTGTTTGCCCTGTTCTTTGAAATGTTGCCGGTGTAGCTCAGAGGCCAGAGCAGCTGATTTGTAATCAGCTGGCCGGGGGTTCGAATCCCTCCACCGGCTCACCTAACCAACCACGCACGGTTGGGTTATAATAGGGGGGTACGCCGGAGTTGGAGAGCCGGGGCAGACTGTAAATCTGTTGTCTTTGACTGAATAGGTTCGAATCCTATTACCCCCACATTTGACCGTGCAAGCGGAAGTAGCTCAGTTGGTAGAGCATCAGCCTTCCAAGCTGAATGTCGCGAGTTCGAATCTCGTCTTCCGCTCCAGTTTAGCCGATGTAGCTCAGGGGTAGAGCGCTTCCTTGGTAAGGAAGAGGTCACGGGTTCAATTCCCGTCATTGGCTCATTCAAAAATAAAATCATTCAATCAATAAATTCTTCCAGACATGGCAAAGGAAACTTTTGACCGGTCCAAACCACACGTCAACATCGGCACAATTGGCCACGTTGACCACGGCAAGACCACACTCACGGCCGCAATCACCAAGGTGATGGCCGACGCAGGTTTTAGCGAGGCTCGCTCGTTTGACCAAATCGACAACGCTCCAGAAGAGAAGGAGCGCGGAATCACCATCAACTCTTCACACGTGGAGTACCAGACCGACAAGCGTCACTATGCGCACGTCGACTGTCCTGGTCACGCCGACTACGTGAAGAATATGGTGACTGGTGCTGCCCAAATGGACGGTGCCATCCTTGTGGTGGCTGCAACAGACGGCCCCATGCCCCAAACGCGCGAGCACATCTTGCTTGGACGTCAGGTAGGCATTCCACGTATCGTGGTGTTCATGAACAAAGTCGACATGGTCGATGATGAGGAACTCCTCGAGCTTGTGGAAATGGAGGTTCGTGAACTCTTGTCATTCTATGAGTATGACGGAGACAACGGCCCTGTTGTCCAAGGTTCTGCCTTGGGTGCTTTGAACGGAGAGCCCAAGTGGGTCGAGACCGTGATGAGCCTCATGCAGGAAGTGGACTCGTGGATTGAAATTCCCCCTCGCGACAACGAGAAGCCTTTCTTGATGTCCATTGAGGACGTGTTCACAATCACTGGTCGTGGTACAGTGGCCACTGGTCGTATTGAGACTGGTGTGATCAACACTGCTGACGAAGTGGACATCATCGGCATGGCCGAAGAGAAGTTGAAGACCACCATCACTGGTGTGGAGATGTTCCGCAAGATTTTGGACCGTGGAGAAGCAGGCGACAATGTCGGTTTGTTGCTACGTGGCATCGAGAAAAAGGACATCCGTCGTGGAATGGTGATCGCTGCTCCAAACAGCATCAAACCACACGCTCACTTCAAAGGCGAAGTGTACATCTTGAAGAAAGAAGAAGGAGGCCGTCACACGCCATTCCACAACAAGTACCGCCCACAGTTCTACTTCCGTACGACGGACGTGACTGGCGAGATTTCGTTGGAGGCAGGTCGTGAGATGGTGATGCCTGGCGACAACGTCACCGTTGAGGTGAAGCTGATTGCACCGATTGCGATGGACAAGGGCCTTCGTTTCGCCATCCGTGAGGGTGGACGTACCGTAGGTGCTGGCCAGGTGACAGAAATCCTCGATTGATAGGAGATTCCTGACACCACATCAAATCAAGGAAGAAGGTTCCCTTTTGGGGTTCCTTCTTCCTCCATCTACGGGCGTAGCTCAATTGGTAGAGTAGTGGTCTCCAAAACCATTGGTTGCAGGTTCGAGTCCTGCCGCCCGTGCAAAAACTGACAACATGTCTTCGTTCACACAATACTTGCAAGCCTCCATTCAGGAGCTACAGACCAAAGTTACTTGGCCTTCATGGCGCGAGTTGCAAGAATCTGCAGTCCTGGTGTTTGTGGCGAGCCTTCTGATTGCATTCATCGTTTCAGCCATGGATTGGGTCTTCGGCGTCAATGCCGCAGACGCTCTCTGGTCTGGAGTCGTTGGGTTGCTTTACCAAATCCTTTGATCTGCCTGATTCCCTAGGTCATGAGTGAAATCGAAAAGAAATGGTATGTGGTCCGTGCAGTGAGCGGCCAGGAAAAGCGTGTCCAAGAGACCGTGGAAACTGAGATTGCTGCTGCTGGGCTACAAGACTATGTGGGGCAGTTGTTGATTCCGATGGAAAAAGTCTTCACCATTCGCAATGGGAAGAAGGTTTCCAAGGAGAGGAACCTCTTCCCCGGATATGTCTACATCGAGGCTTCTCTCGTGGGTGAAGTTCCGCACATCGTGCGGAATGTCACCAACGTGATTGGGTTCCTTGGTGCAGAAAAGCGTGGCGAGCCCATGCCTCTGCGTCAAAGTGAAGTGAACCGAATCCTGGGTGTGGTGGACGATTTGGCAGACACGGACGAGGAAATCAACATCCCATACGTGGTAGGAGAGTTGGTCAAGGTGACAGACGGACCTTTCAATGGATTCCACGGGAACATTGAAGATGTGAATGAAGAAAAGAAAAAATTGAAGGTGATGGTCAAAATCTTTGGGCGAAAGACGCCTGTGGAACTTGGCTATCTCCAGGTGGAAAAAGAGAGCTAATCAACCGGAACAGACAGCCAAAACTCAACGCATTGCCCCTTAAATGCTTCCCTTTGCGCGGGTCGAGGACTGTTCAATATATATGATCAATGGCTAAAGAAGTAGCTGGACTAATCAAGCTGCAAATTCGCGGTGGAGCGGCAAACCCGTCACCTCCTGTTGGACCCGCCTTGGGTGCAAAGGGAGTGAACATCATGGAGTTCTGTAAGCAATTCAATGCTAGAACCCAAGATAAGCCGGGCAAGGTGCTCCCAGCGGTCATCACGGTCTACAGTGACAAGTCGTTTGACTTCGTCATTAAGACCCCACCGGCTGCTGTCCAATTGATGGAGGCGGCCAAGCTGAAGAAGGGTTCTCCCGAATCCAACAGAAGCAAGGTCGGCAAAGTCTCGTGGGACCAAGTACGCGCAATTGCAGAAGACAAGATGCCTGATTTGAACTGCTTTTCCGTCGAATCCGCGATGCGGATGGTGGCGGGAACCGCACGAAGCATGGGCATTAACGTCATCGGAGAAGCTCCCTTCTAAGTCACAAACCGCGCAAAATGGGACAAACTAAACACCAGAAGGCGGTCGCTGCCAAAATCGACACCGAAAAGCTTTACAGCTTGGAGGAAGCATCCATCCTTGTGAAGGAATGCTCCACCACGAAGTTCGATGGAACAGTAGACCTCGCTGTGCGCCTAGGCGTAGATCCCCGTAAGGCGAACCAAATGGTTCGTGGTACGGTAAGCCTCCCTCACGGGACCGGCAAGAAAGTTCGTGTGTTGGTGCTTTGTACTCCTGACAAAGAGCAGGAGGCCAAAGACGCTGGCGCCGATTTCGTTGGATTGGACGACTATGTGACGAAGATCAAAGGCGGATGGACCGATGTGGATGTAATCATTACCACTCCCCAAGTCATGGGCAAGGTGGGTGCGTTGGGCCGTGTACTCGGACCACGTGGCCTCATGCCCAACCCGAAATCGGGTACTGTGACGATGGAAGTTGGAAAGGCTGTAACAGACGTGAAGGCAGGTAAAATCGACTTCAAAGTGGACAAATTTGGCATCGTGCATGCCTCTGTTGGAAAGGTGTCTTTTGACGCCAAGAAGATTGAGGAAAATGCATCGGAGCTTTTGGCCACATTGATGAGGTTGAAGCCTTCATCTGCGAAGGGGACGTACATGAAGAGTGTCGCGATGAGCTCTACCATGGGTCCCGGAATCAAAATCGAACAGAAAATGGCGACGGCCTGATTCGCAAAACTGAACCATCATGACTCGAACAGAAAAAGATCAATTGATCGACGAGCTTGCTCAGATCCTTGCGGAGAAGAACGTGGTGTATTTGACCGACGCCTCAGGGTTGGACTCAGATGCCACCACAAACCTTCGTCGTGAATGCAACAAGAAGGACATCCGCGTCCGTGTGGTAAAAAACACATTGTTGCGGCAGGCCATGGAGCGCACGGAGGGTCGCGATTACGCGGAACTCTACGACGTTCTTAAGGGCCAAACTGCCCTTCTTGTCGGCGACATCGGAAATGCTCCAGCACGTGTGCTGAAAGAGTTCCGAAAGAAGCACGACATGCCGATTTTGAAAGGCGCATATGTCGAAGAAGCAACCTATTTGGGCGATGAAAACCTGGAACTGCTGACTGCGATCAAGTCGAAGGAGGAATTGATTGGCGACGTAATCGCGTTGCTCCAATCTCCTGCGAAGAATGTGATCGGGGCTTTGAGTTCAGGTGGCAACACCCTATCCGGTCTGGTCAAGGCGCTGCAAGAACGCGGCTGAGCTTGACACTCAATCATTACTAGAATTAAGAACAATACAAACCAATCATTATGGCTGATTTGAAAGCTATGGCTGAAGAGTTGGTGAACCTCACTGTCAAGGAGGTGAACGAACTCGCTGAAATCCTCAAAGAGGAGTACGGTATCGAACCCGCTGCTGCTGCTGTTGCAGTTGCAGGACCTGCCGCCGGTGGCGGCGAAGGTGGGGGAGAAGAAAAGACTGAGTTTGACGTGATCTTGAAGGCCGCTGGCGGCTCAAAGCTCGCAGTCGTCAAGCTTGTCAAGGAACTCACCGGACTCGGCTTGAAGGAAGCCAAGGACATCGTAGACGGCGCACCGTCCCCCATCAAGGAGGGCATTCCAAAGGATGAGGCAGAAGCCTTGAAGACTCAACTTGAGGAAGCTGGTGCAGAGGTTGAGCTTAAGTAAGCAAAACCCCGAGCATTGATGGCACGGGCGGGGAGAAGGTCCCCGCCCTTGTCTGCATTTGGGATGTTTCCTAAAAAGGGACCATCCATCGAACAACCTTCATTGCGTGTTTGTCCTTCCCCCAAGACCAAACGACCATGACCCTGGCCAACCCCAATCCCCTACGCACCAATTTTGGTAGCGTCGCCCTTCCTCTGGAGCATCCAGATTTTCTGGACATTCAACTCCGTTCATTCCAGGAATTCTTTCAATTGGAAACGAATCCCGAGAATCGCACTACGGAGGGATTGTTCAAAGTGTTCAGTGAGAATTTCCCCATCACTGACACCCGTAATCAATTCGTTCTCGAATTCCTTGATTACTTCATCGACCCGCCCCGTTACAGCATTCAAGAATGTTTGGAGCGTGGCCTGACTTACAGCGTGCCATTGAAGGCCAAACTGAAGCTGTATTGTACCGATCCTGAGCACGAGGACTTTGAGACCATTGTTCAAGACGTGTACCTCGGCACCATCCCATACATGACGCCCCAGGGGTCGTTTGTGGTCAATGGGGCTGAACGTGTGATTGTCAATCAATTGCACCGTTCTCCAGGTGTATTCTTTGGCCAGAGCCGCCACGCCAATGGCACCAAGTTGCACTCTGCCAGAATCATCCCCTTCAAGGGTTCATGGATTGAATTTGCGACAGACATCAACGGTGTCATGTACGCCTACATCGACCGGAAGAAGAAATTGCCTGTCACCACACTGTTGCGGAGCATTGGTTACGAAACGGACCGTGACATTCTTGGGATTTTTGATTTGGCCGACGAGGTGAAAGTCACAAAGACTGGATTGAAGCGTGTTCTTGGCCGTCCCTTGGCGGCGCGTGTCTTGAAGACATGGGTGGAGGATTTTGTGGAAGAGGATACAGGTGAAGTTGTCTCCATCGAACGTACCGAGGTGATTCTCGAGCGCGAAACAGTCTTGGAGAAGGAACACATCGATTTGATTATGGACTCTGGGTCGAAGACCATCATCCTGCACAAGGAGGGCATCAACCAGGGAGATTTCACGATCATTTACAATACCCTTCACAAGGACAGCTCCAACTCGGAGAAGGAAGCCGTGGAGTACATCTACCGTCAACTGCGCAATGCGGAGCCACCAGATTTGGAGACAGCCCGTGGTGTGATTGACAAATTGTTCTTCTCAGAACAACGCTACGACTTGGGCGAAGTGGGCCGTTTCCGCATCAACCGGAAACTTGAGATTGATGGCGAAGAGTCTCGCACCCTGACCAAGGACGACATCATCCGCATCATCAAGACCCTTCTGGATTTGGTGAACAGCAACACTGATGTTGACGACATTGATCACCTGAGCAACCGTCGCATCCGAACGGTGGGAGAGCAACTTTACTCCCAGTTTGGTGTGGGCCTTGCCCGAATGGCAAGGACCATCCGTGAGCGCATGAATGTGCGTGACAACGAGGTTTTCACCCCCACTGACTTGATCAATGCCAAGACGTTGAGCTCTGTGATCAACAGTTTCTTTGGCACGAACCAGCTGTCGCAGTTCATGGACCAAACCAATCCGCTGAGTGAGGTGACGCACAAGCGTCGAATTTCCGCACTCGGTCCCGGTGGATTGAGCCGTGAGCGCGCAGGCTTTGAGGTTCGCGATGTGCACTACACGCACTACGGTCGCCTTTGCACCATCGAGACCCCAGAGGGTCCGAACATTGGTTTGATTTCGAGCCTGTGTGTCTATGCCAAGGTCAACCGATTGGGCTTCATTGAGACGCCTTACAGAAAGGTAACCAATGGACAGGCAGCAACAGAATCGGAGGGCATTGTCTATCTCTCGGCAGAGGATGAGGACAGCGCCATGATTGCGCAGGCCAATGCGCCCATCAAAGAAGATGGCAAGTTCAAGAACGATTCAGTCAAGGCGCGGATGGAAGGTGACTTCCCCATCGTGAAGCCTGAAGAGCTTCAATACATGGACGTGGCCCCCAACCAAATTGCCTCGATTGCGGCATCGTTGATTCCATTCTTGGAGCACGACGACGCGAACAGGGCACTGATGGGGTCCAACATGATGCGTCAGGCAGTGCCATTGATGCGTCCCAACTCCCCCATTGTGGGCACAGGCGTTGAGGCGCCAGTGGCACGTGATTCACGTGTTCTACTCCGGGCCGAGCGCGATGGTGTGGTAGAATATGTGGATGCCAATGAAATCCGCATCCGTCACAACATGGATGAAAATGACCTTTTGGTTTCATTTGAAACAGATTTGCGGGTGTACAACCTCACCAAGTTTGCCAGGACCAACCAAGGCACATGCATGAACTTGAAGCCCATGGTGGAGAAAGGGGCCAAGGTCATCGGAGGCCAGATTTTGGTGGAAGGCTACTCGACCCAAAAAGGTGAGTTGGCACTTGGTCAAAACATGAAGGTTGCCTTCATGCCATGGCAGGGATACAACTTTGAGGATGCGATTGTGATTTCTGAGCGCGTTGTCCGTGAAGACGTCTTCACGTCGTTGCACGTCGATGAATACGTGTTGGAAGTCCGTGACACCAAGCGCGGTGTGGAAGAATTGACCAACGACATTCCCAACGTGAGCGAAGAAGCCACGAAGGACTTGGACGAGCACGGTTTGATTCGAATTGGTGCCGAAGTGACGGAAGGCGACATCCTCATTGGAAAGATCACCCCCAAGGGAGAGTCTGACCCAAGTCCTGAGGAAAAGCTCCTTCGTGCCATCTTTGGAGACAAGGCAGGTGATGTGAAGGACGCCTCTTTGAAGATGCCTCCTTCCGGCAAAGGCGTTGTGATCGACAAGAAATTGTTTAGCCGTGCCGTGAAGGACCGCAAGTCAAAGGCCGGCGACAAGGCCATTCTCGAGTCCATCGACAAGGACTTTGACAAGGAAGCCGCAATCCTCAAGAAGCTTCTCGTGGAGAAGTTGATGAAGATTGTGGGCAGCAAGGTCAGCCAAGGCGTCTTTAACTATTACAAGGAAGAGCAGGTCAAGAAAGGGGTGAAATTCACCATGAAAGTCTTGTCAAGTTTGGATTACCTCATCATCAATGGTGAGGGCTGGATTCGGGACAAGGACCAAAGTGCGTTGGCTGCTCGCTTGATCCACAACTACAACTTGAAGTACAATGACTTGCTTGGCGTTTACAAGCGCAAGAAGTTCCAAGTGACGGTTGGCGACGAGTTGCCAGCAGGCATCGTCAAACTTGCCAAAGTCTACGTGGCCAAAAAGCGCAAGCTCAAAGTCGGTGACAAGATGGCTGGTCGACACGGAAACAAAGGAATCGTGGCGCGCATTGTCCGTCAGGAAGACATGCCTTTCTTGGAAGATGGCACACCCGTTGACATCGTGTTGAATCCGCTGGGGGTGCCTTCGCGGATGAACTTGGGTCAGATTTACGAGACAGTCCTTGGTTGGGCAGGCGAGAAGCTTGGCCGCAAGTTTGCAACCCCCATTTTCGATGGTGCACCGATCAGTGAGATTTGTGCATTGACGGAAGAGGCAGGTGTCCCAGAATTTGGGGTAACCCACTTGTACGATGGTGGCACGGGTCAGCGATTTGATCAACCTGCGACAGTGGGTGTGATCTACATGATCAAACTGAGCCACATGGTCGACGACAAGATGCACGCACGTAGCATTGGTCCATACTCCCTCATCACGCAACAGCCTTTGGGTGGTAAAGCCCAGTTCGGTGGTCAGCGCTTTGGTGAAATGGAGGTTTGGGCGCTCGAGGCCTTTGGTGCCGCCAACATTTTGCAAGAAATTTTGACCGTTAAGTCTGATGACGTCCAAGGACGTGCCCGTGCTTATGAAGCCATTGTGAAAGGTGATGTGATGCCGACTCCTGGCATCCCAGAATCGTTCAATGTCTTGATGCACGAATTGCGCGGCCTTGGTTTGACTGTTTCACTCGATTGATCCCTCCATCATGTTCCAACAAAACAACCCCCAGGAGTTGAGCAGCGACTTCAACACCATCACCATTTCACTGGCATCCCCCGAGCGTATTCTCGAGGCGTCACATGGTGAGGTCCTGAAGCCTGAGACGATCAACTATCGTACCTACAAGCCAGAGCGCGACGGTCTTTTCTGTGAGCGCATTTTTGGTCCGGTCAAGGACTACGAATGCCACTGCGGAAAGTACAAGCGCATTCGCTACAAAGGCATTGTGTGCGACCGTTGCGGCGTGGAAGTCACTGAGAAGAAGGTGCGTCGTGAGCGCATGGGCCACATCAATTTGGTGGTGCCTGTTGTGCACATTTGGTACTTTAAGAGCCTCCCCAACAAGATTGGTTACCTCCTCGGAATTCCTTCCAAGAAGCTCGATCAAATCATCTATTACGAGCGGTATGTGGTGATCAACAAAGGCATTGCGGAAGTGCCAGAAGGCGACAAGAAAGACCTTTACTCTCTCCTCACAGAAGACGAGTACTTGGACATCTTGGAGACCCTTCCCAAGGAGAACCAATACCTCGACGACAAGGACCCCAACAAGTTTGTGGCAAAAATGGGAGCCGATGCCGTGCACGATTTGCTGGCCAACTTGGAGCTCGATGAGTTGAGTTATTCACTTCGTCACGAAGCCAACACGGAGACTTCTCAGCAGCGCAAGAGCGAAAAGCTAAAGCGTTTGCAAGTGGTGGAGTCCCTGCGCGACGCCAACAGCCGCATTGAAAACAATCCCGAGTGGATGGTGGTCAAGGTGGTTCCAGTGATTCCGCCAGAGTTGCGCCCTTTGGTGCCGCTTGATGGGGGACGCTTCGCGACGTCCGATTTGAATGATTTGTACCGCCGTGTCATCATCCGCAACAACCGTTTGAAGCGCCTGGTGGAAATCAAGGCACCCGAGGTCATTCTTCGGAACGAGAAGCGGATGTTGCAGGAAGCTGTGGACAGCCTCTTTGACAACAGCCGCAAATCCAGTGCGGTGAAAACGGAAAGCAACCGTCCGCTCAAATCCTTGAGCGACAGTTTGAAGGGAAAGCAAGGACGTTTCCGTCAAAACCTCCTCGGAAAGCGAGTGGACTACTCCGCGCGTTCCGTAATTGTCGTGGGTCCAGATTTGAAGCTCCACGAGTGCGGCATGCCTAAGAACATGGCAGCGGAACTTTACAAGCCCTTCATCATTCGCAAGATGATTGAACGCGGTGTGGTGAAGACCGTGAAGAGCGCCAAGAAAATTGTGGACGCGAAAGAGCCAGTGGTGTGGGACATCCTTGAGAATGTGATGAAAGGGCACCCCGTGTTGCTCAACCGTGCACCAACCTTGCACCGTTTGGGCATCCAGGCGTTCCAGCCCAAATTGATTGAGGGAAAGGCCCTGCAGTTGCATCCTTTGGCATGCACTGCCTTCAACGCCGACTTTGACGGAGACCAAATGGCCGTTCACCTGCCATTGGGTTCTGCAGCTGTATTGGAAGCCCAGCTTTTGATGCTTGGTTCACACAACATCCTCAACCCTGCCAACGGGGCCCCGATTGCGGTTCCTTCTCAGGACATGGTGTTGGGCCTTTACTACATCACCAAGGAGCGCAAGTCTTCCAAGGAACATGTGGTGAAGGGGGAAGGCATGGTGTGTTACTCTCCTGAAGAGGTGCGCATCGCACACCAAGAGGGCCGTTTGGACCTCCACGCGTCGATCAAGATGCGTTACTTGGATGCCGCTGGCAACGTCAGCATGATTGACACCACTTGTGGTCGGGTCATGTTCAACGAGCACGTGCCGATTGAGGCAGGATTCGTCAATGAGTTGTTGACCAAAAAGTCATTGCGTGGCATCATTGCCCACGTGTTGAACAGCGTCGGCGTTCCTCGTACGGCTCAATTTTTGGACGACATCAAGGAGCTCGGCTTCACCATGGCCTTCAAAGGTGGTTTGTCCTTCAACCTGAACGACGTCATCATCCCACCTGAAAAAGAGGAGTTGGTGGAAAAAGCGAAGGCGCAAGTCGGCGAGGTGATGGACAACTACAACATGGGTCTGATCACCAACAATGAGCGGTACAACCAGATCATTGACATCTGGACGCATACGAATTCTCGCTTGACCAACATCCTGATGGACCGCTTGGAGACCGACAAGCAAGGCTTCAACTCGATTTACATGATGATGCACTCTGGTGCGCGTGGATCGAAGGAGCAGATTCGTCAGTTGTCTGGTATGCGTGGCTTGATGGCCAAGCCCCAGAAGTCTTCCGCCACCGGTGGTCAGGACATCATTGAGAACCCCATCCTGTCGAATTTCAAAGAAGGCCTCTCCATCTTGGAGTACTTCATTTCGACACACGGTGCTCGAAAGGGACTGGCTGATACGGCTTTGAAGACGGCTGACGCGGGATACCTTACCCGTCGTTTGGTGGATGTGGCGCAGGATGTCATCATCACTGAAGAAGATTGCTACACGTTGCGGGGTTTGACGGTTTCACCATTGCGTCAAAATGACGAAGTTGTGGAAGGCATTGGCGACCGAATCGAAGGCCGAACGGCAGCCGAGGATGTGCACCACCCGACAACGGAAGAGGTGTTGGTCTCAGAAAGAGAGCTTATCACGCCCCAGGCTGCCAAGATCATTGAAGAGGCAGGCATCCAGGAAGTTCAGGTTCGGTCGGTTTTGACCTGCGAGTCTCGTGTGGGTGTTTGTGCAATGTGCTACGGCAAGAACCTTGCAACGAATCGCCCAGTCCAAATTGGAGAAGCAGTTGGTGTCATTGCAGCCCAGTCCATCGGCGAGCCTGGCACGCAGTTGACCCTCCGTACGTTCCACGTAGGGGGTACAGCTTCGAAGATTTCTGATGAAAACCAAATCCGCACCAAGCATGCAGGTGTTGTGGAGATTGATGAGCTGAGGACCGTGGACCGCACGAACGCCAACGGTGAGAAAGAAGTGGTGGTGGTGTCTCGTTCCTCCGAATTCAAAGTGATGGACTCCGAAACCAACGTGGCCCTGTCCACGACGGTGTTGCCCTACGGCTCCATTCTCTTTGTCAAGGATGGGAACAAGATCAAAAAAGACGCATCCGTCTGTGAGTGGGATCCGTACAACAATGTAATCATCTCGGAAGAGGAGGGGTCAGTCGCCTTTGAGAGCATCGAAGAAGGCTTCACCTTTCGCGAAGAGTTGGACGAGCAAACGGGCTTCCGTGAAATTGTGATCACAGAGTCACGCGACAAAAAGAAAAACCCTGCAGTTTTGATCATGGGCAAGAAGAAAGAAGTGCTTCGCACATACTCTCTTCCAGTTGGAGCCCACTTGTCCGTCAAGGAAGGCGACAAGGTGACCAAGGGAGTTATTCTCTGTAAGATTCCTCGGGTGGCTGGAAAATCTGGTGACATCACAGGTGGTCTTCCACGTGTGACGGAGCTGTTCGAAGCCAGAAACCCATCCAATCCCGCTGTGGTTTCTGAAGTGGACGGCATCGTCAGCTACGGAAAGATCAAGCGCGGAAACCGTGAAGTGATTGTGGAAGCTCGTACAGGTGAAAAATTCAAGTACATGGTTCCATTGTCCAAGCACATCTTGGTGCAGGACAACGATTTCGTGAAGGCAGGAATGCCTATGTCGGATGGAGCAGTCACGCCCAACGACATTTTGAACGTCATGGGACCTACAGCTGTCCAGGAATACATCGTGAATGAAATCCAGGACGTCTACCGCTTGCAGGGTGTGAAAATCAACGACAAGCACTTTGAAGTCATCGTACGTCAGATGATGAAGAAGGTCGTGATTGAGGATGGCGGAGACACCAAGTTTTTGGAAAAGCAAATCGCTGAGAAGGCCGACTTCTTGAATGAAAATGACCGCATGTTTGGCCAGGTTATCGTGACCGATGCCGGTGGTTCTGATCAAGTCAAGGTGGGACAGATGATTTCAGCGCGCCGCATGCGCGACGAAAACAGTTCTTTGGTGCGACGCGATTTGGCCAAGATGGAATGTCGCGATGCGATTCCCGCAACGTCACGTCCCCTGCTCCAAGGCATCACGCGTGCTTCCTTGCAGACCAAGTCCTTCATCTCTGCGGCCTCCTTCCAGGAGACCACCAAGGTGCTGAACGAGGCTGCTGTAAGTGGCAAGCAGGATCATTTGCTCGGATTGAAGGAGAACGTGATTGTAGGACACTTGATTCCTGCTGGAACGGGCACCCGGAGGTTCACCGACTTGAAAGTTGGGGACAAAGATGAGTTCGATGCCTTGGTCGAGATGGCATCTGAGGAGGGATAAACTCCACTACAAGACTGCAAGAAAAAGGCACCCCACGGGGTGCCTTTTTCTGTTCTTGATGTTCGCTCGTTGTGGCGGTCAGTTCTTTTGCTCGATGGCCCGGGCTGCGGCTTTGGCAGGGTCCTCTCCTTGGGATGCATCGTTGTCGTCCACCCCGCAATAGCCAAACAAGCAGTTCTCTTTGATGATACGGTCCACGAAGTCAGGCACCATGTCCACCCATGCATCGTCGTCTTTTTTGATGCATTCCAATGCAGCACGGCTAAAGATGGAGAGCACATCGGGGTCGTAATTGTCGATGTCCAAGATGCGCTTGTTGAAGACGAGGTAATCGTAGAGGGGCTTCAAACGTGGATGGATCGGGGTGGACACAGAGTCCCAAAGTTGCCCGCTCTCTTCATCTTTCCATGGGTAAAGCAGTATCCGGAGATCCCGTGAGAAGAGAATGCCGAAGGCTTCGAGGATGCCCCCATTCAGGTCACGATAGTAACGCTCGTTGAAAATCTCGACCAAGGTGGCCGCCCCCATGATCACACCCATTCGCTTTTTGGTGTGGCGCGAGAAAAACTCTACCAATTTGAAGTATTTCTGATAGTTGCTGATCAGCACGGTTTGACCGATGCTGCACAACACATCCGCGCGGTCCAAGAAGTCTTGCTCATCAATGTCCCCCGAAGCACTGAGGTTGTTCAGGGTGATTTCAAACAACACCTTTACGTTGTCGGGATCTACCTTGGGTTGTTCCCTGAACATGGCGAGGCCCTTGGCGATCATGTCGATGTTCACCTTCGTCACCGGACGAAAACTCCCTCGGATGGCCAGGATGTTCTTCTTGTAGAGGACATCTGCCGCCTGACGGTTTCGGCCATCGGGAGAGAAAATCACCGCGTCGGTCATGCCGTGCTTGACCAGTTGCAGCGAAAGCAGGCGGTTGTCGACACCCTCAAAATCAGGCCCATTCATTTGGATCATGTCGACCTCGAGCTGGTCCCGTTCGAGGTTGTCATAAAGGCTTTGGAGAAGCTCTTTGGGGCGTTTGTAAAAGAAAAACGCACCGTAAATCAAATTCACACCAAGCAGACCGGTCGTTTGTTGTTGCAACAGCGCATCTTGCTCATGGAACCTGGCGTGGAGCACAATCTCATTGGGCTCCTTGTCCGCGGCTGTTTGGAACTTGATCCCAAACCATCCATGACCTTGGATGGTCTTGTGGTAGTTGATGGTGGCCACCGTATTGGCGAAGGCGAAGTACTGTTTGGTAGGGTGGTCGTCACGGGTGATTCGCTCCTCAATCAGGTTGTACTCGTGATCGAGCATTTTGTCAATACGCGACTCACACACATAGCGCCCTTTGACCTCCTTGCCGTAGATCGCATCGCTGAAATCTTTGTCATAGGCAGAGATGGTCTTGGCAATGGTACCCGACGCTCCTCCTGCTCGAAAAAAATGGCGAACAACCTCCTGACCCGCGCCGATTTCGGCAAAGGTGCCATACAGATCAGCGTTGAGGTTGACCCGGAGGGCTTTTTGTTTGGCTGAGAGAATGACGCGTTCCAAGTCCACAGCAGTTTGATCGAGGTTTGTATCAAAGGTAAGGATACCTTCGTGGCATGAACGGTCGTCGTGCAGAGAGATTGTTGCGAATGGTGTTTTTGGGCACTGGCACCTCCCAAGGAGTGCCCATCATCGGCTGTTCTTGTTCGGTGTGTACTTCCAACGACCCGCACAATGCCCGGTTGAGAAGTTCCGTGATGTTGGAGGGTGAAGCTGGCTGTGTCGTGGTGGACACAGGACCGGATTTCAGGGCCCAAATGCTGCGAGAGTGTGTGAAGCGACTGGATGCAGTCGTTTACACCCACGAGCACAAAGACCATTTGGCTGGGATGGACGATGTGCGTCCATTCAATTACTTGCAAAAAAGCATTATGCCTCTCTTTGCATCCGATCGCGTGGAGGCAGCGTTGAAACGGGATTTTCACTACGCCTTTGAAAAGAAAAGCCACGGAGGGGTTCCTCAGGTGGACATCCGACGCATTGAAGACTTTGAAATGTTTGAAGCTGGGGGCTTGTCGCTGGAAGCCTTTCCAGTGATGCATGGAGAGCTTCCGATCCATGGTTTTCGTTGTGAAGATGTGGCATACATCACGGATGCGAATCATTTGTCATTGGCCACCTTGGCAAGGCTGCAAGATTTGGACGTTTTGGTGCTCAATGCCCTTCGCCCTTCTCCCCATTACAGCCACTTCTCACTTGAGGAGGCCGTGGAGGTCTCCCGTAAAATTGGTGCACGACAGACCTTTTTCACCCATGTGAGCCACGAGATGGGCGACCATGTCCAAGTCAACGAAGGCTTGCCGGCGGGCATTGCATTGGCCCATGATGGCTTGGTGTTGGAACGTGCGGACGGGCAATGGTCCATGGGCCATTCAGATTGGTTGGTCCAAACCTTGGGAGAGGCATGAAGTTCATGTCCATGCTTGGTCGGTGCCCTCGATGGTTCCTCAGCCTGCTGGCCTTGAAGCTTGCTGTTCTGGCCATACTGATGGGGGGATACAGGGGCCGGGTGGTTCGGTCCAATTTGCGGCGGGCCTTTCCCAACCTGTCTTCTTGGAGGCGGGCGATCTACTTCCTTCAATTCCAGAGGCATTTCACGCAGTTGCTGGTGGAGTCCGCCAAACTGTTCACCATGTCATCGAAGGAGGTGGAGGAGGGCATGCCTCACTTGAACACGGAGTTGTTGCATGAATTGCATCAAAAAGGGAAACATGTCCTGGTGGCAGGTGGACACATGAACAACTGGGAATGGAGCGCCTTGACGCTGAACCAAGCGGTTCCCCATAGAGGAATGGCGCTCTACAAAAAATTAAGCGACCACAAGGCCGACCATATGATGCGGATGTCAAGGGGGCGTTTTGGCCTTGAAATGGTCCGTACCACGGCGGGTCGGGCATGGATGAATGTGGCACGTCATGGTGAGCCTGTGGCCGTGGTTATGGGGTTTGACCAAAGTCCGGCAGATCCATCCAAGTCATGGTGGACCACCTTTCTGGGCACAGAGACGGCAGTGTTTTATGGATTGGAACAATGGACCAAGCTCTACGATATGGCCGTCGTGTATGCCAACATTCGAAGGAAGGGAGCTTGGAAATACGAGCTGACCTACGAATTGATCCACGACGGCGAGACCGTTCTTAAGGAGGGGGAGGTGTTGGACCGTTGTCTCGCGTCACTTGAGCGAGAGATCCAAACCGATCCAAGCCGTTGGCTTTGGTCCCACAAACGGTGGAAGCACAAGCGTCCTCAGCACCAAGTGCTTCATCCCAGGAAGTTCACAAGAAGCCAGCCCTAACTTCGGCACCATGCAAGGAAAAGCCCCTTTGGCGGAGCGCATGCGTCCACAGTCCCTCAACGAGTACGTTGGGCAGGAACATTTGGTGGGGGAAGGAGCGGTGTTGCGCAGGGCGATGAAGGCAGGGACCTTGCCAAGCATGATTCTTTGGGGGCCTCCTGGTGTGGGCAAAACCACGCTGGCACGGTTGATTGCGGCAGACTCTGACAGGCCCTTCCACAGCCTCAGTGCCATCCACAGCGGTGTCAAGGACGTTCGTGCCATTTTGAATTCGGCCAAGCGTGATGGCATGTTTGCGGGTCGCGCGGTGCTCTTCATCGATGAGATCCATCGTTTTTCAAAGTCCCAACAAGACAGCCTTTTGGGGGCGGTGGAGGCTGGGACGGTGACCTTGCTTGGTGCCACTACGGAGAATCCTTCCTTTGAAGTGATTCCCGCCCTTCGCTCCCGTTGTCAGACCTACATCCTGGAGGCTTTGTCTCCGGAGGTGTTGTTGGCGCTTGTCGATCGGGCCCTGTCAGAAGATGAATTCATGTCCGCCCACAAAGTGGTGATGAAGGACACAGAGGCCTTGTTGCGGGCGAGTGGAGGGGACGCTCGCCGGCTGTTGAACACCCTTGAGCTCGTGGTTGATGGACTTGAGCCCAATGCGGAGGGCCAGTGTGTGGTCACGAATGAAGAGGTGATGGAGCGTGTTCAAACGCACCCCACCAACTACGACAAGGGGGGAGAACAACACTACGACATCGTGAGTGCCTTCATCAAGAGCATTCGCGCGAGCGACCCCAATGCTGCGGTCTACTACCTCGCGCGCATGGTGGAAGGGGGCGAAGATCCCAAGTTCATCGCCCGCCGGTTGTTGATTTCAGCATCGGAAGACATTGGCAATGCAAACCCTACGGCCCTCGTGCTGGCCAACAACACCTTCCAGGCCGTGGAGCGTATTGGTTGGCCAGAGGCCCGTATTGTGCTTTCTCAATGCGCAGTGTATTTGGCCACCAGTGCAAAAAGCAATGCCAGTTACAAGGCCATTGGCCAAGCGCAGGTCTGGGTTCAGGAGCATGGCGACGCTGTCGTTCCCATGGCTTTGAGAAATGCCCCAACGGGATGGATGAAAGAGCAGGGCTACGGAAAAGGGTATGCCTACGACCATGACGCCCAGGGGCAATTCAGCGGCCAAGAATGCTTGCCCGAAGGAATGGAAGGCACCGTGTTTTATCAGCCTGGCAACAACCCCAAAGAGCAAGCCACGCGTGAGTGGTTGCGGACTCTTTGGAGGGGCAAGTATGGCTATTGAATGAGAGGGACTGCCTCAGCAGGGGCAGGTGCTACAAAAGCAACAAGTGGGGCTCAATGGATGTCTGTGTGCTCCAGGATTCCCAGGTTGAAATGCTCTGTTTGGGTCAAGCGCCCCTTTTGGTTGTAGTGATATACGGCCCCGTCCAATTTGCCTAGGACATACTCGCCTTCCCGTGAAATTTGAACTCCTTTCATCACGCGGCGCTGCATCTCTTCCCCAAGTTGGGGATCGACAAAAGCCTCCATCTCAAACCCACCACAATCGTGCCATTCACGGAAGGGGCCGTCCAGCATTTTGTCTTTGTAGATGTGCTCTGTGGCCGGACGTTCTTCCCCGAACCATTCCGTGAAGGTCCCGTTGACCCGAATGGTTTCCAACAACTGTCCGTCTCGGTAACGGTGGATATGTTGGAGCCTCCCGTCCTCGAGATAGAACTTCCAGCTGCCTTCTTCAACGCCTTCGAAGTAGGCACCTTCACTCAAACGCTGTCCACCTCCGTAGAAGGCCTTGAAAGGCCCATCTAAGGTTCCCTCGCGGTAGGTCAGCACTTGACGCACCAACCCATTGTCGTTCCATGACGTCCACGTGGCGTCTCTTTCTCCGTGGCGGTAATGACCCTGCTCGAAAATTTGGCCGCTTGGCAGGTAACGTTCTTCGAGGCCATGCCGGATGCCACCGTCGTAATGAACCAAAGTGGTCAGTTCTCCTTGTGCCCCAAACAAGGACCATGCCCCCTGACGAAGCGGAGGGGCAGGTCGTTCTTGCTGTGCGTCGCCTTTGAGTTGAAGCCTCTCGTGACGGTAGCCGCCTGAAGCGGTCAACCGGCCGTCAGGAGCGAACATGGAAGCGTCCGACTGCAGCCCATCCTCAGTGTGGACAATGCGGCCAATGGCGGACCCGTTTTCGCGGAAGTACCACCACCCGCCCACAGGTTGTCCGTGCTCGAACTTGCCGACGTAGTAGAGATTCCCATTGGGGTACACACGAACCCAGGGGCCTTGACGGAAGCCCTTGGCATCTGTAAGGTTGTAATCTTCGCCAAAAGCCCCATCAGGCCAAGCATTGGAGGCATCAAGTGGCTTGTCAAGCGGTGCTTCAGGTTGGGCCATCATGGGAAGCATCCCGTGGCCGCAGCACAACGCGACAAACAGCGCAGTGCACTTGACCTTCTTCGAAGAAGAGAAATTCATGGAACAAAGATGCATCGTGCTGCGGAGGTTGGGGCGGCGATTGGGTACTTTTGGCATCGCAAACCCTGGAATCATGAAAGTAACTGTTGTAGGCGCTGGTAATGTAGGCGCCACTTGTGCAAATGTTTTGGCCACACGCGAAGTCGCGAATGAGGTGGTCTTGTTGGACATCAAAGATGGCTTTGCCGAGGGCAAAGCCTTGGACATTTGGGAAACGGCACCCATCAATCTGTACGACACCCGAACCGTCGGTTCCACCAACGATTACAGCAAGACGGCAGGTTCAGAAGTGGTGGTGATCACCAGCGGCCTGCCTCGCAAACCAGGCATGAGCCGTGACGACCTCATCGCCACCAACGCAGGCATTGTCAAGACCGTGACAGAGAACGTCATGAAGCACAGTCCAGAGGCCATTTTGGTCATCGTATCCAACCCATTGGACGTCATGACCTACTGCGCTTTCTTGACGGCGAACATCGACAGCAAGCGGGTCTTCGGCATGGCCGGCATTTTGGACACTGCCCGCTACCGTGCATTTTTGGCAGAAGAACTCAATGTGAGCCCCAAAGACATCCAGGCGGTGTTGATGGGTGGCCACGGTGATACCATGGTTCCTCTCCCTCGTTACACGACGGTTGGAGGAATTCCAGTGACAGAGATGATCAACGCTGAAAAATTGGAAGCCATTGTCAACCGAACGAAAAAGGGTGGAGGAGAGATTGTGAACCTCTTGGGCACCTCGGCCTGGTATGCCCCAGGTGCCGCTGCGGCCCAAATGGTGGAGGCCATCGTCCGCGATCAACGCCGTGTGTTCCCATGCTGCGCATGGTTGCAGGGTGAATATGGTGTCAATGATCTTTACCTAGGTGTGCCTGTCATCCTCGGCAAGAATGGCATTGAGCGGATCATCGAATTGGACCTCAACGACGATGAGAAGGAGTTGCTTCGCACAAGCGAGGCAGCGGTGCGCGATGTGAAAGGAGTGCTGGACGGACTCAGCCTCTGACCATTTGTCCGCAATGCAAGAGCAGGGTCAATGCTGAAGCTTGACCCAAGTCAAAGGGGCTCCAACGAGGGCTCCTTTTTCGTTGCCCACCATGAGACTTGGACGCTCTATCACCGGCCGGACCACATAAAGGCCACTGGGCCATGCTGAAGGATTCATGTTGCCGTGTTTGGCGGCGACCACCTCCTCGCGGTGGATGCATGCTCCAAGACCATTCCAGACCTCCAAGACTCCCGTCCAGGGTTGGGTGGAAGCCCAGTTCAACGCATGGCTTCCAGGGTTTGGAGACAGCTTCCAATCCAAAACTGAGGATACATTCTCCACCCAAGGTGGCGCAGAGGATGTGGGTGCTCCCTGAAATGCAAGAACCCCACCATTCTGGATGCCCAACAGACCATCCAGAAGGCCATCACCATCGAGATCGTGCCAGGCCGATGCTGCCCGGTAGCCATGGCTCGTGCCCAAGATGTTGTCTGCCTGCAATGGCAGGTCTGCATCCCAATTTTCTGTGGCCAAGCCAAAATATTGAACCGTTCCTGTTTCGTTGGCCACCAAGATCCTCAGCCCATCGTCGGTCATGGTGAGAGCAGGAACACTCCATCCGTTGATGCCCAGCAAATTGTCAACGGCGATCCCGCCCCAAGTTTCACCGTGGATGGGGGAGTCATAGATGGACCATGTCCCAAGGGAAGATTGCTCGATCAGGGTCAGGTATCCATTCATTTCCCCCACCACCATGTCGAGATCTCCATCGTTGTCCATGTCAATCAGCTGTGGCGCTGCGAATTGACCGACGTCCAAGGCCTCAGAACCACCCTCTTCAGGGATGGACAAGGCGGCAAGCACAAAAACAGGCCACTCGCCTGGACCAGCGACGTTGTCGAATTGGTGGAAATACCCCAATTCATCTCCCACAATCACGTCCAAGTCGCCATCTCCGTCGAGGTCGCCAAAGGCGGGGTAGGGGCTTTCGATTTGGTAGCTTGAAAGGGGAATCCAATCGTCGTTGTTCCGTTCAAATACCGGCTCTGTGGTGCTCCCGACATTGCGGAAACTCGCGATGGCGGCGGGCGTTTGGTCAATGCCTTCATACCTCTCCTTGTTGGCGATGGCCAAGTCCATCAACCCGTCGGCGTCAAAGTCAGCGAAAACGGGGTAGGCACCACGTCCCACATCCACCATGTCCCTCTGCAAAAAGGCACTGTCTTGGAAGGCCCAAGAAGGGGCATCTTCTGTTCCATCATTCCGAAAAAAATGGACGCCAGCATCGTCGTTGGTCTCCAACGGGGTGTTGGGTGAAAAGAGCAAATCACGCACCCCATCGTGGTCGACATCGAGGTGAAAAGCGGCAGGGAAGCGAGGCAGATTCAGGGCTTGGTCTCCGTAAAGGGCGTCGGGAAAAGAGGGGTCCACGAACACGGCGCTGTCGAGGCCCGAACCACCTTCTTCCAACACAACTCCTAGCGTTGTTGGGTACGTCACATCACTTATAATCAAGTCTTTGGGACCCCCTGATTCAAGCTGAAGTGAAGTTATAGACCCTCCGGCATGAAGGCCAGTTCGTGGCTCGACGACGTTGAACGAACACTCAAATTCAGGTCCAATAAAAAGATCGTTGTTTTCGGCCGCTTCTTCGAGCATGCCGTAGCAGCGGTTGGTGCAAACGAGATCGAGGCCGCAAGAGGTTTGGCCTTGAAATCGGTAGAGAGTGGTGGCCGTCTCCGTAAAGGTGATGATGTCGAGATCGCCGTCGTCGTCGTGGTCCAGTATTGCTGGCAAATCCATGCCAATGCAGATCACTGGCAAGTCGCTTGCACCATTTCCAAAATCAAACTCTGCCGACAAGGCGATGGGGTTTGGGTCAAATGAGGGGCCTTCTCCGGGTTGGGTGGTGTTGGTGTGCACCCGGATGCCATTTTGAAAACTCGTGAAGATGTCTGCCTTTCCGTCGCAGTTGTAGTCCCGCAGAAGACACCAATCCACCATCGACGGCCAATTCTCGGTCCAATCCCATCGCAGGATCCAAACCTCCTCCGCCTCGATCTCTCCAGTAGCGCGTTCGAACACGAGTATTCTGCTGCCATCCCTGTCGAAGGCAAACAAGTCATCGTCTCCATCGAGGTCAGCATCAAAAGGGGACCATTGTGGTGCGGTCAGTCCACCTGCCCAGGGGAAGGTGAGATCTTCATTGTCAATGCTTGCTGTCCACGGGGCATGTGTCCAAGCGTTGGGCATCGTTTGTGCTTTTCCTAGATGGCCCCAACCCAACACCAGGGACATCCAAAGGACAAATGGCCATGGTTGGAATGCAATGTTGTCGCTCATGGGTAGGGGGTTTGATACGACCGCCTCATGACATACTCGCTAAAATGCACAAGTGTGACAATTTTGTGGTCTTTTTTTTGGACTCGTAAGACGTGCATTTGAACCAGAAAGTTGCTCGGTGCGAGGCGCAGAAGGTGAATGCTCAGCGCATCGACATAGGCATGTGCACGATGTCGTCCATGCCTATGACGCTTCCATTTTGGGTCATGATGTGCCCACTTCTCACATGGGCGCCATTGAACGAGATGCCGCCTTGGGTGTCGAGGGTCATGGATTCACCTGAGAGACAAGCGTGGCTAGATTCCATTTTGAACTGGTCATAGGTCAAGGGCCCGGGGATGACATGGCGGGCAATGAATTCGTCGATTTCTGCCTGGCCGCCTTTTCTCATCAGCATCTTCCAATTCGACATGTCGTCGAAGGCTTCGTTGGTAGGAGCCAAGAGGGTCACGCCCTGCGCATGAATCACCTTGCTGTGGGTCGATGCCTTCAAAATTTCCGCAAAGATGCTGTAGCGTTGGGTGCTGATAACATACCGATAGGGGCTCAGCAAGTTCTCCTCCGTGACCCGGGCCATGGCAGCATCTTGCATTTGTTCTTCCTTCTTGTCCTCCATGCGCTCCCGTGCTGAAGGACTCAACTTGACAAGTGGATCATTGGAGGGGACACCTCCTTGTTCAGGAGCACAATTCAGCAACAACATTGAAATGCCCCAAAGGGACCACATTTTTAGAAAGGAAATTTGGTGCGTCATGGGGCAAAGTTAAAGCATGGTTTGGGGCCGTGGATGAATTGTGAACAAACCCAATCACCGACCCGTTCTCATGTCGTGTAATTTTAACACGAGGATGCAATGATCAAACCTCCGAACATGAAACACGTTGGAAATACCCCCTTCGATGCGCGGTTGGACGCCATCGGATTGGAAGGCGTGGGCAGAGCCCATTGGAACCTTCCTCCCGCCAAGCTGATTCTTCAAACTTTGTTGCGCGGTGAAGGCGTACTCTCCTCCACAGGGGCCTTGGCCATTGCCACAGGAACCTTCACAGGGCGGTCGCCCAAGGATCGTTTTCTCGTCCACAACGAACGGACG
The DNA here is from genome assembly GCA_963933635.1 of uncultured Flavobacteriales bacterium. Classification (GTDB taxonomy): domain Bacteria; phylum Bacteroidota; class Bacteroidia; order Flavobacteriales_D; family Sanyastnellaceae; genus UBA11663. Next base: position 79,464 of record CAWVVM010000003.1, read on the forward strand.
GCGTCCCGTGTGGACTGGGGGGACATCAACCAGCCCTTGTCCAAAGAGCACTTTCAAACCCTGTTGAAGGATGTTCAAACGTACTTGTCAGGCAGGAGTGTCTTCGTCAAGGACGCGGCAGTGGGCCACGATGAAGCATCACAGATCGCAGTAAGGGTGGTCACAGAAAAGGCATGGTCTAGTCTGTTCGTGGACAACATGTTTGTGAGGTTGTCAGAAGGGGATCGCTGGGTGTTTGAACCTCAATGGCATGTGCTTTGTGTGCCAAGCTTCAGAGCGGATCCCGCGCGTCACGGTTGCCGTCAATCCAATGTCAGCGCCATTGATTTTGAATCGAGAACCATCGTTGTGGTGGGGTCTGGGTACACCGGAGAAATCAAAAAGGGAATGTTCTCTGTGATGAATTTCCTGCTCCCAGAAGACCACGCAACCCTGCCAATGCATTGCTCTGCCAACATGGGGGAAGACGACGATGTGGCCGTTTTCTTTGGCCTTTCGGGGACAGGGAAGACCACGCTCAGCAGCGATGCGGATCGTCGATTGATCGGAGACGATGAGCATGGCTGGAATGCTTCAGGCGTCTTCAATATGGAAGGTGGCTGTTATGCCAAAACCATTGATTTGAGTGAGGAAAAGGAACCCGAAATCTGGCAGGCCATCCGTTATGGCGCCATGCTGGAAAACATCGGATTCCAGCCTGACGGGGTGACCCCCAATTACGAGGATGACAATGTCACCCCCAACACCCGGGTGAGTTATCCTCTTCACCACATTTCAGGTGCATTGAAAACTGGAAAAGGTGCCCATCCCACCGACATTTTCTTTTTGACTTGTGATGCGTTTGGCGTCTTGCCTCCATTGTCCAAATTGACGAAGGACCAGGCCATGTATCATTTTTTGTCTGGTTATACAGCGAAGGTGGCAGGCACAGAGGCAGGCGTGGTGGAACCTCAAACCACCTTCTCTGCTTGTTTTGGAGCACCATTTCTCCCCTTGCATGCCACAGAGTACGCCCAAATGCTTGGGGACAGAGTGACCGAACACGGCGTTCGGATGTGGTTGGTGAACACAGGTTGGACAGGGGGGGGGCATGGTGTCGGGCACCGCATGAAACTGCCCTACACCAGGGCCATGATCCATTCCGCCATGAACGGTGGTTTGGACGAGGTGAAAATGCGCGTTGACCCAGTGTTTGGACTTCATGTGCCAACCGCGTGTGAAGGCGTGCCCGATGGCTTGTGGGATGTTCGGTCCACATGGTCCGACCCCGAAGCGTATGACCGGGCGGCATTGGATTTGGCCCATCGATTTGAAAACAACTTTAAAAAGTTCGAGGAGAGTGCCACCGATGATATGAAGCGCGGCGCATTGTGTGTGTCTGAGGAGCCCAGTGTGCTCAAATCCTAAGACATCTCAACGTTTCATGATGGGAGCACTTATTTTTGCGGCATGCATTCGTGTTACCACCCAGATTTGCAGGAAGGGATTCAGTTTTTGACTGAAGATGAGGCGGCCCATGTCTCAAGGGTTCTTCGAATGAAGGTGGGGAGTGAGGTTCGGTTGATCGACGGCACGGGTTCCCATGCAGTGGGTCAGTTGCTGGAGGTGGGCAAGCGAAAGGTTTCTGTTGTTGTGGAACGTGTGGACAAGGTGAATCCTTCGCGGCCCCAGGGCTTGATGCTTGTGGTGGCTCCCACCAAAAGCACCGATCGCTTTGAGTGGCTGTTGGAAAAAGCCACTGAACTTGGTGTGGAGTCCATTTGTCCAGTTTGGACCTCAAGAAGCGAGCGGCGAATCGACAAACACGAGCGTTGGGAAAAGGTGTTGGTGGCGGCCACCAAACAAAGCCAGCGGCTTTGGAAGCCCTCCCTGGACAAGGCCGTTGAATTGGAGGTCTTTCTCTCTGAGAAGGAAGAGCTTTCTCTCCGCAAGGGCGCAGTCGCTCATTGCATCCCCCAAGGGGAGGGATTGTCCGAACGCATGGATTGGAAGCAATGGCAAATCGACAAGCCAGTGGCGTGGTTGGCCGTTGGGCCAGAGGGAGATTTCACAGCAGAAGAGGTTCGACAAATGGTGGCCATAGGCGCCGAGCCTGTCCATCTGGGCTTGCATCGACTTCGAACGGAGACAGCAGGCTTGGCGGCGGTTGCCCAGTTTGTTGTTTAACCATTTCCTGTGCATGTCGTATTTTGGGATTGTGAAACGGTACATGAATACTGAGGCCCCATGGATTCTTCTGGGTGCATTGCTTTTTGTTTTGACCGGGCCTGTGGTGGTCCAAGGTCAAGATGCATTGCAACAGTTGGATTTCACGGTCCTTGTTCCTGCCGGCGGGCTTGACGCCGATGGGAATCCAGCCGATTTGCAGGTTCAGCCAGGGGATGTCCTTTTGTCATTGGTGCAAGGCCCGACGTCCATGTTTGCCGCATTGCTGAACGACTCTGCACAACTGACTTGGGCGGAGCAGACCCCATTTCGAGGGTTTTACATGAAACCTTGGCACGAGGGGGAATTCGTTTGGTATGATTACACCATCCGCAAATGGACGGTGGTGGACCGCAATTGGGTTGTTCTGGACACTTTGACCCAAAGCCTGGAAGCCGACGACGATTACCACGATGTTCACCTTTTCGAAGACGGCAGCTATTTGGTGGTGTCCCTTGAGCAAATCACCGCGGACCTTTCTCAGTTTGGCGGGTCGAATGCCGCTACGGTTTTGAACCCAAGATTGCTGCATATGGCACCAGACGAGACAATCCTGCGTGACTGGAGTGGAATGGAAGAGATGCCTCTTGACCCTGAATTCGACAATTTGGTTTTCGACACGGTGGACCATCTTCATTGGAATGCCGTCCATGTGGACGCCCATGGAGGGCTTCTGCTGAGCATGCGAAGTCGAAGTCAGATCGTGCGGCTTCGACCAGACGATTGGTCCATTCACTGGAAGTTGGGTGGGCCAGATTCAGATTTTAGTTTGGACGATCCGATTTGGGGTGGCTTTGTTGCTCAGCACGATGTCCATGACCTGGGTGACGGCCACATTCTTCTGTTTGACAACCAAGTGTTCGATCCAGATGGGGAGGTGACATCCCGTGCACTTGAGCTGGTGTTGGACACCGTTGGCTTCTCAGCCACACGAACATGGCAATTTGCCCACCCGGAAGGAGTTTACAGTCCATCTCAAGGGAGCGCCAAAAGGCTTGACAATGGGAACACCCTCATTGCGTGGGGAACCAGCGGGGGTTCTCAAGGCACGAGAGTGACGGAGGTGACGCATGGAGGAGACATCGCTTGGGAAGTGAGGTTTGGTACCAGCATGAATCTGTACCGTGCGCGCAAATACGATCAGGGGGTGTTATCAGGTTGCACGGATGGGGAGGCTTGGAATGCATCCACGTCTTCACATGTGCTTCACGAAACGGGTTGTGTTTTGGATGTGGATGAGGCTTTTGGGTGCATGGATCCAACAGCTGCGAACCATGACCCAGATGCTCTCTTCCAAGACAACAGTTGTTATTATTCGGTCACCACGCGAGTGGACTTTGCCCAAGCATCGTCCTCTGACAATGTGGAGGTGTCCCAGGCCGGCTTGGTGAGACTTTCCAGCGCCGGTGAGGTCATCAATGCTGTGCCAATGCCTCCCCAAACGGTGGCATGGCAGGTCGCGCAATTCGAGGTGTTCCTCTCACAAGGCACCCATTCCTACGCTTTTGTGCATCCCGATGGGGAGGTAGAGGCGTTGGCCCGCGAGGTCATTTTGGCAGAAGGGTCAGGTGCGGTCGATCTGGGCTCCTTTTGCTTTCAAGACCTGGAGCCTTGTTCAGGGTGTTTGGATCCGATGGATGTGGCATACAATCCGTGGGCTCAGGAAGGGGGGGCTTGTGAAGGGTACTCCTTGTCAGGTTGCACCTACCCCTCGGCGACAAACTTTGTCCCCAGCGCCAACATCGATGACGGCAGTTGCACCTTTGCGCCTGCAGCGCTTTGCCAAGGAGATTTGGACGAAGATGGAGCTGTGACCATTGGCGATTTGCTCGTCCTTTTGGCCAACATTGGTGGCTTTTGCGATTGACTCCCTCTGAGGTGATGTCAGGGCTGGTCCTCTGGCCCTGATGGCATCGGGCACCAATGGGTCACATCCATGAAGAAGTGGTTGCTGTTTCCCTCTCCAGCCCAAAAGTGAAGGCCATGTTTCTCCAGCTTGTCAGGGTTGTCCTTGTAAAAGTTCAGGCAAAACCTCAAAACGACCACTTTGCGCAGCTCGAATGCGAGACCTCGTCCCGGCAAAAACACCTTGTTTTCAGGGATGTAGCCAAGCACCCTTTGCTCGTCCTTGGGAAGCTCCTCCTGTACATCGATCCAATGGGCTTTCATGTTCCAGTGAATTGGGGGCGACGCTTGGCCAAGAATGCCTGCACGCCTTCGGCATAGTCGTTGGTTTCAGCCGCTTGGAACTGCAGGTCCAATTCCAAGGAGAGTTGCTCTTGAAGGCTGTTGCCCATGCTCTCGTGAAGTGCCCGTTTGGTCAAGCCAAGTCCCTTGGTGGGCATCTGGGCCAACCGCGTGGCCAAGGTATGCACTTCCTCCTCCCACTTGTCATCCGCGACTGAACGATGGATCAAGCCCATCTGATGGGCCTCTCTGGCGGTGAGAGGGGCGCCCAACATGGTAAGCTCTTTGGCGCGGGCCATGCCCACAAGGCGGGGCAGCCAATACGTGCCGCCGCTGTCGGGAATCAATCCAATGTTGGCAAAGGCCTGAATGAACTTGGCCGAGTCCTTTGCCACGACAAAATCACATGCCAGGGCAATGTTGGCTCCTGCTCCCGCTGCCACCCCATTCACCGCAGCGATGACAGGCTTTTCCATGCCGCAAATGCGACGGATGCTCCGGTTGTAGGTTTCTTCCACAATCACCTTGAACCCTGGGGAGGTTTCGGAAGTCACTTCTTTGAGGTCTTGACCGGCGCAAAACGCTTTGCCCTCTCCTCGGATCACGACACAACGGACAGACCCGCGTTGGGAAGCTTCGTCCAATGCCGCTTGAAAGGCCCTGCCCATGTCTTGGTTGAAACTGTTGAAGACTTCGGGGCGGTGGAGGGTCAACGTCAAAATGCCGTCTTTCTCCGACGAAACAATGGTGCGGTTCATGCGTTGCAAGGTAACCGGTCACGGACCAAAAAAAAGCCCAAACCGTTTAAGGCTTGGGCTTTCTTTTTCCAATGCTGACAGAATCACCTGACAATCTGGAACCGTTGTTGATGTTGTCCCTGACCACCTTTCCATTGAAGGATGTACATCCCTGCCGGGAGTCCGGAGAGGTCAAGTTTGATGTCCGACCCTGAATCCAAGTGGGTCAACACAGGCTGGCCAGTGGCGGACCAAATGGTGAAGATTCCATGGCGGTGTGCATGACCATGAATGCGGATGCTTTGGGAAGCGGGGTTGGGGAAGAGGGTCCAATCCCAATCCAAATCGCCAACGTTGTCGACCATGTCAATGTCAAAATCGGCACTGGCCATGCAACCCAAACTGTCCGTCACCGTGACCGTATAAGCACCTGCCGCGAGGCTGTCCAAAGAGCTTCCTGAGGCAAAGGCCAAAGAGTCACCTTCCATGAACCAGGCAAAAGAAAAGCCTCCTTGTCCACCTGTTGGATCTGGGACAGCAGTGCTTCCAGAGAAGACAAAGACCTCCAGTTCCAAGAAAATGCAGGATTCGTCCATGGCAATGGTGGCAAGGCTGTCATAATTGCAAGCCGTGGGGTCAGTGCATCCCAAAACACCGCAAGCAAGGACAGGCATGGGCTCCAATTCGATCGCTCCCTGGGGCATCAGCATTGCATTGTCAAACCCGGCATAGTCGGCAGGGTAGCGGTGTGCACGAAAAGTGAGGTTTTGGTTGATGTTGGGCAGGGTGCCTTGTGCCACAGGGTTCGCTGTTCCGCCGGCATTCACAAAAGGTGTTTTGTAGCGCCATGCCAAGCTTCCGTCAGGTGTGACCTCACGGGTGTCCCCCCAACGGCCGTAGCAGATGAGGCTGTTCCCATTGTCCAATCGCTGAAAGGATGAAAGTCCTGAGGAGTAGATGGAGTCTGACGCAGTGTAGGACCAGTCAAACCCGTCGGGGTAGTATTGTCCAGTAGTCTCATCCGCAGCATACGTGTTGTCATAGTCCGTGTACGCAGGGTTGAGGAGGTGCACGGAGCTCAACAACTGGTCTTCCCCTGCAGGCACCCTGTTGTTGAAGACGGCAATTTTCCCAAAGTCAGGATTCCCCAAGGTGATGTGGTCGAAGACCCAGTGGCAGTCGTGTTGGTAGAACAGTTGCTTGTCGTCGGCTGTTCCCGTTGCATAGGCCGCGGGGTTTCCCCAACGCCACAAGAGCGTTCCAGGGTTGAAGTTGTTGTAATCGATGATCCACACCTCATTGAAGGTGGGGACGCTGACCATCAAATGCTGGAAGTAAGGATTGAAATCAATGGCGTTGATGTGCAGCCAATCGCTCGCTTGTGAACTGGGCGTGCCATGGTTGAGGTCGATCAGGGTGGGGTCTTCGCTGATGGTCCCAAAGTTGGACTTGGTGCTGTCAAAATCCTGCACCAAGTGGTCCCATGCATGCCATTCCCAGACGATGTCCGCACTTCCCGAATCATTCGGTGCCAATTCAAGGATCATGTCTGACCAGAGGCCTTCCTCGGGAATGAGCATGGTGTCGCGTCCTGCTGCAAGGGCTTCGTCTGCGGAGAAGTGCTCCCAAGCGATGGCAAAGACATTTCCATCGTCCTTGACTTCGACGTCATGGTGGAAGCGCGCGGTGCTGTCGTTCAGGGAATACGACCAAAGAACTTCGTTGTCCCAGGAGCGGCGTTCCACGGTTTGTCCGCCACCACCTGCCCAAATGGCATCGTTCGCAAACACCTGTGGACGGTAGGTGAACACCAAGTCTCCATTTTCCTGGAGGTAGGCCACATTTCCCGGGCGAAAGCCTGCATCGTTGGTCCATGTGTGCACGACCTCCCCACACAGGTCCAGCAAGTAGACATTGGGCTGGTTGTGGGGGTAGAGCAGGGTGTAGCCATCGTCCACAGCATCTGGTGTGTACGCCGTCGTGCCAATGGTGTTTTGGGCTGTAGCAGCTTGAACAAGGAAAAAGGCCAAGATCAGAGAAAAGTATTTCATTTGGTGTTCAATGAGTAAGGTTCATAAGGTTCAATAGGAGGCCAAAATAAGGTGAGATGAGGTCCATGGGCAAGCACGGTCCTCTGGATGAAAGACGAGGGTCCAAAGCCCGCGGGGCAGATGCTCCACTCCAAGGATCTCATGCGAACCAGCGATGGAGGTGCCAGACAGCACAGATTGGCCCTGTGCATTGACAAGGGACCAGGTGCCATCAGAAGGCGATTTCCATCGGACCACGTCCCTTGCTGGATTTGGAAATGGCGCGAGTGTTGTTTCCAGGCGAGAGGCAAAGCTTGGGGAGATGGTCGCGGTGCCGGAATCGCCCCAAAGGGTGCAGTCCAAGTCGTCGGGGCCTTGGACAGGGTCGCCGGGGGCCATGTCTTTGCCTTCGAAGGCCGGATGTTCCGCGCCGTAACGGTAGGCCCTAAAGACGCTGTTCTGGTTGGGGTTGCCTCCTTGGGGAACTGCTCCAAAATTGCCTTCAGGGTTGATGTAATCCCAGACAACATCACCTTCCATGTTGACTTCAAACAGGTGTCCTTCCGCCCCTTCACAAATCAAGTAATTGCCGTTGGGCAAGGGCTGAACACCGCTGATGTTGGGACTGAAGAAAGTTGGTGTCGGGACTTCGGGATACGTCCAGTCCAGGGTTGCGGGTCCAAATGGCATGCCTGCCATCCACTCGTAGGTTCCTTCTCCGTTGACAGGTGGAGACCAAACATCGATGGAAGAGCAGTTGCATCCTGGGCGGCCGTCTCCATTGTTGTAGACCACCAAGCTTCCTGCATCGGGGTGTCCCGCCGGAACCCATTGCACGTCGTGTTGGCCAAACAAAACCTGGTCGTCCTCGTCACCCAATCCATATGCGGCTGGGTTGCCAAATCGGTACAACAAGTCGCCCTGAGCCCCTTGTGCTTCATCTGTAGTGGTGTTGTGGTCCAAGATCCACACCTCGTTGAACCGTCGCGAGCTGACCGCGATTTGGTCCAAGTCGACATTGTAGTTGACAGCATTGGCATGCATCCAATCGCCACTGTTGGCACCTCCTGGGCCACCTCCTCCTCCCACGGCTGCGTGGTTGACATCTAGAAGTTCCGGATGATCGAAAGGCTCCCCAAAATGATTCAATGTGGCATCTACATTTTGAACCAAGTGATCCCAAGCGTGCCACTCCCAAACGACTTCTCCCCCCAAAGGCAAAGTGGGCTGAATCTCGGTGATGGATTCGGGCCACATCAGTTGTGGATTGACCCTTCCTGCGTCAGCGGCCTCCTGTGCAGAGCGACGCTCCCAGGCCAAGACAAGGATGTTCCCATTGGGCATCCAGGCAAAATCGTGGTGGTGGTGCATGCTGTCATTGGCAAAATCTAGGCTCCAGACCAGATTGCCATCCCACGACCGTTGCTCCAAGCGTCCACCCACACCGCCTCCTGCAAATGCCCCATTGATCCGACATCCCCGCAGCAGGCTTCCGTCGTCCAGGAGGTAGCAGGCGCCGCCGCTGTTGTGGTCGGACGACCAACTTTGGACGACTTGACCACACGGGTCAATGAGGTAGGTGTTGCCAGTACCCATGGGGTCAAGCAAGGTGTAGCCGGGCCAGGCTTCTTCTGTGTTGACAAAGGTTCCAACCGTTTGGGTCTGTCCCCAAATACCCGATGCGAAAAAGAGCATCGATGTGGTAAAAAGGAGGGCGCATGAAGAGTGGGTCATGATGGCCAAATGTTTTGGATGCGGTTTGTCGGAATGAAAGACGCTTCTTTGGCCCAAACGTTGCATTGCTTCAGGTCGTCGAGGGTCAATCCCATGTGCTTTATGGCATTTTTGCATTCGTCCATCATGGAGACGTCCATAACGCCGGGGTCATCGGTGTTCAGGGTGGTGCGAACTCCCGCATCCATCAATGCTTTGAAGGGATGTGCTTCCAGAGAAGGCACAGCCTGCGTCAGCACATTGCTCCATGGACAAAGCTCCAACGGAATGGCATTGGCCACGAGCCTCGCCACCACTTCGGGGTCATGGATGGCCTGGACGCCGTGACCTATGCGGTCCGCGCCCAATTCATCAAGAGCCACCAAAATGTTGCGAGCAGCACCTTTCACATTCGGTTCGCCGGCGTGCACTGTGATGCCAAGGCCTTGGGTTTTTGCTTTTTGGAACAAAGGGGCAAAGGGAGATGCAGGGTAGGTCACTTCGTCATCTGCGAGGTCCATGCCAACGAAGTGCTGTTTGCGTTCCAAGATCCAATCGCACCACCAAGCGTTGTCTTCGACGGATTTGATCCGCTGGAGCAATCCCAAAAGCCCAACGGCCATGGGGTATTGGGCCTCTGCTCGGGCCACGCCGCGCAGAATGGCATCCAACAAATCGTCGGCTTTCATGTGGGGATGCGCATCCAACAAAAAGGAGGGGGCAAAACGCAGTTCAAGGACCCGGACATTGCTCACGAGAAACATGTCTTCGCATGTTTCAAACGTCAACTGTTCGACTTTGGCGGCCGAGTCCAAGAGGTCCCTTGTGTTGAGGAATTTGTGCAACACCGACGGCAAGTCCGCCATGGGCTCTGTGACCAGAAAGCCTTGTGCAAAGTCGTGGTCCGTCTCCATGGCCATTCCCGCCTCCACAGCCCAGCGCTGAAGTGTTTTCTTACGAAAGGCCAATTCAAGATGGCAATGAAGTTCCACCTTTGGTAGGTCTTGCAGGTCTTGCTGTGTCATGAGAGCAAGTTCCGCCAAGACAGGTGCCCTTCCAAAAGCCTCGGACGTAACTTTGACGCATGGCTGTTCAAATCAAAAACAAGAAAGCGTCTTACACGTATTTCCTGACGGATGATTTTACGGCTGGCCTTGTGCTTTCGGGCTCAGAAATCAAGTCCATACGGGCAGGCAAGGCGAGCATTGGTGAATCTTACTGTCGTTTCGATCGCGGTGAGCTTTGGGTGCACAACATGTACATCGCTGAATATGCGAATGCAGGATACATGCCCCAAGACACGCGCAGGAATCGAAAGCTCTTGCTGCAAAGGACTGAATTGAGGAAATTGGAGAAGAAGGTGAAAGATGTGGGGGTAACCCTTGTGCCCACCTTGCTTTTTGTGGCAGAGAGCGGTTACGCCAAGTTGAGGTTTTCAGTGGCCAAGGGCAAGAAGTTGCACGACAAGCGCCAGTCCCTCAAAGACAAAGACCAAGCCCGGGATTTGTCCCGAATGGAGGATTGATCAGAGGGCGTCCTCTTCTGTGGTTTGCACCACGCGGTACTGGTCCACGAAATCGTCCCAATCCCAAAGGAAGTGCTCCATGACCTCGCGAAGGTTCTTTTGAAGGATGGGGTTGGGAACGTTCATGTCCCGGAAGTACGGCTCCTGATGGCCAATGACACCATACTTGTAACAAACGGCACGCGTCATGGCCGTCAAGGTGTTTTTGCTGGGGCGGTTGATTTCTTTCATGAAACTGCGGAATTCCTTGATTTTTCTTGAGAATGAATCAGGAGGCAGTCCGAGTGCAAAGCCAAACTTGGCACAGCATCGTTGGATGATTGCGCGGTCAATGCCATTGTCGAAGTGCTTGGGGATGAGGCTGAGATTGGCGGCCACGACAATCATCAAGAACTTCCCGTAGTCTTCCTCGCTAAGTTGTGGAGGCGTCTCGAATTCAGGCGAAGTATTCAAGAATTCAGCCACTTGGGGCCAACCACTCTCGACCGTCTCGAACGAGGTGTTGACGAAAATGTTCGCCACCTGTTCGTCGGTGAGTTTCTTCTTTGATAGCCAGCTGAGTAGTCCCAGGTTCTTCATCCTTGGGATTCAAAGCTAAAGGGTCATTTTCAGTGCCCGACATCACTTGTCATGAACGCTATCAACAGGGTTTTCCACAAAAAGTGTGTGTGGTTGTGCGAAGGAATTACTTTCGCATCGTGTATCAAAAACTGCTGAAACCCTTGTTTTTCCTAATGTCTCCGGAGCGCGCTCACTACGCTGCGATGGACTTGTTGACCATGGCTTCACGTGTCCCAGGTGTATCCTTTTGCATGAGGCGGGTGTCGCGCAAGCGCAACAAAGGCAAGGGAGTGGAAGTGGCGGGTCTCTTCTTTCCAAACCCCGTGGGGTTGGCCGCCGGCTTTGACAAGGACGCCCGTTGGTTGGATGCATTGGCCATGTTGGGTTTTGGATTTGTTGAAATCGGAACCCTCACTCCACGAGCACAGTCAGGCAACCCCAAGCCCCGTCTCTTTCGTCTTCGATCCGACCAAGGCATCCTCAACCGAATGGGTTTCAACAATGACGGATTGGTGCCTGCAACGGGGAGGTTGATCCGTCGCCCCAAAGGATTGGTGGTGGGAGGGAACATCGGAAAAAACAAGATCACTCCCAACGAGAGGGCTGTAGAGGATTATCTCACTTGCGTGGACGCCTTGCATGCCCATGTGGATTACTTCGTGGTCAATGTGAGTTCACCCAATACGCCCGGCCTCAGAGAGCTGCAGGGCCGAGAGCCATTGACGCTCCTGCTTCGGGCTGTGGTGAAGCGCAATGCCGACCACCCGGGAGAACGGCCTGTGTTTTTGAAAATTGCCCCAGATTTGACCGACGGTCAGCTCGACGACATTGTGGACATTGTGTTGTCAGAGGGCGTCGATGGGGTGGTGGCCACCAACACCACCATATCTCGTGAAGGCTTGACGACATCGGAGGAGGAAGTGAAGGCCATGGGGCAAGGAGGTGTTAGTGGAGCCCCTTTGCGCCGCAGGGCCACAGAGGTTGTGGCGTATCTCCAGAGGAAAAGCGATGGGCAGTTCCCCATCATTGGTGTAGGAGGGATTGATGGTCCTGAAGCGGCTCGTGAAAAAATGGACGCTGGAGCTTGCCTTGTGCAAGTCTATTCAGGCATGATTTACGAAGGCCCGGGCTTGGCCGCGCGCATGGTCAAAGGCATCGCTTGAATCCTCTCTTAGCGGTCAGCGGCACAATGCTTCCCAAGTGGGTGCGGCTTCCGCAAGACGCACACCTTTTTCAGTTGACCGGACTGTGCATGCAGCATGTTGGGCATCATGCTCGAGAAAGAGAATCCATTCTTCTTTGGCGGCTCGGTCCAAGAAGAGTTCCTTTTCTTCGAGGGTGAGCATAGGTCGGGTGTCGTAGCCCATGACGTAGGCCAATGGGATGTGTCCCGTGCTTGGGAGCAAGTCTGCCATGAAGGCTGTGGTGGTTCCGTTTGGGTGGCGCAGCAACGGGATCATTTGGCTTTCTGTGTGGCCGTCCGCGAAGAAAATATCCCAGCCTTCAATCCCCATTGCATTGGAAATTGTGCGCCCATGTCTTGGAATCATTTTGAGTTGACCCGACTGGGCGAGCGGAGCCAGGTTTTCACTTAAGAAAGATGCCTTTTCTCTCGGGTTGGGGGCCATGGCCCATTCCCAGTGGTCGGCATTGGACCAATACGTAGCATTGGGAAAGGTGGGGCAGAGTTGGCCGTTGGACAGTCTTTCCACAGCCCCGCCTACGTGGTCAAAGTGCAAGTGGGTGAGAAACACATCTGTGATGTCTTCTCTGGAACAGCCCGCTGAAGCCAATCCTTGGTCCAGACTGTGGTCCCCGTGGAGGTGGTAATGGCTGAAGAACTTTTCGGATTGTTTCTGACCAATGCCGCAATCGATAAGCACCCTTCTGTTTCCGACCTCTACGAGCAGTGATCGCATGGCCCAGGTGCAGAGGTTCAAGCTGTCGGCAGGATTGGTGCGGGACCAAAGTTGCTTGGGGACCACCCCAAACATGGCTCCACCATCCAACTTGAAATTCCCTGTATGGACCGTGTGAAAGCGCATGGGCGAAAGGTACCAATGCGTGGCTGAGTTCAGTACCTTTGAGTCTAGAATCCTCAACATGCTTCACGCCCTTTCTCCCGTCGATGGCCGTTACCGACGTCACACTGAGCCTCTCGCCAAGTGGCTGTCTGAACAAGGATTGATTCAGCACCGGGTGGAGGTTGAAATTGAGTATTTCTTGCAACTTGTGGCCATGCCTCTGCCGCAATTGGCAGACTTTCCAAAGGAACAGAAGGAGGCGCTGAGGGAGGTGCATCAGCAGTTTTCTGAGACCGATGCACAGTGGGTCAAGGACCAAGAAAAGGTGACCAACCACGACGTCAAAGCCGTGGAGTACTTCGTGAAGGACGCAATGGACCGTTTGGGTTTGAGCCAATGGAAAGAATTTGTCCATTTTGGCCTTACCTCACAAGACGTCAACAACACCGCGATTCCATTGTCCTTGAAGCGTGCCACGGAAGAAGTGATCCTTCCTTTGTTGGAGGCTACGACAGGCGATGTCGCAGCTTTGGCGACAGCATGGAAGGAGGTGCCGATGCTCGCAAGAACCCACGGACAGCCAGCCTCGCCAGTGACCTTGGGCAAAGAGCTCCAGGTGTTCGTGGACCGGTTGCGGGGCCAACGCAAGGCCTTGGAAGAGGCGGTCTATGCTGCGAAGTTTGGGGGTGCGACAGGGCAATTCAACGCCCACCGTGTGGCTTATCCAGAAGTTGACTGGCCGGCCTTTGGCCAATCCTTCGTCGAAGGCACATTGGGCCTCACGCGAACACCTGTAACCACCCAAATTGAACCCTATGACCATTTGGCTGCCTGGTGCGATGCCCTCCGGCGCATCCATACGGTTTTGATCGATTTGGACAAAGACATGTGGACGTACATCTCCATGGACTACTTCAAGCAAAGGATCGTGGAAGGGGAAGTGGGGTCTTCAGCCATGCCGCACAAAGTCAATCCCATCGACTTTGAAAACAGCGAAGGGAATTTGGGAGTGGCGAACGCCTTGTTGGCCCATTTTGCGACCAAACTGCCGGTTTCCCGAATGCAGCGGGACCTGACTGACAGCACCGTGATGAGAAACCTTGGTGTGCCTTTGGCCCACAGTGTCGTGGCCATGAAAGCCACGCGCAAGGGGCTTGGAAAGTTGGTGTTGAATGGCGACAAGCTGGCCGCCGATCTTGAAGACAATTGGGCGATTGTGGCGGAAGCCATCCAAACCATTCTTCGCCGTGAATCGTACCCCAAACCCTACGAGGCACTGAAGGCGCTGACCCGCACCAACGGAAAAATCAACCGGGAAGTCATGCATGATTTCATCCAAGGCCTGGAGGTCTCTGATGAAGTCAAGAGAGAATTGGGCAACATCACGCCAGCGAATTATTTGGGATTCGCTTCTGAACTCGTTCGCGGATGAGGTCCATCAGGACCCTTTTGCCTTTGGTGAAACAACAGCGCGGACAAGTGCTGGGCATTTTGGTGCTCCATGGGTTGAGTGCTGTTCTCTCCTTGTTCACTTTTTTGTCCGTTGTTCCTTTCTTGCGTCTGCTCTTTAGGGGAGCAAAGCCGTCTCCTGCGCCAGTGGAAGGTTCTGGATGGTTGGCGGCGATCAACCAGTGGTTTGACGCCATTGTTCAGGCGAACGGTTCAGCTTGGGCATTGGGCATGCTTTGCGTGGCCATGGTGGTGCTGGCGGTGCTTAAAAATGCCGTGCAATATGCTGCACTTTATGCCATGGCCGGCATTCGCACCGGAGTAAGCCGGGATCTACGACAGTCGCTCTATGGACGTCTGATGTCCATGCCCATGGCGTGGTTTACGGAATCGAAGAAGGGAGACGTGATGAGCCGATTCACCCACGACTTGATGGAAGTGGAACATTCTGTCATTGGGTCGATGGAGGCCATGCTCAAGTCGCCCTTGATGATCGTGGTCAGTTTGGTCACCTTGCTTGCCCTCAGTTGGAAGTTGACGCTCTTTGCCTTCATCCTCTTGCCGCTGACTGGTGGTTTGATCAGCCGTTGGTCCAAGCGGTTGAAACGCCACGCCCAACGGGGGAAGGAAGAACTGGGACAACTTGTCTCAGTGCTTGAAGAATCACTAGCAGGAATGCGCATTGTCAAAGCCTTCAATGCCGAGTCCTTTTTCAAAGAAGCGTACCAGTTCCGAAACGACGAGCACTTCAAGGCCATGAGGCGCATGCACCGCCGTGAGTCCATGTCGTCCCCCATGAGCGAGTTGGTGTCACTCTCCGTCATGTCCATGTTGTTGGCGTATGGTGGAACCCTTGTTTTGGAGGGCGACTCAGCCCTAACAGGGGATTGGTTCATCGGCTATTTGGTGGTGTTTTCTCAAATCATTCCGCCGGCACGGTCGCTGTCTGATGGGTACTTCCGGGTGTCGAAAGGCGTGGCCTCTCTGGAGCGGTTGGAGTCTTTGTTTGGTGAAGTGCAGAAGGATGAGGCAAGTTTGTTGCAGGAACTTCCAGCAGCGTGGTCTCAAATTTCTTTCAGAGGCGTGGAGTATCGTTATCCCAGCCAAAGTGCACCTGCGCTCTCTGGGTTCAATCTGACCTTGAAAAGAGGGGAGGTGGTGGCCTTGGTAGGCGCTTCAGGAGCCGGCAAAACCACGGTGGCCCACCTCCTGAGCAAGTTCGCCACGCCCGATCAAGGCCTTGTGTGCGTTGATGACCAAGAACTGAGTGAGGTGAGTGGCGCTGCCTGGCGTGACCGTTTGGCTGTCGTGAC
The DNA here is from genome assembly GCA_963933635.1 of uncultured Flavobacteriales bacterium. Taxonomy (GTDB): domain Bacteria; phylum Bacteroidota; class Bacteroidia; order Flavobacteriales_D; family Sanyastnellaceae; genus UBA11663. Next base: position 95,208 of record CAWVVM010000003.1, read on the forward strand.
CCAGGATGCCCTTCTTTTCCATGGCACCATCGCCTCCAACATTTCGCTGGCCGATGTGCCAGTGGACCGCGATCGACTGCTCTGGGCTGCCCAAACGGCGCACGTGATGGAATTTGCAGAAGACCTGCCTCATGGGCTGGATTCTGAAGTCGGGGATGGAGGCGGGAAGCTGAGCGGCGGTCAGCGTCAAAGGGTGGCTTTGGCCCGTGCACTTTACAGAAACGCGGAGGTGTTGATCCTGGACGAGGCGACCTCTGCGCTTGATGCGGCATCAGAATCCATGGTGCAGGATGCGTTGGGTCGTTCCATGGATGGTGTGACGGTGTTGGTCATCGCGCACCGCATGTCGACCATAAGAGATGCCGACCGTATCGTGGTTATGGACCAAGGGCGTGTGGCGGAAGAAGGGACCCATGAGGCCCTTTTGGCCTTGGCAGGGAAGTACGCAGAACTTCACCATCTCCAACAAAGCTGAAGGAATCATGTTTGTCTCGGGGTTCACATTCATCCGTCAGGCCATTGCGTTCGATTACCCCATCGCGGAGGCCATTGAGAGCATCTTGCCATTGTGTGACGAAGTGATTGTGGCAGTGGGAAAAGGAACAGATGGAACCCGAGAGCTGGTGGCATCGATCAACTCTCCAAAAGTGAAAATCGTGGACACCGTCTGGGATGAGACACTGCGCGAAGGCGGAAGGGTACTTGCTGCAGAAACAGACAAAGCTTACGCAGCCATCTCGCCCAGAGCAGATTGGGCAGTCTACATCCAAGGGGACGAAGTGATGCATGAAAACGACCACCAGGAAGTTCGACAAGCCATGCAACGGCATCTCCATGATGAAGAGGTGGATGGATTTTTGTTTTCGTATCGACATTTTTATGGCTCGTACGATTTTGTGGGGGCATCGGACCGCTGGTATGGCCATGAGGTGAGGGTGATTCGGGCAGAGCCGTCCATCCGTTCCTTTCGAGATGCCCAAGGATTTCGGATTCGAGCCAATGAACTCTTACATGTTGTGGAGCTAGATGCCCACATCCACCATTACGGTTGGGTAAAGCCACCGAAGGTCATGCAGGAAAAGCAAATTCAATTCAACAAATTGTGGCATGATGATCAGTGGGTGGAATCACATGTCGTGGGGCCAGATGCATTTGTCTACCAGGATCACATTCGTTCCTTGTATCGCTTCGAAGGCAGTCATCCCCAAGTCATCCAACCCAGAGTGGCGGCCATGAATTGGTACTTCACTTTTGACCCTTCTCTCAATACTTGGACACTGAAAGAACGCTTGAAGGCACAGCTGAAACGCATCGGCATCAACCCCAATTATGCCAATTACAAGAGACTTCAGCGGCCTTCCCCTTTGCCATGACGGTCAGAGAAAGATTGAACAGTGTCTTTAGGTTCCAGTGCCCAAGATGTGGCAAAGGGGCTTTGTTTGTCGAGCCCAACGCCTACCGCTTAAAGGACATTGCAGAAATGCATCCCAATTGTTCCGTCTGCGGGGAGGACTTCTTGCGGGAGCCAGGATTTTATTTTGGTGCGGCTTACGTCAGCTATGCCTTGACCGTTGCGCTTTGGGTGGCGCTCTTGGTGGCTTTGCTGTGTTTCGATGCGTGGGGATGGATGGAGTTTGGCATGTTCACCCATGCTGAGCTGTATTTGGGCCTAGGCATCACTTTGTTGCTGGGGTTGTTGCCTTTGCTTTATCGCCTTTCGCGCTCCCTTTGGATTGCATTGTTCACTTCGCGAGAATCCCCAAATCTCGGGCATGGAAAAAGGGGCCCTCACGTTTGAGGAGCCCCTTCACCAAATCGCCTGATTCGTGCGCTTTGTAAGCGCGGTTAACCAAAACCAAGACCCTATACCTTGGGGAAGGGAAAAAGGTTACAAAAAAATGTGGTCGAGAAGGGGGTTTTAGCCTTATCTATTTAAAAAACAATCACTTAAGATTGATTTTATTTTGGCTTCTCAGCACGCTGGCGATCGGCCTCGTCGCCTTGGACCCGTATGCTCTCCTCATGAACGGAGCCAAGGACTTTGCCCAAGAACTCAGTATTGAGTCCGTGATGTTGAGCCCATTCCGTTCTGCTTCGGATGATGTCTCTCCAGCGGCCAACGCTCAACAAAGACCACTTGTTTTTCTGCTTCAACGCACCAATTGCACGGGCCAAATCCATTCGCTTGTGCAGCATTTGCATGAGTTGCTCATCCACGCTGTCGATTTGCAACCGAAGTCCGTCCAGGTACTCCTTGTCGCTGTGGCTCACATGATGCGTGACGGGAATTTCAAGGTGGTCCAGCAGCAGGTGCAGCTCGTCAGGGGTGACTTGCTGTTCTGCATCGCTCAAGGCTTCAGAGGGCTGAAGATGGGATTCGATCATGAGTCCTTCCATGCCTAGGTTCATCGCCCGTTGCGAGACGTCCCGAAGCTTGTCTGGATTTCCGGTGATGTGAGAGGGGTCGCAGAACATGGGGATGTCTGGCATTTCTGACCGCAAGGCAATGGGGATTTCCCACATCGGTGCATTTCTGAACTCGCTGGTGCCATAGCTGGAGAAACCTCTGTGCAAAGCACAAACTTCACCTCTGGTGGTGCGGGCCACCCGTTCAATCGCCCCCATCCAAAGCTTGAGATCTGCATGCATTGGGTTCTTGACCATCACAAGGAGGTCAGTGCCTTGAAGAGCTTCCGCCAAGGCTTGCACGGCAAAAGGGCTCACTGTGGTGCGCGCACCAATCCAAACGGCTTTCATGCCCGCTTGCAAAACTGCCTCCACATGCTCTGGTGTGGCCACCTCGGTCATGGCCGTCAAGCCTGTGACCTCTTGCGCCTCCATTAGCCAAGGCAAGGCACGTTCGCCCATCCCTTCAAAGGCATTGGGTCGTGTCCGTGGTTTCCACAATCCAGCGCGGAAGAAGCTCACCTGTCCCGATTTGGCCAAAAGGTTGGCAGTGTCGAGGACTTGGGTTCGGGATTCTGCGCTGCAAGGACCTGCTATGACAACAGGCCGCTTTCTTCCGTGCAAGGAAAGCACAGAGGACGTGGGTTTTATTTGGTTGCCTTGAACCATGAGTGGAAAAATAAGCCTACATGCCGACCTATGGGTTCAGGTGGGAGAACTTCGGCAAAAGCGAGGGCACAAAAAACCCCAGCACGAGGCTGGGGCTGTTTTTGTACCCAGAACTGGACTCGAACCAGCACGCCCGAAGGCACAGCCACCTGAAGACTGCGCGTCTACCAATTTCGCCACCTGGGTCAACGTGGGGGCCAAAGGTAGAGAAAGTCGAGGCAAAAAGAGGTGTCAGGAAATGGTGCTCGGACAGACAAAGTCAGTCTTTGGAACGTCAGTCTCTGCAATGGCTAGGTAGCCTCCGAGCACGTCAATGGCCTGATGGTAGCCCCGCGCTTTGAGCAGGGAATGGGCGATCAAACTTCTATATCCGCCTGCACAGTGGATGTAAAAGGGCTTGTCTTTGGGCAATTGGTCCATGTTCTGGACGAGGGACGTCAAACTGATGTGCATGGCGCCGTCGACGTGTTCTGCAGCAAACTCTGCGTCTTTTCGGACGTCCAGCACGCAAACGCTGGGATGATTTTGCCGCACCGCGGCAAAGGCCACGGCATCTACAGCTTCGATGTGGTCGGTGTCTTTGCCCGCTTTCACCCATGCCTCTAGCCCCCCGTCAAGATGGCCTAGCGTGTTGTCAAAGCCCACGCGAGAGAGTCGGGTCACGGCTTCGTCAATTTGTGCTTTTCCATCCCCAACCAAAAGGATGGGCTGCTTGACGTCCACGATCATGGCGCCCACCCATGGGGCGAAGTTGCCACCCAGGCCAATGAAGGTGGACCGTGGGATGTGTTGCTCGATGAATTCATCTGTGCCCCGTATGTCCAGAACCACAGCTCCTGTTTCATTGGCGGCCAATTCAAAGGCAGCGGGGTCCAATCCTCGGCCCCCGCGCTTTTGGACCACTTCAAAACTTTCATAGCCCTGTTTGTTCATGGCCACATTCATGGGGAAGTAGCCGGGAGGAGGGAGGAGACCTGTAGTGAGTTCTTTCACGAACTCCTCCTCCGTCATGTCTTTGCGAAGGGCGTAGTTGTTGACTTTTTGGTCCCCCAAGGTGCCCACCGTTTCAGAACTCATGTTCTTGCCACATGCAGAACCCGCTCCGTGGCCGGGATATACGATGGTGCTGTCTGGCAACGGCATGATTTTGGTGCGCAGGCTGTGGTAGAGTTGCTTGGCCAGGTCCTCCATGGTCCATTCTCCCTTCTGCGCGAGGTCAGGCCGGCCGACATCGCCCAAAAAAAGCGTATCCCCTGAAAAAATAGCGTGTTCCTTTCCTTCGGCATCGCGCAGCAAGTAGGTGGTGCTTTCTTGAGTGTGCCCTGGGGTGTGAAGCACTTCGATCGAGACGTTGCCAATGGGAAAGGTCTGGCCGTCGTCCGCAACTGTCGATTCGAAGGTCGTTTCAGCTTGGGGGCCAAAAACAATGGGCGCCCCGGTACGCTCTGAGAGGGTGACATGCCCGGAGACAAAATCCGCATGAAAATGAGTTTCGAAGACATACCGAATGGTCGCGCCACGGGATTGGGCCAAGTCCAAGTATGGCTGCACCTCGCGAAGTGGATCGATGATGGCGGCTTCCCCATTGCTTTCAATGTAGTACGCCCCTTGGGCCAGGCACCCGGTGTAGATCTGTTGAATGTTCATCTGGAAGTCGAAGAGGAGTGTTGTTGGGCCAAATGCCTGGCAGCATCGGGGACGGAGCCTGGCTGGTTGAATTGTTGAACTGCGTGGTCGACACTGATTTGAAACGAAAGCTGATCGGCCATCAACAGGCCATCCTTTGCAAGGGCGTCACGAACGGGGCCAATTGCCCCCGAAATGCTCGTTTTCCAGCCTTTTTCGTGCCATTTGTCAACCAGAGCCTTGACTGTTTCTCGCGATGATGCATCGATGTATGACACCGTGTCCGCCTGGAGAACAATGAGTTGCAAAGTTTGGCCCTTGCCATGCACAAGCCGCTCCATTTCAGATTCAAAATGTGCTCTGTTCGCAAAGGTGAGGGGGCCATCGTATCGGACAATCAAGATTGCCGGATCTGTCTCCGCCTCAGGAAACCGCATGCGGTTGCGGTAGACGCCTTGCACCTTGCCCAATTCAGCCACGTGGGGCTGCATCATTCGTTGGACCAGGACCCCCAAGCCAGCAAGGGCCCCTGTGGCTATCCCCATCGGGAGACTGACCCAGAGTGTGACCAAGGCGGTCAAGGCCAAGATGCCTGCTTCAAGGCGGTCCTGTTGCCACAAAACGCGCAGGTACTTGACATCCACCAGTCCCATGACGGCCACCATGATCATGGCAGCCAGCACTGCAAAAGGCAGGTGTTGGAAAAGAGGCGTCAAAAAGAGCAACGTCATCCCCACCACGGAAGCAGCCACCCAGGAGGCGGCAGGTGTTTGCGCACCAGCATGGTGGGCCACCGCAGACCTGGAAAACCCGCCTGATGTCGGGTAGCCCTGGAACAAACTGCCAAGCAAGTTGGCCCACCCCAAGGCCTTCAGTTCATCGTTGGGCTTCACGTCATTCGGAGTGGACGTGGCCAAGGCCTTGGTGACCCCCATGGCTTCTACGAAGGACACGAGGGCGAGGGTTGCGGCCATGGGCAGGAGGGTCTCGATGCGCTCCAAGGAAACGCTCGGGACCGTGAAGGTGGGCAATCCTTGTGGGACATTTCCAACCGTAAAAATCCCGGATCCAGACCATGCCCAAAACCATGAGCAAAATGTGCCTGCCACCAACAACATCAGTGCTGAAGGCCATTGTGGGGCCCACTTTTTCAATGCCCACATCAGCCCAAAACTGGACAGACCCAGCATGGCTGTAGGCATGTGCAAGGACGGAAGGTGGTGCCAAAGCTCCCCCAACAACACGTGCAGCCGAGCGGTCCGCTCCACAGCAATGCCCAAAAGTGCCGGCAATTGATGCACCCCAATCAACAACGCGGCTGCGGTGGTGAAGCCGCTGACGACCGGCCGTGAAAGAAAGTGAATGAGAAACCCCATTTTGAGTCGTCCCATCGTCCACTGCATGGTCCCCACCATCAAGGCGAGCAAAAGCGCCCATTGGATGTAGGCATCGCTCCCCACTGCGGCCAATCCCGACAGGCCTGCGGCCACCAAAAGGCTGTCCATCGCCACGGGTCCAACGGCAAGTGACCGGGAGTTTCCTAGAAAACCATACACCAAAGGAGGAACGAGTGCTGCATAGAGGCCGTACACCACGGGCAGGCCGGCAATCGTGGCGTACGCCATGGCCTGGGGGACGAGGAGCACCCCGACAGTGCAACCTGCGCGCCAATCTCCTTTCCAGTCGGAGCGTGAATATGTTGCAGACCACCTAAGGAATGGCAAAAAGTAGGAAGGAGCAGAAGCGCGTCGCGAGGACATGGTGCAAAGATACTCCTGGGCGGTTGTGTGGGGGATGGGGGTATGGGTGGCTTCAAGGCAAAAAAAAAGCGTGAGGAGAACCTCGCGCTTTTCGTGCCCAGAGTGGGACTCGAACCCACACGCCCTAACGGACACATGGCCCTCAACCATGCCTGTCTACCAATTTCAGCACCTGGGCGGTGCATGACGCTTGAGCGTCGTTGTGACCCGGCTGGGACTCGAACCCAGGACCCTCTCATTAAAAGTGAGATGCTCTAACCAGCTGAGCTACCA
>CAWVVM010000004.1:0-98375 GCA_963933635.1 uncultured Flavobacteriales bacterium
ACTTGGCCCCTTATGTGATGGAGGTTTACAACAACGGCGCTACGGAGCCGACCCAAAGCTTGGATTTGGAAGGCCTGATTTACACTGGCGGTGTCCTCGTGATGGGGAATCCGCAGGCGGTGGCCCCCATTGTGAGCCAAAGCCAAGTATTGAGCTCTGTCACATGGTTCAACGGCAACGATGCGATCGTGCTTCGGAAAGACGGTGAAATCATCGACATGATGGGCGAGATTGGCCCTGAGAACGACCCTGGCGAACCCGATGGTTGGGCCGTGGGGTCAGGAGGCATGTCAGAGTACACCTTGGTGAGAAAACCCAACATTGGCGAAGGCTCTGTGCTTTGGAGTGTGGGTCAAACCCAATGGGATGTTTATCCCCAAGACACCTTCGACTTCTTGGGCGACCACAGCGCGTCTTGCGGTGGTTTGGGCACGATGGTGGTTGGGTTTGCCTCTCCCGAGCTTTACGTGGCCGAGGGCCAGGGCGTGAACGTGGAAATGCAGGTGAGCTACCCTCTTGAAGACGTGGAAGTGCTCGTGTCGGTTGGTGGGGGAGACGCCACTCCAGGCGCCGACTACCCCGCCGTGTTCCCGCTGTCGTTCGATTTTGAAGCAGGCCTTTTGAACAGCCAATCCTTCACCTTTGCCGCCATCGACGAAGAAGATCCTGAGCTTCAGGAGGACGTGGAGTTGACCATGACCATCGTGTCGGGTGGCGCGGTGCTTGGAATTGAAACGATGGTGATCCACATCCTGCCTTCGGATTTGACCTACCCCGTCTATGACATTGCCCAAGTCCGCGGGAACAACAACCAGGGGGTGTTGGACAGCATCGATGTGGCTTGTGAGTTGCGCGGCGTGGTGCACGGCTGGAACGATTACCCCCAAGCGCTTCGCTTCACCCTGATTGACCCCACCTCCGGGATCAATGTGTTCAGCCCCATCAGCAACTTTGGGTACGAAGTGAACGAGGGAGACAGCGTGCGTGTCCGAGGTGTTGTGGGCCAATTCAATGGCCTGGCGACGCTCTATGTGGACACGTTGATTGACGAGGGCAGTGGGTTCGACACCCAGGAACCGCTTTTGGTTCAGGAAATGGGGGAAGACACCGAATCCCGTGTGGTGAAATTGAAATGTGTGAAGCTGGTGGACCCTTCGCAATGGACCAACGACTTTCCCTTCTTCGATGTGTTGGTGGATTACGGGGTGGGGCAAGTCCAAATCCGAATCGATGCCAACACCGACATCTTTGGAACGGACGTGCCATTGGGCACCTTTGGGGTGACAGGCATCGGAGGTCAATATGATCCGGGCCTTCCGTTTTTGGATGGCTACACACTGATGCCTCGTTCGCTGGAAGATTTCACAGCTCCGGTGGTGGCGTCGTTCACCGTCCCGGAAGATTTGATGACAGGCACGCCTCTTCAGATGGAGAACTTGAGCGAGGGGGCGGGCTTTTTCCAGTGGTCGTTTGGCAACGGTGTCTTCAGCAACGAAGAGTCGCCTGTTGTGAACTATGAGATCCCCGGAGCGTACAACGTCTTCTTGACGGCCACCGACCCCAACGCAGTATGTTCAGACCAATTCACCATGGAAATTGTGATCGATGTCGAGGACGGTGTCGAGGATTCCTTGGCTCCAGTGGCGCGGGTGTTTCCCAACCCTACTTCCGGTCCACTGAGCGTTTGTGTGTCATCGAATGTTGACTGGGTGGCCCGTGATCTTCGTGGCCGAATGACGGCGCGGGGCACATGGTCCATAGGGAGACACCTCGTGGACATTTCAACCTGGTCCCCTGGCGTGCACCATCTTCAAATGACCAACGGGTCGGCCGTGACGCAGACCCTGCGGGTGATGGTGGTGCCTCAATGACCCCGCGCACCCGAAGTTTGCTGCTCCTGCATGGGGTTGTGGTGATTTTTGGGTTTACGGGCATCTTGGGAAAGCTGATCACGGTGGCCGCAGAGCCCTTGGTGTTTTGGCGGGTGGCCATTGGTGGTTGTTCAACGGCATGTTACCTGACCCTTCGCAAACGTTGGAAGCCATGGGGCAGGAGAGATTTGCTAAAGGCCGCGGCCATTGGGAGCGTTGTGGCTGCTCATTGGGTGACCTTTTTTGCCTCCATCAAAGCAAGTTCCGTGGGTTTGGCATTGACAATGTTGGCCACGGCCCCGCTGTTTGTGGCCCTCTTGGAACCACTCGTTTTCCAACGTCGTCTGGTGTGGCGTGAACTTTGGATGGCTGGGATCGTTTTCGCAGGAATTGCCGTCGTTTTTCAATCGCAGCAGGACCAGGTGCTCGGTATGCTCCTGGGCTTGGCCAGTGCTCTTTTGGCCGCCATTTTTTCAACGTTGAATGGGGTTTTGGTGCGTCGTTTGGACCCCGTCAATTTGAGCGCTGTTGAACTGCTTTTTGCTGCTGTCCTGATGTTGGCGTGGCTTGGTGTGCGCGGTCAAGTGGGACCAGAACTTTGGACCATGTCAGGGGCAGATTGGATGTGGATTCTGTTGTTGGCGGTGGTGGCCACTTCCTTTGCTTTTGTGGTGTCCATACAGGTGCTCAAGGAACTGAGTCCCTTTGAATCCGCCATGGCGATCAACCTGGAGCCCGTGTATGCCATTGTGCTGGCGTGGTGGTTTTTTGGCGAGCGGCTTGGGGGCTCTTTTTACCTTGGCGCCGTCCTTGTGATCGGTGCCGTTTTCATGGACACGATGTGGCGTTCTCGTCCAACCAAAAAAGCGAAGCCGACACCTGGTCGCCAGTGATCCAGAGGGGCTCAGGAATCCGGTACCGGCCTTTTTTGTCCTCTGTCAAAGCACCTTGCTCCAAGGCTTTGTTCCACGCCACGCCATCCACCTCAGCCGGGGATTTGCCCCAATCTTTTTGAAGCGATTCAGGATGGATGCCCCGTGCTGTTCTTAATCCCGTCATAAGGGACTCATTGTACCGGTCACGGGGGGTCAAAATCTCCTCTTCTTGCAACAGCAAGCCCTTGCCCAAAGCCTTTATGTACCGGGGGTTGTTTGAGACGTTGGCGTAGCGAGTCTGGTCGTGATGACCATGCGCGCCGGGCCCCAAACCGAGGTATGGCACCCCTGTCCAATACGCGCTGTTGTGCAAGGCGTATTGGTGGCCGCCTGTTGGCAGTGGTGCGGCCCAGTTGCTGGTTTCATAATGGTCCCAGCTCAAGGCCCGCATTCGCTCACAAAGAACCTGGTATTCAAGGACGGCTCTTTCGTCACCGGGCATCGTGGCATCCCCCTTTGAAATCCTTGTCCCCAAAACGGTATTGGGCTCTACGGTCAAAGAGTAAGCGCTGAGGTGATCGATGGGCAGGTCCAAGGCCTGTGTCAAGTCGTCTTCCCATATCCTTTCAGTCGGCACGCCATAGATCAAATCTATGGTGAGGTGCCGGATTCCCAGCTCGTGGGCCAAACGGATGCCTTTTTTGGCTTGTTCGCCATCGTGCGCTCGGTTCATCCAAAGGAGGGTGTCTTCGTGAAACGACTGCACACCGATGCTCAGCCTAGTGATGCCAGCCTCCAACCAGGCCTCTACTTTTTCGGGAGCGATGTCCTCTGGATTCGCTTCGAGGGTCACCTCTTGCAACGAGGAAGCCTCGACGTTCAGCGCGGCAAGAACACCGTTGACCAACGTTTTCAATTGGTCCCCTTCCAAAAGGGAGGGGGTGCCCCCTCCGAGGTAAAGAGTTTGAAACGTCTTTTGTCCCCAACCGGCAACGCTGTCCGAACGGATGCGCGCTTCTTCGAGTATGGCTTGGACCATGGGTTCCATGTTCTGAACGTTGGTCGAGAAATGAAAATCACAGTAGTGACAAGCTTGTCGACAGAAAGGGACGTGCAGGTAGAGGCCAGCCATGGTGCAAAGGTCGTGGCTCCAGCACTACCTTTGAGGTCATGGCTCGTGAAATTCAATGGGACGACCGTCGCGTAGAGCGCGACAGTTCTTCTGCCGATGTTTTGAGCGGAAGCGCCGCGACCTGGACGGCCCTGTCCCCTCGTTCTTGGGCTGTATTGCACGAAGGACGAAGGTTCAAGGTTGAATGTGAGAAAGAGCCGGATGAGGAAGGAAGGGCCACATTTCGCATCAATGGCGTGCGCAAGGAGGTTCGCGTTCTTGACGAGCGCGCCCAGCTTTTGGAAAAAATGGGCATGTCAGCTCGTACGGTTGTTGCTTCTGGTGACATCAAAGCACCGATGCCTGGCAAGGTCCTCCAAGTGCTTGTGAATGCAGGTGACACAGTGGAGGAGGGGCAAGCCCTCTTGGTCTTGGAGGCCATGAAAATGGAAAATGTGATCAAAGCCATCGCTGAGGGGACGGTCCTGGACATCCCCGTATCCCCTGGGCAGGCTGTGGAAAAAGGGTCCCTTTTGGTGGCCTTCGAGGCCTAATCAAATCAACTTCTGTCCCCGATTGCATGTTGAAGACATGTCGAAACAAGCTCCTCCGACGTTGTCCTATGGAGTTACTTTCGAACCATGTCGATTTTACGTCCACTGATTCTCGTCTTGTGCACTTTGGGTGGCGCCCTTGTGGGCAACATGTCTTGTGCCCAAAGCACGGCCTGTGACAACACCCTTGATTTGTGTGGACAGGTGGACACCACTTTTGCCACGGCCTCGCCAATGGACCTGGTCAACGCCGCTGCCCTCGATGGGGTGTTTTCGGCGAACCGCGTCCAAGTGGTGACGTTCCACACGACTTTCCTCAACCCGGGTGATCAAGGATTGAATGTTCTGCTTTCCAAGCTTGACTGCGGTGCAGATTTCCAAGCAAGGGTGTTTCTGCCCAACCCATTTGAACCCTGCGACGCGTCGGCATACGTTCCTGTTTCGGAAACGATGGTGTCCAACAACGACACTGTGTTGACAACGGATCCACTGTACATCAACACCGACTACATCTTGTTGGTGGGAACGGGAACCAACAATTGCCAGATGCAGGTGCGCTTGGAGGGCCCAAGCGTGAGCATTGACGCCTGTTGCACCACCACGATTGACTATGGCGAAACGGCAGACGTCGAGGTTCTTGGGGCAGACCCAACCCTTGGATTTGTTTGGACGCCAGAGGAGCAAGCGGAAATGGTGGGCAATCAATTGGCCACACTGAGTCCCTATGAAACGACCACGTTTGAAGTTACGGGGTTTGTCGAGGGTTGCGCTTACAGCGACGCCGTCTTGGTGGCTGTTGGGTCTCCCATCGAGGTCCCCAATGCCTTTTCACCCAACGCGGATAGTTTCAACGACACGTGGGACATTTTTGGCTTGGCGCAGTTTGATTTTTCCACCATTGAGGTGTTTGACAGATGGGGCCAAAGCGTATTTCGGTCAGTGTCGTACCCAAACCCTTGGGGTGGAAAATTCAGGGGCACGGACGTGCCTGCCGGGACCTACTACTATGTGATTCAGCTGAACGAACCCAATGCCAACCTCGCCCCGATTACGGGCCATGTCGCTGTCATCCGATGAAAAGAATCACCAGCATACATTCTTTTTTGACAACCATGCTGTTCGGTGTGGTTGGGTTGGCCTCGGCCCAATTCACCGGCACCCGTTCTCAATTCTTAATGTCGAGTCTTTTGGAAAATCCCGCGGCCGCGGGAAGCAACCCTTGTTTGGACATGCGCATGGGGGTTCGTTCGCAGTGGGCGGGTTTTGACGGCGCCCCTTTGAGCAGTTTCGCGTCCTTGAGTGGTCGCATTGGCGAGTCCACCACATTTTCTCATGGCATAGGGGGCTATGTCATCACCGATGAAATCGGCCCGTGGTCCAACACAAGGTTCAACTTGGCGTATTCTACAAAGGTGAGACTGACCAATGGCGCCAGACTAAGCGCAGGCATTTCGGCAGGCATGGTGCAGTACCGCTTGGATGTAGGCAGCTTGCAATTTCCTGTGTTTTCTGCTTCGGAAGATCCTGCGTTGTTCGACAACGGCACCTCGCAAACCGTCTTTCCTAGCATGGACCTTGGCTTGTGGTATGAAAACGACAAGACTTTCGTGGCCTTTAGTGTTTTGAATGCCATGGCCACCACACTTTCTGACATTGGCGCGACGACGACGTCCGGAAGAACGATGGTGTTGATGGGTGGCAAATACATTCAACTCGATCGACGGTTTGCCTTTCGACCTGCTGGCCTGATGCGTATGGCTTCTGGCCTGCCGGCATCCATTGACCTGCAGGGGTCTTTTTCTTTGGACGACAAGGTCAGTCTTGGCTTGGGCTACCGCTCAGGGAGCGCGCTTACCGGCATCATGAGCCTGAAGATATTTGACTCGATGACGGTGGGGTACAGCTATGATTTTGGTGTGAACGACCTGAGTGTGGTCGGCCGAAGCTCTCACGAGATTGTCATTTCTCTGACTGCCTGTGACAAAAACGACCCCTATGTAGGTCCCAACGGGCGCTGCCCAGCCTACGATTGATGAAGGAACGTTCCGTCAAGAGCATGCTGCTGGTGGCTGCCGCCGCCATTGTCTTGGTGACGCTTGGCTATTCTCAACACCTCGCCTCCATCATCCGACAAGAAGAGCAGCGTAAGGTGGAGCTTTGGGTGGAAGCAGTCAAGCAAAGGGCGGAGTTGGTCACCTACACGCAGAAGCTGTTCGAAGAACTTGGCGGGGAAGAAAAGAAGAAGGCTGACCGCCTGGCAGACGCTTATCGACTGATTCAAGAGGCCCCCATGGGGATGGACCTGACGTTCAGCACGGACTTTCTCGTTGAGAACAAAACCGTTCCAGTGTTGATCATGGACGATGCGGGGCGTGTCTTGTACGACGTCAACATTCCTGAGCCCCCCAAGGGAATGGAGGCTTCAGCTTATTTTGACAGCCTCCGCCGCCACGAGATGGGGAAGAACCCGCCCATTCGATTCAACGAAGTGGGCCAAACCATCTATTACTCGGAAAGCCGGAGGTTGCGCGAATTGCGTGAGGCCATGTCTGAGCTCATCGAGGCGTTCATATCTGAAACGGTGATCAACAGTGCCTCTGTTCCTGTGCTTTTGTTGGACTCGTCTGCCACGAGGGTTGTCAAATCTCAAGGCATTGACATGGATGGTTTGGACGACCCTGACCTTCTCAGGGAGAGGTTCACAGCCATGGCCCGTGACAACCCCCCCATCTCGGTCTTTTTGCCTGGAGAAGGGTGGCACTTCGTGTTTTACGAGGAAAGCTTGGTGCTCACCCAGCTCCGCTTTTTCCCTGCCGTTCAGCTTTTGTTGATTGCAGCCTTCTTGCTCGTGGCGTATTTGGTGTTCAGCTCCTCCAAGCGGGCAGAACAGAACCGTGTTTGGGTGGGCATGGCCAAGGAAACAGCCCATCAACTTGGCACACCATTGAGTTCTTTGATGGCTTGGTCCCAACTCCTCGGCACCAAAAGTGAAAATCAAGAGGCGCTGGAGGAAATGGACAAGGACATTGCCCGTTTGCAGGTGGTGGCTGACCGATTCTCCAAAATCGGTTCACAAGCCCAACTTGTCCAGGAGGATCCAGCAAAGGTGGTGGAAGACACGGTCGATTATATGCGCCCCCGAATCAGCAAGCACATTACCATGACCTTTGAGAGAGGTGACACGGATGGCCAGGTGCCCCTTGGTAGCTCTCTTTTCAGTTGGGTCCTGGAGAACCTGATCAGGAATGCAGTGGATGCCATGGAGGGCGAAGGTCGTCTTGTGGTTAGGTCCATATGGAAAGGGGATGAGCTTCACGTCGAAGTAGAGGACTCGGGGAAGGGCATGACCAAACAAGTCGCAAGACGCGTTTTCGAGCCCGGCTTCACCACCAAAAAACGCGGGTGGGGGCTTGGCTTGTCCTTGGCCAAAAGGATTGTCGAGGAGGTTCACAAGGGCCAAGTTTTGGTGGCTTGGACAGAGCCAGGCAAAGGCACTTGCTTTCGATTGATTCTCCGTCCCTAACGGACCATCAAAATCCTTCCTGACTTGGTTTGCTTTTCTCTGAAGCCCTGTTCCAAGGCTGTCCACTGAAGCAAATACGAGTACCAACCATCGGGCAAGTAGTGCCTACCTTCTCCAAGGTTGTCTGCTCCACCATCCCAGGGCCGGTCAGGGTCATTGGTGGACCACACCAGCTCGCCCCAACGGCTGAAGACCTGAAAGGAAAATGCCTCCCATGCACAGCTGCTGACCACTCGGAACCCTTCGTTCAAGCCGTCGCCATCTGGCGTGAATGCTGTGGGCACCCAAACGTGGCACCCGCAATACTCTTCCTCCACTTCAGCCAAGGCAAGGTCACTTCCACAAGCATTCGTCGCGGTCACAAAGTGGGATCCGCCTGCGACTTGAGGGGACGCGCCCAACAAACCA
Organism: uncultured Flavobacteriales bacterium; assembly: GCA_963933635.1. Taxonomy (GTDB): domain Bacteria; phylum Bacteroidota; class Bacteroidia; order Flavobacteriales_D; family Sanyastnellaceae; genus UBA11663. The sequence continues at coordinate 8,343 of CAWVVM010000004.1, forward strand.
GGAGTGGACCACTCCAGTGTGTATGGGATTTCATCGACCTCACTTTCTCCAACCGACAAGACTTCCACCCTTGCAGTGGTTGAGTCTCCGATGCAGATCAAATCATCGTCGGGCGTGGCGATGACATTGAGACTGGGCCAGACCTCAAGGAAGAGGTCGTGGCTGGCAAAACAATCCGTGGCGTTGTCTCTGATTTCGACAGCATATGGGCCTTCTTCGAAGGCGTTGTAGCCCGCGGATGCAGGCTCACCATTGACTGTCCACACCCAACTGCCTACTGCCGCCTGGCCTTGTGTGGGCCAAACAAAGGTGTGTGGTGGGTCCAACTCGCAGCGCGTCACTTGGTTGGGATGGGTCCCCACGATGGGAGTGGGCCACCAAGTCACAAAGGCCGTGTCGTTTTGGGTGCAAGCGCCAAGGTTCACCGTGGCGACATAGGGCCCTTCCCCCATGGATTCCACCACCGAAAGTGAAACGCCGCTGCCGCCCACATTCCACGAAACGCCGTCCACAGCTGAGGTGATGTTCAAGGTGGCGATTTCAGTATCGCAGAGAGGCTCAGGGTCTACCAGGCCCGAGGCAATTGGAGGAAGCATGGTGTAGTTGAACGATTCGGTGCTTTCGCATCCATTGGTGCCCAACAAGTCCACCTCATAGGTCCCAGCGCCTGCATTGTTCAATTGCGTGGTCCCCAAAGGCAGGGACCACCCCACGATGGCGGCGTCGGGGCCAACGTTCGCTTGCAGGCTTCCGTTCTCCTGCCAACACAAGGTGCTGGGTGTTGCGACGAAACCTGCCCCTGGGAGCGGCAGCACGTCCACATGGACAGACGCTGGCTCTGCCTCGCAGCCATTGATGGAGGCCTGGGCGAAGTAGTCACCGGAAGAGGTGGCGTTGAGAATGTCGGAACCCAAACCCTCCCATATGGCGGTGGCCCCTTCGGTCGAGAAAGCCTGGACCAAAAGCGCTTCGCCCAAACAAACCTCCAAATCACCACTCACGGGCGACCCTCCTTCCTCAAAACTCAATTCTGGAACCGATTGGAACAAGACGTCGACCACGGCTTCAGCTTCACAGTCCCCGAGAGCTGCGGTGACTTCGTGGGGACCAGGAAGATTTGTCAACAGTGTGGCACCGTTTACGCCATCCCAAGCCACGGTGGCCCCTGGCGCCACCGTGGCCTCCAGAAGCACCTCAGTGTCCCCGCAGACCACCAGGTCTTCGTCCACCAAGACATTGAGTTCTGGACCGGGCAAGGAAGTGACTTCGATGGTGCTGTGGCTTTCGCATCCGTCTGCGTCGATGCCAATGACATCGTATTCGCCCGGTGCATTGACCGTGATGTTGGAATCGCCAGTCGTTGCCCAGACGGCAGAGAGGCTCGGTCCCAAGGGCAGAGCGGTCAAGTCCAGGTCTTGACCTACACAAACTTCCCATGGTGCTGCCGGGTCAACCGTGCTGGCGTTCTCGTGGGTTGAGTAATAGGCGCTCTCAAGGCAAAAGCTTTGGCCATTGGCCAATCCACCGGTGCTCCCTGTGAAGCCCCAATACACAGAAGGGGTGCCTCCGAACACGTCGTTGAGGAGGTCAAGGGTCAGGCTGTGCCGCAGACTTCCTTCAAAGAACACCTCCAGGTTGTTGGTGGAAGGCTCCCACACCACCCTGAAAGGGTGGTCGCCGCCATCTTCAATGTTGGCCATGGTGGGATGGGCTTGAACTTCGGAGGAAAGCTCATTGCCTCCCCCGTGGATCAACGGCCCTCCTTGGAAAATGGCCATGTGGTCAAAAGTGGGGTCTTGGGTATTGACAGGCCCTGCAGTGGCTGAACCGTCGTTGGCAAATGTGTCCAATTCGATGGCAACGGAGGAGCTGCCAAAAGGCCCATTCGCGAATCCGATGGAGTGGCCGTTTTCGCCCACCAAGAAATCTCCAATGTTTCCTGAATCTTGGATTACAAAACAGATGCCGTCTGCACCGCTGTCATTGTCGCCGAGGTTCACCAAGAACTGCAGGTCAAAAGGCTCGTCCAGACGCAAGGGGCATTCGTGCCAAGCAGCCCCTTTTTGATTGATGATGTTGGGGGTGATTTGAGCGCATGATCCCGGCAAACCGGTGGCGTTTTCCGAGGTGTTCCATTGTCCCCACAACGGAACCGCCGCCAAGCCCGAAAAAAAGGTCACGGCGAACAAACGCAGAAAGGAGAAAAAGGTCAGTGTTGGTCGCATGTGTCCTTGAACAGTCCAACAAGTTCGGACGTAAGGGAACGCCGTTCATATTTGTTCGCGACATCCTTTGCAGAAGGAAATGTGGATGACGCCCCCCCCCAATTTCCCAAGAGCCCGCGCAATGTCCTTTGTGCATCGGGGTTGCCGTGGGCCACAAAGGCCACACCATTGTCGTCGCAGAGCGCTTGAAGGTCACTTTGTGAGGGCCCCATGGCCAACATTGGCAAGCCTGTGGCCAAGCCCTCGAAAAACTTTCCTGGCGTCGAGTCTTTGGCGGATTCGCTTTGGTTGTGCGTCACCAAGAGCACGTCGCAGGCGTGCATGGCCCGCACGGCCTCTTTGTGCGGCAAATCACCCAGCCAGGTCACGTGAAGATTGGCGCGGTCGATCTTGGATCTCACATCGGCGGAGACCGGACCTGCAAGCACGACCCGCCAAGCGGGGGAGATTCCTTCCAAGGCATCCCATAGAGTTTGGGGGTTTCTGGCGCCGTAGAGGGCACCAAAATGTCCAATGACCTTTTCCCCCTCCCTCGGTTTGTCAATTTTGATTTCTTTGGGGGAAGGAAAGTCGTCCCGGTCCCACCCGTTGGGGATCACAAAACCTTTCTGCCCACCCACCCCAAGGGCACGAAGCGCACCCTTTGAAGTCACCACCACCGCATCCGCAGTGGAAACCACTTCGTGCTCCATGCGCTGAATGCGTTGCCTTGTCCGCTGAGGAAGCCCAAAATCATCCAAGTAGTCCATGGTGGACCAAGGGTCCCTGAAGTCTGCGATCCAGGGCAAGTCGGTTGCCTTTTTGAGGCGCAACCCAATCAAGTGCATGCTGTGCGGTGGACCCGTGGTGACAATGAGATCCACTGGCTGATGCTGAAGCCTCTTGAGGATGGCGCGCGAAGTTGGCTTCACCCACCCAACACGGGCGTCCGGCACGAATGCCCTCGCGCGGAACCAAGAAATGAGCCGTTTGGACCAAGGTGCTTTGGCATGCTGGCTGGCCTCAGCCCCAAGCCTCGAAGAAGCCCCGCCAAGGCCGATGTTTTTCAGAAAGCGCGAGGGTTCCCAGACAGGGAAACGCCAAACGTCCATGTCGTCGCCCACATCGTGCAACAAACTCTGGTCTTCAACGGGGACGTCGGGGTTGTCTGGGGTCACGACAATGGGTTCCCACCCATGCTCAGGCAACAGCTTGGCAAATTTCAACCAGCGTTGCACGCCGCCTCCGCCTGAGGGCGGCCAGTAATAGCTGACAATGAGGACGCGTTTGGGGGTCATGGCTTCAAGATGGTGTTCAGGATGCGATGTCGCAAGCGCGCAGCGCGTTTTGCCCCAACGAATCTTGCGATGGCGACAAACCACCAAGGCAATTGGATGTCCACTGAAGGGCGGTACGCGAACCCCTGGAGTGCCCGGTAGCCTTTTGCCGCCTCCTCTGGTTGCCACGGGTCCAACCACCGAGTGACATTGAAAAGGGCGTTGAGGATTCGTTGCTGCGCTCCATTGCCCAATGCAGGGCCAGATTCAGAAAGCATCCAAGAGACCATGCGAAGACGCAAATTGAAGGATTGCAACCTTCGTCTTGACTCGTTTCCTGTCGAGATTCTTCCTTCCGGGAAGAGCCGCACGACGGTGAGTCGGTCAGGGGATTTTTGAAAGCATTTGCCCTTTTGGCGCAGCCGGAGCATGAGGTCGTACTCCTGCGCGCTCGGGAGGTCTTCGTCCCAACCCTTCACCTCGAGAACGGCAGCGGTTCGGAACAAATTGCAGCACGTGTTTCCCAAACGGCCATGTGCGAGGCCCACGTCGACATGGTCTTCCATCGCCCAACCCTCTTTCCTAAGTCCTTCGCGCTCAAACCAAAACTCCCCATAGACGACATCCACCGCAGTGGTCAGAGCGGCTTGGTGGGCCATTTTCCCGGGAAGCAAAACATCGTCGGCATCCAGGAATTGTACCCACTCTGATTCCACATGTTCAAGCCCTTTGTTTCTCGCGGCACAGGCTCCGGGAGTGGTTTCTTTGTCGACCATCAAGCTGATGTGGGGGTGCTCGGAGGCCCATTCATGAACCACCAACATGGAGTCATCGCTGGAATTGTTGTTTACGACAATGACCCGGCCGAGAGTCTCTCCTTGGTCCAAAAGGCTGTCCAATGCACCACCTACCCAAGAGGCCGCATTGTGCACAGGGATGACCACATCGATGGGGAGAGGCTTCATGGTCTCTCCAAAGTTGAACCCAAACGCATGCCGTGGAGGTAGGCCGACAGGTTGTTCTTCCATCCGGCTCCTTGGCGGCGCCACTTCCACGTCATTTTGACCACCAAAAAAGGCGCCAACCACCATGGGAAGATGTGGCGGTGTACCGCACCCATGGCTTGAATGGTGGGCGCATGGATGGAGCTTCCCGTGCTTTCTTGTTCGTGGAACCTGATCCGAATCGGTGCCCTTACGATGTGCCCACCTTGTTTGAGGTGTTGTTGGAGATACACCACCTCTTCTCCCGCCAAAACCCCTCCCTTTGATCCCAGCCCCAATCCCGGATGAAAATGCAGAGGTCTGCTTTCGTGTGCCGCGGTGGGGACGACGAGTTCCATGCTGTTGATGCGCTGGATGGCAAGGGCATTTTGGATGGAGGCCCCTTTCAACGTAGAAGTTTCCTTGGCGTACTTGCGCCAGGGGGTTGAGGCATTGTGCCAGAGTTCGCCCGCCACGACAAGTTCGTGGGCAGGTCCGTCGTGCCCGTTCAGCAGCTCCGTCAATGCATCGAGTCCCAAGGGGTCGAGGGTGACATCGTCGTCACAAAGCACTGCCCATTGGGCATCCATAGAGTGAAGGCCTGCATTGCGGCTTCTACTGATGCCGCGCTCCTCCGTGTTGACCACGGTTACGTTTGGCGCTTCGATGCCTAGGGTTTCAGGCAACGTGCCGCCAGGAACGGGTCCACGCTGATTCACCACAACCGTTTCCAACCCAAGCGCTTGGATTTGCAGCACCAAACCGGTGTTTTTCAGAAGCTGTCCATTCATGGTGCTGATGCACAGCCCAAGCGTTGGCTTTCTCTTGGTGGACGGGTCGAGGGCGCTCATTCTGCGCACAAGTTAGTTCTAGCCTTTGCGGGAAAGAACTCCTTGCGCTACTTTTGCCGTCCTCTTCATCCTCAAGCCCGGGTGGCGGAATTGGTAGACGCGCGCGACTCAAACTCGCGTTCCGCAAGGAGTGTGGGTTCGATTCCCACCCCGGGTACATGAAAAGCCTCGCGAAAGCGGGGCTTTTTTCTTGACCAATGGACGGCCACGGCCATCGTAACTTGTCTGCATGAAGACCATTTGCTTTTTGGTGGCCATGGCCGCGCTGCCCTTGTCAGCGCAGACTGCCGTCAGCGCCGACGACCTCCCCCAGGGGGGAACAAACCATACCTTTCAGAACCTGGAGCCTGAGGCGCTTTTTGACTATGCTTCCTCTGGACCCGGCTGGATATGGGATTTTTCATACCTAGGTGTGACGGACTCGACGGAGGTTGTTGTGGAGGACATCGGAGAGGCTTCCTTCGGCGCCCAGTTTGTCTTCAACGGCTTTGATCCCAGTTACCAAGCGGATCATTTCTACTCATTTTTGGCCATTCCGGACTTGGGGGACTTGGGGGACTTGCCGGTCAACATTGAAGAAGTCATGGGCTACCACCAAATCGACAATGGGCTCTACACGCAAGTGGGCCTTGGATTGTCCGTTTCGGGCTTTGAAATTCCAGTGGCCTTTGAGGATGTGGACGAAGTGCACCCTGTGCCTTTGACTGCGACGTCCATGTTGCTGTCGACGGCGTCGTATGCCGTGGAGGTGCCAGCCACATTTTCTTATCTGGTGAATCAAACCAGGGATTCAGAGGTCGATGGGTACGGAACATTGTTGTTGCCCGACGGCTCTTCCCATGAAGTGCTGCGGCTGCGGACCACGGTGATGAGCGAGGACAGCATTTACGTTGCGGCGCTTGATCAAGGGTTGGCCTTCGAGCGTGAGACCGTGACGTACCTCTGGCTGGGCGACGGGGGCATGCCGTGGATGGAAGTGTCCACGACATTGGGCATCCCGACGGTGACGCGCTACCAAGGTTCCGCCCCAACAGGAGGGGTCAATCCGGATGGGGTTTGGGGTGTGAATCAAGGGTCTGATCCTCTGACGCTGTACCCCAATCCTCTGCCTCTTGGAGGAGTGGTACATTGGAAGGGACGGCTTGGTGCAGCAAAACCCATCGTTTGGAAAGCCTACGACGCGCAAGGGTCTTGCATCGCTTCAGGAAGGGGTCGCAACGTGTCCACCCAAGGCTGGCTGCCAGGCATGTATGTGTTGAAAGAGGGAGCAACGGCATCCACCCATCGCCTGTTGATTCAGTGATTTGATCTTCGTAACGTTGTCGACATGAATCTAAAAAGCATCTTCCTGGTTTGGGCCACAACGTGCATGGTGCCGGTCTTGTTGCATGGCCAATTGACGGCTCCAGAATTGACCCAGGGCTACGCCCTGACCTACGGAGTGGCCAATACACAGCCTCAGGGATGGGATTGGGGTGGACAAATGTCATTGCAAAATGTGGCCATCGATGTGGTGCCCATCGACAGTACAGCTTATGCCCCTCTGTTTCCTGACGCGTCATTCGCCCAAGTAAACTCAGTCAACGACCCCCCCACCTACAGCATGTATGATTTCTCGAATGGAGGCGTTGATTTTTGGGGAGTCTTCGACGCCAACGCATTCGTGCCATTCACGGAAGCCCTGACAATCATCCCCTTTCCTTTTTTTGTCAACGAAACACACCAGGACAGCATTTCAGTCCTTTTCACCCTGCAAGGGGATCAAATTCACAGGACGCAAAAGATTGTTTCAGAAGCATTGGAGTGGGACACCTTGTGGCTCCCGGGAGATTTGGTCCTGCCTGAAGTGTTGAAAATCAACTGGCGTCTCACGGCGCGGGACAGCACTTCGACATCGGACGCAACCCTCATCGTCGATGGTGACGCCTACTGGGCGCAAGACCTTCCTCTTCCAGTGGCCCAAACCTACACATACACGGAAGTCGTGGATGGGGATTCCAACATCGTGTATGTGGGCTCAGAATTTTTGTTGGATGCGGTGGCCAATGTGGCAGAGCGTCTTTTGCCTGCTGTGGCCCTGACGTGCTACCCCAACCCCGCCAACGACAGGGTCAGCATAGCCACAGAACCAGGAGCATGGGTGGAGGTCAGAGATGCCTCAGGACGGCAGTTGACCCATTTTCAGCAGTTGTCTGAGGTGGAAGAATTGGACATTGCTGCATGGCCCGTTGGCATGTACTTTGTGTCCACAGGCTCGGCCACCAAGCGAATCATGGTGCTGCACTGAACCCTCCTCAGAGGTCAGTAGGCTCGGGCCGTGTTGCCTTCCATGTAGTAGACGAAGGCTTTGTTGACGACGCGGTGTCCCCCCGGCGTAGGGAAGTCCCCTGTGAAGTACCAATCTCCCAAGTGGTCTGGACAAGCTTGGTGCAAGCCTTCGATACTTTGGAAGATGATGCGCACCTCCGCAGAGACGTCTTTGGGGGTCAGCAATTGACTGATGCGCTCGCTGATTTCTTCGTCGGAGAAGGGCGCGTAAATGGCCTTCACTTGGTTCACGTTTTCACCCAAAGGAAGGGTCAATTGGTGCCGGCAAGCGTCGTAGGTTTCCTCCAATACGTGTTCCATACCCCGCTCCTTCAGCAACGACACTGCCGCCTGGAACGCCACAAAGTCTCCCATGCGCGCCATGTCGATGCCGTAGCAATCTGGATAACGGATTTGTGGGGCGCTTGAGGCCACCACAATCCTCTTGGGCCCAAGGCGGTCCAAAATGCGGAGGATGCTTTTCTTGAGCGTGGTGCCGCGGACAATGCTGTCGTCGATCACGACGAGGTTGTCCACTCCGCGCTCCACCGTGCCGTAGGTGATGTCGTAAACGTGGGCGACCAAGTCGTCGCGCGAGCTGTCTTCCGTGATGAAGGTGCGCAGTTTGGCATCTTTGATGGCGACCTTGTCGATGCGCGGGCGCTCCAACAGGATGGACTCAATCTCGTCATGGTCGGGGTTTGACCCAAGGCCTTTGATTCGGGCAATTTTGCTTGCACTCAAATGGTCTTCGAGTCCTTTGACCAAACCGTAAAATGAAGCCTCAGCAGTATTGGGGATGAAGCTCGTGACCGTATGGTCCAAATCGTGTTCCACAGCCTCCAGCACACGCGGCACGATGGTCTCGCCAAGCATTTTTCTTTCCTTGTAAATGTCGGCATCGTTGCCCCGGGAGAAATAGATGCGCTCGAAGCTGCAAGCTTTTCGTTCAGCCGCCGCTCGGATTTCCTCGACATGGGCCTTTCCGTTGCGACGAACGATCAACGCTGACCCAGGAAGGACTTCTTGGATGCTGTCGGCAGTGACGTTGAATGCGGTTTGGATGACGGGCCTTTCAGAGGCCGCCACCACCACCTCGTCGTCTTCGTACCAGTAAGCGGGGCGGATGCCATTGGGGTCGCGCATCACAAAGGCATCCCCATGTCCCAGCATCCCACACATCACGTACCCGCCATCAAAGTCTGAGCTCGCCTTCCTCAAGACTTGCCCAAGGTCGAGGGTGTCTGCGATGCGCTCGGAGATGGTTTGGTTGTCCAAGCCCTTTTCCTTCAAAGCGTCAAAACGCAGTTGGTTTTCTTCGTCCAGGAAGTGACCAATTTTTTCCAAGATGGTGACGGTGTCCGACTTCTGTTTGGGGTGCTGGCCAATGTTGACAAGGACATCGAACAATTCGTCGACATTGGTCAGGTTGAAGTTGCCTGCCGCAACAAGGTTGCGCGTTCTCCAGTTGTTTTGCCTGAGAAACGGGTGGCAATTCTCGATTTCATTCTTGCCAAACGTTCCGTAGCGGAGGTGGCCCAAAAACAACTCCCCAGTGAAGGCGTACTTTTCCTGAAGCGCCACGGTGTCCCGCAAGGACGACGCCTCGAGGTCTTGGAACCTCCCCATGATTTTTTGGAACAAATCTTGGATAGGGCGCGAATCGATGGACCGCATCCGGGAGATGTAACGCTTGCCCGGATTGACGTCGAGCTTGATGTTCGCCAACCCGGCACCGTCCTGGCCTCGGTTGTGCTGTTTCTCCATCAGCAAGTACATCTTGTTGAGCCCGTAAAACGGGGTGCCGTACTTCTCCACATAGTGCTGCAGAGGCTTTTTGAGGCGCAGCATGGCGATGCCACACTCGTGCTGAAGGAAATCGCTCATTCGCTGCCAAAGTTAGCGACAGGGAAGGGAGGTTCAGGAGCTACTTTTGAGCCATGGAGGGTCAAGAATTGAACACCCAAGAGCGTGAATGGATTCAGCAGGCTTGGGAGGCCTCGGTTTCCGTCCAATCCCACCTCGATGCTCTGCTTTTGGCCACCCCTCACCCTGTGGAAAAGGAGGCGCCTCACGACAAGTACCTTCCCATCAACCAGTCCAGGGTCCGACGGATTCGGAAACACCTCGCCAAAGCGGGGCTGAACGAAGGGCTTTTGGAGTCCGTTACCAGGGTGGCGGCCGGATCTCGCCTCTTGGTGCTCAATGAATTTTGGTGCGGTGATGGGGCCCAAATCCTGCCAGTTCACGAGGCTGTGGTGGCCCGTTCCGAAGGGGCGCTCGAAGCACGGGTGCTCTTGCGTGACCAGCATGATGAAGTGATGTCCATGTTCTTGACCAACGGCGCAAGGTCCATCCCCAAGACAGTGCTTTTGGACACCCAATGCAGGGTCTTGGGCACATGGGGCCCAAGGCCATCAGAGGCGATGGAATTGGTCCGCCGCCTGAAGTCCAACCCAGAAACGGCCACGACTTACAACCACCACCTGCACAAATGGTATGCCCACGACCGACAGCATGCCATCCAAAGGGAGATGGCGGTACTTTTGAGGCATGCCCAAGGAGCTTGAGCCCGAAGACTTTTACAAGACCCCCGAGGGGTTCATTGTCTTTACGGAAACATACCACCGGAAACGTGGTTATTGCTGTCAAAGCGGTTGCAAGCATTGCCCCTACGGATACGACAAGCGCACCGGAAGGTTCAAGAAAAAAACGACATGACCATGACCCCATCGGAATTGCAAGCCAGCATCAAGGAAGGCCTTCCCAACACCCTTCCTCCTGCCACATCAAGGCACCCTGAATGGAGCCATGCCCCTGTGCGAAAGGACATCTTGACGGACAAGGAAAAAACCCTCGCCCTGAAGAACGCACTCCGTTATTTCCCTTCCGACCAGCACGCGGTGTTGGCCCCTGAATTTGCACAAGAATTGAGGGACTACGGCCGCATTTACATGTACCGCTTTCGTCCCAAACACCCGATGAAAGCCTATCCATTGGATTGGTACCCCGCCCAGTGTCAGCAGGCTGCGTCGGTCATGCTCATGATCCAAAACAACTTGGACCCTGCGGTGGCTCAGCATCCGGAAGAACTGATCACCTATGGTGGGAACGGTGCGGTGTTCCAGAATTGGGCGCAATACCGTTTGGCCATGCAATATTTGAGTCACATGGAGGAAGACCAAACCCTCGTCATGTACTCAGGCCATCCGATGGGCCTTTTCCCATCGAACAAGGAGGCCCCGAGGGTGGTGGTCACCAACGGCATGGTGGTGCCCAACTACAGCAAGCCCGATGATTTGGAACGGATGAATGCGATGGGCGTCAGCCAGTACGGTCAAATGACGGCGGGGTCCTACATGTACATCGGGCCACAAGGCATTGTGCACGGCACCACCATCACCGTCCTGAACGCAGGGCGAATGATTGACCGAAAACGCGGAAAGACGAGTGCTTCGGACGGGTTGGCGGGAAAGCTCTTCGTGACCGCAGGCCTTGGTGGGATGAGTGGGGCACAGCCCAAGGCGGCCAACATTGCGGGTTGTGTGTCCATCACTGCTGAAGTCAATGCCGCGGCGGCGCACAAGCGCCATGAGCAGGGATGGGTGGACCATTTGGTCACGGACTTGTCGGAGTTGGCCCAAAGGGTCCGTGCATCGGTTGAAGCCAAGCGCGCGGAGTCGTATGCTTATCTAGGCAACGTGGTCGATGTCTGGGAAACCTTGGACAAGGAGGGCATTTTGGTGGACATGGGCTCGGACCAAACGTCACTCCACAATCCTTGGGCAGGTGGGTACTACCCTGTGGGGTTGACCTTTGAGGAGGCGAACCGCATGATGGCAGAAGACCCCGACACCTTCAAGACGCATGTTCGGGACTCCCTCAAGCGACATGCGGATGCCGTGAACAAACACACAGCCCGTGGGACCTATTTCTTCGATTACGGCAATGCTTTTCTGCTCGAGGCAGGAAGGGCAGGGGCGGACATCATGGGCCAGGACGGAGAGGGCTTTCGATACCCGTCCTATGTCCAAGACATCATGGGCCCCATGTGCTTCGATTACGGATTTGGCCCCTTCCGATGGGTGTGCAGCAGCGGGGATCCCGCCGACCTGGATGCCACGGATGCCATTGCGGCGGAGGTGCTGGAACGCTTGATGCTTTCTGCACCCGAGGCCATCCAGCAGCAAATGCAGGACAACCTTCGGTGGATCCGCGAGGCGAAAGCCAACGGTCTGGTGGTGGGCTCGCAAGCGCGCATCTTGTATGCCGACGCTCACGGACGGGCTGAGATTGCCTCGGCATTCAACGACGCGATTCAATCGGGTCGTTTGAAGGGACCGGTGGTGCTCGGACGCGACCACCACGATGTGAGTGGCACGGACAGCCCATACCGCGAGACCTCAAACATTTACGATGGGTCGGCTTTCACGGCGGACATGGCGGTCCACAACTTTGTAGGGGACAGCTTCAGAGGGGCCACGTGGATCAGCCTGCACAACGGCGGCGGTGTGGGATGGGGCGAAGTCGTGAATGGAGGCTTTGGCATGCTCATCGACGGCAGCCAAGACAGCGAGCGTCGTCTTCGCGCCATGCTTCATTGGGATGTGAACAACGGCATCGCGCGCAGGAGTTGGGCGCGGAACGAAGGGGCGCAATGGGCCATTGAAAGGGCCATGGAGGCCGAGCCCAAACTTCGCGTGACCCGTGCGCATGTCGCCGACGATGATCTCGTGCAGTCTGCACTGTCCTGAAACAGGGCCTGGAAACAAAGGAAACGTTTTGGGAATTTTTAGTTTCCTGTGCGCGCATTGAGTTGTAGTTTTGCGCTCCCGTGAAAACGAAACGCACATCTGACGTCCTCTCGGTGGAGTCCTCGGACCCCAAGGCAGAGGAATTGTGCCAACGTTGTGCCCAGCTTTTTTCCCGCTTTGGGATCAAGTCATTGAACATGGATGATTTGGCCAAATCTTTGGCCTGTTCCAAGAAGACCTTGTACAAGTACTTCATCGACAAGCGGGACTTGGTGACGCGTTCTCTTGGCTTCCATATGGACATGATGGAGGAAGAAATGACCGACTTGCTGCAAGCCGACGGCAACGCCATCGACCAAGCGCTCGAGGACATGGAAAAGAAGCACGCGATGCTTTCGGCCATGAATCCGAGCGTGCTGTTTGACTTGAAGAAATACTACCCCAAGGTGTTTGAGTCCACGCTCATGAGAAGGCAGGCCATGGTCCGCACCATGCTTGTGCACAACGTGGAACGAGGCATGGAGGAGGGGTTGTACCGGCAGGACCTCAACATTGACGCCGTGGCTGACATGCACATTGCCTTGGTGGAAGACATGGTCCTGCAAGCCCAAGAAGGCACCCTTCAGAGGCCACTGCCAGAGCACTTTCAAGCCTTGTTTCAATACCACATACGAGGCATCGCCAGCCCCCGCGGCCTTGATTTCCTCGAATCCAAACTTCACCCCCACCCATGATGATGATGAGCAGCGATTTTGGGCGGCACGCCGCCATTTTCCTCGCCACCGCCCTTTGGGCACGCAGCGTTTGTGCGCAGATGCCCCTGAGCCTCCTGGAGGCTCAGGACCAAGGCGTGGAACATGCCTACGCCATGCAGCGCGCGGAACTGGACGTGGAGATGGCGCAGCGGGACATCAAGGAGCTCTTGGCAACGGGGCTGCCTCAGGTGAACGCGGCCATTGATTTCAACAATTTCTTGGACATCCCTACCCAAGTGGTGCCAGCAACTTCTTTTGATCCGTCGGCCACAGAGGACCAAGTTTTGGAGTTTTCATTTGGAACCTCACAAAGCCTGACTGTGGGGTTCAGTGCCACCCAACTGGTGTTCAGTGGCAGCTACCTTGTGGGGCTGCAAGCAGCGAAGGCGCTGGCCAAGGCCAAAGACATTGCCGTGGAGCGCACTGAAGTGGAAACGCGCCAAGCCGTGGCCGATGCCTATGGCACATCACTTGCCGCTGCGGCCAACGTCGTCACCCTCGACCGCGCTTTGACCCTCGTGTCTCAGACGGAGCGCGATTTGCGGGCCATGGCCCAAGAGGGATTTATGGAGTCGGTCGATGTTGACCAAATGCAGTTGACACGTCAAGCCATCGAGCAGCAACTGTCGACGGCCCGGTTGCAAGCCGATTTGTCAGTCAAAGTCCTTTTGTTCCAGTGTGGTTTGGACATCGACACGGAAGTCGCTTTGACGGACAAGCTGTCGGACCTGACAGCCCAGACGGTGCCAGAGGCTGCCCAGTCGGACCTCAATGTCGGCGCACATCCGTCACTTGAGGAGCAACGCCAGTATGTGACCCTTGCAGAGCTGGATGTCAAGAACAAAAGGGCGGAGGGACTTCCCCAGGTCGCTGCGTTTTACAACTCGAGCTCGCAGGCATTTCGGGACCCGGAATTCCCCGTTTTGGCGGAACAAAACAATTGGTACCCCAACCAAATTTTGGGACTGTCATTGAGCATGCCAATTTGGACCAGTTTTGGTGGTCGACAGCGCGTGAAGAAGGCCCAGTTGAAGGTGTTGAATACGCAAACAGGCATGGAGCAGATGACAGCCGCCGCCCGCCTGGAATTTGACAATGCAAAGTCCGGCTTTCTCGATGCTGAAGCCGGTCTCCGCAATGCAGAGTCTCAAAGGGACCTCGCCGCCCGCATTTTGGACCGCGTAGAGTCGGCCCACAAGGAAGGCATCCGAAGCAGCTTTGAACTCAACACAGCCCAAAACCAACTCATCGAATCAGAAGGCAACCTCATTGGCGCGCAGCTGTCTTGGCTCACCGCCCAACAACGTTTGATCGCATCCAACCCTCAACCATGAACTTGACAACGACTTATGCAGGACGGATTTTGGCCGCATTGGCCATTTCCGTCGGATTGATCCAATGCGGTGCATCCGATGCGCCCAACGGGGAAACGCAGATCCAAGAAGAAACAAGAGCCTACACCCGGGTGAGCGTTCGGGACATGGAGTGGGTTCCCTTTTCCCACAGTTTTGCAGTGCAGGGCAATGTGGAGACCGACCGGGTGGCCAATGTGTTGGCGGAATTCCCCGGCGTTGTGGAAGAAGTGCTTCGGGAGGAAGGTGATCAGGTGGCCAAAGGGGATGCCTTGGTGCGCATCAACACAGATGTTTTGGGCAAGCAAAGGGAAGAACTGCTGACCCAGCTCGCCTTGTCGCAAACGTTGCTGGAACGTCAGGAGCGACTGTGGGGCAAAGACATTGGGTCAGAAGTGGATTTGTTGCAGGCACAAGCAGGCGTCCAATCCTTGCAGCGCAGCTTGGCGACGTTGGACGAGCAACTTGACAAAGCGGTCATTCGCGCTCCTTTTTCAGGAGTGTTGGACCGGATTTTTTCGAATGTCGGAGAGATGGCCGCACCTCCCATGCCCTTGGTGAGGGTTGTGGACTTGAACGATTTGTACGTCCGCGCATCCGTGAGCGACCACTACGCAGGCGACCTTTCAGAGGGCCAACAAGTGCGGGTGGAAGTGCGGGGCATGAAGGAGGGGCTGGAAAGCAAAATCCGTCGAGTCGGGCAATACATCACTGCAGCGAATCGCAGCATCGACCTGACAGTGGATTTGCCCAAGGGCACGCGCATGCTTCCCAACATGGTGGCCACCGTGCACATCACGGACTTGGCGCTTGACAGCGCCCTGACCCTACCGGCTTCTTTGGTGCAACAAGATGCCAGTGGACAGGACTTCGTGTATGTTGTCCAGGATGAAGTGGCCCAGAAGCGAAGCGTCGTGTCTGGTATGTTGTCGGAAGGCATGTTGTTGATTGAATCAGGCCTGAATCCAGGAGACCAAGTGATTGAGCGTGGAGCGACCCGCGTCATTTCTGGAGAACGGGTGGAGTTGATGGAATCCTGAGCCCTGATTGTCATGAGTGAATCGACCCCAGAAACCACCCCCGAGGTGAACCGATCCAACAACAAGGGCGGGACTTTGAGAGAGTTTGGCCTGACGACCTTGAGCATCCAAAACCGGACCACGGTGTTTGTGCTCATTGCCATCATCACCCTCTCGGGCATCAGCAGCTACCTCTCGGTGCCCAAGGAAGCGTTTCCAGAAATCGTGGTGCCTGAGATTTTTGTCAGCACGGCGTATCCAGGAAACAGCCCCACCAACATGGAGAAGTTGGTGACGCGACCACTTGAGAAGGAAATCAATTCGATTTCTGGCATCGATGAGATGACGTCGACGAGCGTGCAGGGCTTCAGCGCCATCGATATCAAGTTCAGTTTTGACGTCACCCCAAGTGAGGCGCTTCGTAAGGTGAAGGACGCCGTAGACAAGGCCAAAGCCGACCCCGACTTCCCCACTGACTTGCCTGCGGACCCAAGCATCATGGAGATGAACTTCAGTGAACTGATGCCTGTGATGAACATCAACCTTAGTGGGGACTACAGGCTTCAAGACCTCAAGAAGTACGCAGAGTACTTGGAGGATGAAATTGAGGGCCTCCCCCAAATCAGCAAGGTGGACATCCGCGGGATCAGCGACAAAGAAGTCGAGATCCAAGTGGACCACCTCCGCGCTCAGGCCATGCAGGTCAGCTTCAACGACATTTCAGGTGCCATTGCGGCAGAGAATCTAACCATTTCTGGGGGTGATTTGCTGATGGACGGCGTGCGTCGAAGCGTGCAGGTTGAGGGAGATTTTACCAGCACCCAGGAGCTGGAAAACGTCATCATCAAGGCGGAAGGCGGGGACATTGTTCATTTGCGCGACGTTGCCGAGGTGTCCTTTGTCGAGAAAGAACGGGAGAGCTATGCCCGCGAATACACGCGGCCCGTGGTGTCTTTGGACGTGGTGAAGCGTGCGGGGGAAAACCTGTTGGAGGCATCGTCGGCGATCAACGCCATCATTGGCCACGCACGCCAGGACGTTTTGCCACGGAACCTAGGGGTGTCCATTACGAACGACCAAAGCGACATGACGCAAACCCAATTGGAGGAGCTTCAAAACTCCATCATTTTTGGTGTTTTGCTGGTGGTGGGGGTACTGTTGTTTTTTCTTGGACTTCGGAACGCTTTGTTTGTGGGGGTGGCCATTCCGCTCTCCATGTTCATGAGCTTTTTGATCTTGAATGCGTTGGGGGTGACCTTCAACACCATGGTGTTGTTTTCGCTGGTGCTGGCCTTAGGCATGTTGGTGGACAACGGGATTGTGGTGGTGGAGAACGTGTACCGATTGATGGATGAAGGCTACAGCCCATACGATGCTGCGAGGTATGGCGTGGGAGAGGTGGCTTGGCCCATTGTGGCGTCGACGGCCACCACATTGGCGGCCTTCTTGCCCTTGGCCATGTGGCCGGGCTTGATTGGGGAGTTTATGAGCTACTTGCCCATGACCTTGATCATCGTTTTGGGCTCTTCCCTCTTCGTGGCCCTGGTCATCAACCCCGTGTTGACATCGGTGCTGATGAGAGTGGGCGAGGAAAGCATCAACCGTCGCCGAACCCATGTGGTCTCAGCCGTCTTGGTGGCGGTGGGATTGGCATTCTTGGCCCTCGGCGCCACGGGGTTTGGGAACATTTTGGTTCTGTCTGGCGTCTTGACGATGCTGAACACTTACGCCCTGTATCCAGCGACGAGAATGTTCCAAAACCGGTTTTTGCCTCGTTTGGAATCGGCCTACGAGCGCTTTCTGACCTACGTGTTGGGAGGGCGGCGTCCCTGGGCCTTCTTCTTTGGCACTGTCGGAACCTTGTTCCTGTCCATCGTGTTGATGGGGGTGCTGCCGCCCAAAGTGTTGTTCTTCCCCGACAACGAACCCCAATACCTCAACATTTTCGTTTCCAAGCCCATTGGCACGGATTTGGAGAGCACCAATGACGTTGCCAAAGACGTTGAGATGCGTGTGATGGAGGTGCTCAATCGTGACGTGTTCAAGCGTCCCAACCCTGACACAGGGGAAGAGGAAAGCTTCATCGTGAACTCTGTCATTGGAACTGTGGGCAACGGAACAAGCGACCCCAACGAAGGGCCACAGTTGGGTCCTACTCCCCACAAAGCGAGGATTGTGGTCAACTTTGTGAAGTTCCAAGACCGACGAGGGTTGGCTACGGGAGAGGTTTTGAGTGCCATTCGAAACGAACTCAAGGGCTACCCCGACGCGGAGGTGGTTGTGACGAAAAACTCAGATGGTCCGCCACAAGGCGCGCCCATCAACTTGGAGTTGACGGGGGACGACTACGACGAGCTCCTTGCCGCCTCGGAGGATGTTCTGCTTTACCTGCGCACAAAGCAATACGCAGGAGTCGAAGAGCTGAAGATTGACGTCGACAAGCGCAAACCTCAAATGCCGGTGGAGATCGACCGCGAGAAGGCGAGGACCTACGGTTTGAGCACCCGGGACATCGGTCTGACCTTGCGCACCGCGCTGTTTGGCCGGGAGGTCGGCACCTACAAGGTTGGAGAAGACGACTACCCTATCAATGTCCGATTTGCAGAGGAGTACCGGCACAGCAGCGATGCCTTGATGAACCAGAAGGTCATCTTCCGAAGTCAAAGCGATGGTCAGATCAAGGAGGTCCCCATCAGCGCGGTGGCCACCGCAAGCCGCTCCACCACATTTAGCGCGGTGAAGAGAAAGGACATGGAACGGGTCATCACCATCACCTCCAATGTGCTGGAGGGATCCAACCCAACGGAGATCATCGCCAACATGGAGGCCGACATGCAGGAGAGCCTTGCCTTGCCTTCCAACGTGCGCTGGGCCTTCACAGGCCAGCAGGAGGAGCAGGCGAAGGAGATGGCTTTTCTCAGCAAAGCCCTTCTCATTGCGTTGTTCCTGATTTTCCTGATCATCGTTAGCCAATTCAACAGTATCACGACACCATTCATCATTGGCTTCAGCGTGGTGTTCTCTTTGATTGGTGTGTTGTTGGGCTTGGTCATCTTCCAAATGGAGTTTGTCATCATCATGACCATGATTGGCATCATTTCGCTCGCTGGCGTAGTGGTCAACAACGCCATTGTGTTGATTGATTACACCAATCTTCTGCGTTCCAGAAAACGCGAAGAGTTGGGACTGGGCGGGGACGAATTCTCCATGGAAGCCACCAAACTTCCCTTTGAGGAGGTGAACCGCGCCATTATTGAAGGAGGAAAGACGCGTCTGCGACCCGTGTTGTTGACGGCCATCACCACAGTGCTGGGCCTTTTGCCTTTGGCCATCGGTTTGAACATCGATTTTGTGGGTCTGCTTACGCAATACGACCCCAACATCTATGTGGGCGGTGACAACAACGTGTTTTGGAAACCCATGAGCTGGGCCATCATCTTTGGGTTGACTTTTGCGACCTTCTTGACCTTGATCATCGTCCCGGTCATGTATTGGTGGATCGAGCGCACCACTTACAAATGGGCAGGACGGTCGGTCGAGGCGTCAGCGTAACATGACACGCTGCACGCGAGGACCGAGCCTAGTCAACATCTCATACGGGATGGTGTGGGCTTGCTCCGCGCATGCCTCGAGGCGCAAGTCTTCTCCCCAAAGGAGGACTTCGTCGCCTGCTTGAATGTCCAAGCCTGTGGCATCCACCGTCATCATGTCCATGCATACCCTTCCTACGGTGGGCAACAACCGTCCTTTCCAATGGACCTGGCCGCGTCCATTCCCAAGGTTCCTCGGGTAGCCGTCGGCATAACCCACAGCGAGCACAGCAAGCGTTCGGGCATGCCCCGCAGCGTCTGTCCAGCCATACCCCGAGCCCTCTCCGGGCGGCACACTCACCAAACGAGACACCACCGTCCGAAGTTCCAGGACGGGCGTCAGGCCCAGGTCCAAAGCGCCAGTGCCCAATCCATACATCGACAACCCCACCCTTATCCAGTCTCGGAGAAGCGATGGCGGGTCGGAATCCAGCAGGTCATTCACCCTAGTCGTTCCTGCAGAATTCAAAATGTGGGCAGGCACTCCATGGTAATGCGACTCCGTTCGGGATAGAAAACTGTCCAGTTGGTTTTTGGTGGTCGCGTCGAGGCTTGGGTCGTCGGCACCAGCGAGGTGGGACATGACTGTGACCAAATTCAATGCGCTGTCCTTCAAAAGGTCGACAGCGGCTTCATCCTCATCAGGGGTCAACCCTAGCCTACGCATTCCCGTGTCGAGTTTCAAGTGCACTGGCCAGCCATTCACGTTGTTTTCTTTGGCCCAAACCTTGCCCAACCGCAGGTGGGCAAGGGACACCATTTGGGGTTCCAACTGATGCGCATGGAGCGTATCAAAGGTTCCAGGATCGGGATTGAGCACCAACACACGAGAGCGGATGCCTGCTTCCCTCAACCTGACCCCTTCGTCTGCATACGCCACAGCCAACCAATCGACTCCTTGGCCTTCGAGCAAGCGACCCACTTTCACAGGGTCGGTGCCATAGCCCAAGCCTTTGACAACGGCCACCACGCCTCGCGCGCCTGCGTGCGCCTTCAGGCGGCGAAGGTTGTCGACCAAAGCCGAGGCATTGAGTGTGAGGGTGGTCACGTGTCTCGTGGGGGCAAAGGCATGCACAAGTGAGCCCTGCCTTTCGTGGGAATCCACCTTCCACAAAACGTGTCCACGCCCCAAACGGGAGGCCGCATGCAAAAGGTCGTTGGCTTCGTCATAATAAGCCACCTCTTTGTTGGGTTCTATGGCACTGAGTGCCCGTTGAAAGTGTTCTTTCCATGCACTGGACCACTTGGGCACCCACATCCAGACATGGGTGCAGCGCGATCGACCCACCATTTCGGCAAGGCGCTCGAGGCGCTCATTTGGAGGCAGTCCTGACTGGGCGACATCGCTGAGTACCGCAAGCCGAATTTGGTCCCCAGGAGTGGCATCCAACGCCCCCAAGGCCACGTCCAGCGAGCCGAGGTCGTGGCTGCAGTCGTCCTGAAGCAATGTGCCTCCTTGCGGTCGAGGGATGCTGGAAAGACGTCCGGTCACCCGATGGAGCTTGGCGACAGCGTCGGGCAATTCTCCAAGGGCCGTGCCATGGTGAAGGGCCACCAGGCAAGCCGTCAGGGCATTGTGGATGGAGGCTTCGTCCAAGAAAGGCAGCGTCAGGCTCGTCGATTGGCCCTGAAAGAAGCATTCAAAGCCTCCTTGGTCCCCGACGGTGCTCACTTTCAAAGCGGCGCTGGAGTCGGGTTCGTTCAACGACCAAGTGATGGTTTTGGCCTGGAGGTGGTCTTGTGTTTGGGACCGCAATGCTTCCGGCATGAACACACGAGAGCAGGAGGCAAAGAGTTGGCATTTTTCGCTTGCCAAATGGGCGCGGTCTTGGAAGTTTCCCAGATGGGCATCCCCCAAATGGGTCAGGACCCCTTCTGTGGGTTGGATGCAAGCAGCCAAATGGGCCATTTCTCCAGGCTTGCTGATCCCCGCCTCCATCAATGACAATTCGTGGTGTCCGTCTAGCGACCACAGACTCAAGGGCACCCCGAGTTGGCTGTTGTGGCTCAATGGACTTCTGTGGATCGCCAGGTGAGATGGAATGATTTGGGCCAACCATTCTTTTGTGACGGTTTTCCCATTGCTGCCAGTGACCGCAATGACAGGCCCTTTGAATTGCATGCGCTGTCTCTGCGCCATGGATTGCATCACGGACAGCACGTCGGGCACCACCACCACGTCCGAGGTGGCGCACCAATCTTCTTCTGGTGTGGGAGCATTGCTAACCACAAATCGTCGAACACCAGCCGCGTGGGCTTCCTTCAAATGGTTATGCCCATCGTGCCAAGGGCCATGGAGCGCGAAGAAAATGGAGTGCTTAGGAAGGGGAAGCTTGCGGCTGTCTGCGGACAACCGAAGGATCCAGTCGTCATGGCTGCCTTTCCAATGCGTCACCGCATCTGCGAATGTGTCCATCCATTGACGCCACGCGTCGACGGGCCATCCGCGTCCATTCATGCAGACGTGGTTTCATTGGCTGCGACATAGGCATGCCGAGCCAAAGGGATGTAGCGATCTTGGGCCCCAAGCTCGACCTGGTCTTCTCCGCCTGCGACGCGGTGAGAAAAATGAGCAGAACGTCCCGTCTCCATGCACACCGCGTGAAGTTTGGTCACCTCCTCCGCCAGCGCCAAGAGCTGTGGCATGGGCCCAAAAGGACGCCCTTCGTAGTCCAAATCCAATCCCGCCACCACCACCCTGTAACCACGGTTGGCCAGGAGGTTGCAAACGTCGGGAAGGCCTTCGTCAAAAAACTGTGCCTCGTCGACAGCCACAAGGGCCACCCCCTCCAACCGTCCTGGAACCTTTTGGCTTGCCTCTTCCACATGTCTCAGCAATTCTTGGCTGTCTGCAACCACGGTCGACGCCATGGCGTTTTGATCGTGGCTCACCACCTCCACCTTGTCGTACCGAGTATCTGTGGAAGGCTTGAACAAGGCGACGGGAAGCTTGGCGATTTGCGCACGTCGAATGCGCCGCAACAGCTCCTCGGTTTTCCCGGAGAACATTGGGCCGCAGACGACTTCAAGACGGCCTTCCCCCGCGGGGATGCCTTGAGGAGCAGAGAATTGGTCGCTGGAATGCATGGAACGGCAAGTTAGCGCCTTGGAGGGTGTAAGTTTGAGGCCATGAAGTGGAATTCTCGAAGTCTTGTTCTTTCGTTGTGCACATTTTTGTGCCTAGGGGGCTGTGTTCAAACGCCTGGCGAAGGAGGCCGTGGCAGCATTGTGGGGCACATCCAAGAGGAGGCTCGCCTGGTGCTGACCAATCCATCGACGGCTGCAGCGCCCTACGCGGCCACCGACCACGATGTCTTTCTGATTTACGGTGGAAACATTGGCCCCGATGATCAGGTGGAGACGAACCACCAAGGCAACTATGTGTTCCCTTGGTTGCGCCCCGGGGATTACACGGTGTATACTTACAGCAAGGATACTTCTGGGGTGGTGCCTGCGCGCGACATGGTCGTGCTACAGTCGGTCACCATTGAGTCCAAAACCCAAACGGTCACGTTGGACACCCTGACCGTTTTTGACAACATCTGACTGCGCCGTGCCCCGTTTCTTTTCTTGGATTCTGGCCACATGGCTTCTTTGCACAGGAACATCTGCAGGGGCACAGAGCTGGATGGTCGCAGAGACATCCCAAAAGTTGCCGCGGCAGTGGTCGTGGTCGGCCAAGGGCCAACTGCGCACCCCTGCATCATCTTGGACCTGGAACGAGGGCATAGTCGACCTTTCTGCGAGGCGAGGGTGGGCAGCCTTGCCAGGGCTGTCCTTGGAAGGGCAATGGCGCACCCAATGGAATTGGCCTGCTTCGGGGGGGTGGACTCAAGGATGGCGCTGGGCTTTGGCGGCGCGATGGAAGAAGCAAGTTGGCGACCATGAGCTGGCTTTCCGACTCCGCCACCAACAAGGTGGAGATTATATGCGTCCTTGGGACCGCGCACGATGGCGACTCAAGGCCAAGTGGACGCACGATTTGCCACAAGGCTGGAAACTCGTCCCGTCGTGTGAAACTTTTTGGGGTGCACAAACGCTGATCGTGGGCACCAGTCGGTGGGAGACAGAGTCGTTCAGAGCCCGTTTGTCCATCGACAAAAAAGTGAAGAAGCGGAGGAAGATCACTACAGGGTACCAGTTTCAATCTGCGCTTCGCGATGCGGGGCAACCAGCGCAACACACCTTGCTTTTGATGTGGCAGTGGGCCTTAAAAAAAAGAAAACCTCCGAAGGGGGCATCCGACTGATCGCAAGAAAATGAGGGGGCAAACGAAACTTTGTCCACCAAGACGCTTGGGTTCTCCACAACATTTCCTATCTTCGCACCCCCAAAATTTGGGGAAAATCAACAACGCAACCCGTTCGCTGTGGATACTTTGAGCTACAAAACGCGTTCCATCAACAAGGAGAACGCAGACAAGAAGTGGTGGTTGGTCGATGCCGAAGGTCAAACTTTGGGCCGGCTCTCCACACAGATTGCTGTCTTGCTTCGCGGCAAGCACAAAACCAACTTCACCCCCCACGCCGATTGCGGTGACTATGTGGTGGTGGTGAACGCGGAGAAGATTGTGCTTACCGGCAACAAAATGGAAACCAAGGAGTACATCCGATACACAGGCTACCCCAGTGGCCAGCGATCGCGTACAGCAGCAGAGCAATTGAAGCGCAAGCCCTTCGCTGTTTTGGAAGATGCCGTCAGAGGCATGCTTCCCAAAAACACGCTTGGACGTGAGCTCTTCCGCAATTTGCACGTGTATGTCGGACCCGACCACAAGCAAGAAGCCCAGCAACCTCAGCCATTTCAATTGAACGCCTAATGGACGTCATCAACACTTCAGGCCGCCGCAAGAACGCGGTCGCCCGCATTTACTTGAAGCCCGGAAAGGGAGCCGTCACCGTGAACAAGCGCCCTGCAGCGGAGTACTTCACCACCGGCACCCTGCAGTACAAACTCAACCAGCCCTTCTCCATCACGGAGACCGAAGGCCAGTACGATGTGAACGTCAACGTCTTTGGCGGTGGCATCACAGGTCAGGCAGAAGCCATTCGCTTGGCCATGTCGAAGGCGTTGATTGAAATCAACCCCGAGTGGAAGTCCGCTCTAAAGGCACAAGGATTGACTACCCGTGACCCTCGTATGGTGGAACGGAAGAAGTTTGGTCAGAAAAAAGCACGCAAGAAGGAGCAGTTCTCCAAGCGTTGATCGCTTCGGAGAAACCTCCTCATTTTATTTCAATATTCGTTTAGCATCCAAACGTCTGGGACCTGTTCTGCAGCTACCCCGATGTTGCTTCAACCAGGAACGTAAACATCATGTCAAGAGTATCTTTCGATCAGTTGCTTGAAGCCGGCTCACAGTACGGCCACCTCAAGCGAAAGTGGAACCCCCACATGGCCCCCTACATCTTCGCAGAGAAGAAGGGCATTCACATCATTGACCTCCACAAAACGGTGGTCAAAGTCGATGAGGCAGCTGCGGCCATGAGGCAAATTGCCAAAAGCGGCAAGAAAATTTTGTTTGTGGCGACCAAGAAACAAGCCAAGGAGGCTGTCGCCGAGCGTGTCAAAGCGGTGGGCATGCCTTACGTCACAGAGCGCTGGTCTGGTGGGATGTTGACCAACTTTGCCACCATTCGCAAAGCGGTCCGTAAAATGAGCACCATTGACAAAATGGAAAAGGACGGAACGTTGTCCACCATGTCCAAGCGGGAGCGCTTGCAAGTGAGTCGTCAGCGCGCGAAGCTCGAAAAGAACTTGGGGTCCATTTCTGATTTGACCCGCATCCCCGCAGCGATTTTCATTGTGGACGTGATGAAGGAGCACATTGCCTTGGCCGAGGCCAAGAAATTGGGCATCCCGGTGTTTGCGATGGTGGACACCAACAGTGACCCGAGGAAAGTGGATTTTGTGATTCCAGCAAACGACGATGCTACCAAGTCCATTGTGGCGATTGTGGATGCTGTGGTGGAAGCCGTGGCAGAAGGTTTGAACGAACGCAAGAGCGACAAAGCTGCTGTGGAAAAGCAGAAAGAAGATGCCGCCGCGGCTGCCGCTGCTCCAGCAGCAGAGGAAGTTTCAGCAGCAGAGGAAGCTCCAGCAGCGGAGGAAGCTCCAGCAGCGGAGGAAGCTCCAGCAGCGGAGGAAGCTCCAGCAGCAGAAGAAGCTCCAGCAGCGGAGGAAGAAAAGCCAGCGGCCAAGAAGCCAGCGGCCAAGAAGCCAGCGGCCAAGAAGCCAGCGGCCAAGAAGCCAGCAGCCAAGAAGCCAGCAGCCAAGAAGCCCGCAGCCAAGAAGCCCGCAGCTAAGAAGCCCGCAGCCAAGAAGCCTGCAGCGAAGAAAGAAGCGGACGCGACAGAAGACAAGACCGAGGCGTAATTCCCGCCCCCAGACACTGAACATTTTTCCAATCAACCAAGACCGACATCATGAGCATCACAGCAGCTGAAGTCAACAAGCTCCGCAAGCACACAGGCGCGGGGATGATGGATTGCAAGAAAGCCTTGACCGAGGCAAACGGCGATTTCGAAACCGCCATTGAAATCCTTCGCAAGAAGGGTCAAAAAGTAGCTGCGAAGCGCAGCGACCGTGAAGCAGGTGAGGGCGCCATCTTGTCTGGGGTCAACGCCTCAGGCGACACAGGCGTCGTTCTGAGCTTGAATTGCGAGACAGATTTTGTGGCCCAAAACAGCGATTTTGTGGCTGTGGCTCAAACACTTTTGGATTTGGCTCTGGGCGAAGCCGTTGACAACAAGGAAGACTTGTTGACGAAAATCTATACGGGATCGTCGCTCACCGTTGCCGATAAGATCATTGAGGAAGTAGGGAAGATTGGGGAGCGCATCGAGATCGGTGATTTGCGCGTGGTGCGAGGACAAAAAGTGGTTGCCTACATCCACCCAGGAAACCGCTTGGCCACGGCAGTTGCGTTTGAAGGTGAAGTGAGCAATGAAGTGGGACGCGATGTTGCCATGCAAACCGCGGCCATGGCTCCGGTGGCTGTGGACGAGACGTCCATTCCTGAAGACCTGATCGCCAAAGAGCGTGAGATCGGCAAGGATCTGGCCATCCAAGAAGGGAAGCCCGCAGAGATGGCCGACCGCATTGCGGAAGGTCGTCTGAAGAAGTGGTTCAAGGAGGTTACCCTCGTGAACCAGGCTTTCATCAAGGACAACAAGCAGACGGTGAGCCAGTATGTTGCCGGCAACGGAGGAGGCAAGGTGACAAGCTTCGCGCGCGTGGCCCTCAGCTGAGGGAGCGAATGACACCTCGACGTGACGAAGGCTGCCCCATGGGTGGCCTTCGTGCTTTTTGGGCGATATTCGCAACACCATGAAGTACAAACGCGTTCTCCTCAAGCTCAGTGGCGAGGCCCTGATGGGCGACAAGCAATTTGGCATTGACAACGGTCGTTTGGCCCAGTACGCGAAGGAGGTCAAATCCATTGTGGACCAAGGCATTGAGTGTGCCATCGTCATTGGAGGGGGGAATATTTTTAGAGGAGTGCAGGCAGAGGAGGGCGGAATGGAGCGAACACAAGGGGATTACATGGGCATGTTGGCCACAGTGATCAATGCCATGGCATTGCAAAGCGCCTGTGAAGCAGAAGGCCTCGACACTCGACTGCAGAGCGCCATTGAGCTGAAACAGATTGCGGAACCTTTCATACGAAGACGGGCGGTACGGCATTTGGAGAAGGGCCGTGTGGTCATTTTTGGTGGCGGAACGGGAAACCCCTTTTTCACAACGGATTCTGCGGCATCTCTTCGTGCTGTGGAGATTGATGCAGATGTCATTTTGAAAGGCACCCGGGTGGATGGCATTTACACAGCAGATCCTGAGAGGGATCCCTCGGCGACGCGCTTTGAGCGCATTACCTTCAGTGAGGTATTTGAGCGTGGCTTGAAGGTGATGGACATGACGGCCTTCACCTTGTGCAATGAAAACAACCTTCCCATAGTGGTGTTCGACATGAACAAGCCAGGGAACCTCCAGCGTCTTTTGGCCGGCGAGGCCATTGGCACCATCGTAGAAGTAGAAGAGACAACGATTTGAGATGAACGAAGAAATTCAAATGGCGCTGGACGAGGCGCGGGAGAAGATGGACAAGGCCATTGGCAGGCTGGCGGTAGACCTCGGAAAAATCCGTGCGGGAAAGGCGCACCCCTCCATGTTGGAGTCTGTGCGTGTCGATTATTACGGCACCATGACGCCGGTGAGCCAAGTCGCGAATGTGAACAGCACGGACGCTCGAACGCTTGTGGTGCAGCCTTGGGAAAAGGCGATGCTCGACCCTTTGGCCACGGGCATCATCAACGCCAACCTCGGCCTGAACCCCATGAACAACAGCGAGGTGTTGATCATCAACGTGCCTCCGTTGACTGAGGAGCGTCGCATTGAATTGAGCAAGCGCGCTCGCTCAGAAGGCGAAGGTGCCCGTGTGGGCATAAGGAACGCCAGAAAGGACGCGAATGACTTTCTCAAAGAGGCCAAGAACGAAGGCATGTCAGAAGATGACCTGAAGAAGGGGGAAACCATGGTGCAGGAGTTGACAAACCAATATGTGTCACAAGTGGAGTCAGTGTTGGCCGCAAAGGAAGCCGACATCATGACCATCTGAAGCGCGTCAGCGTTTCCATTCTGCGGCGATGCGCCGCGCTTCCTGGTCCGAGGCCAACAAATCCTCGAGCGAGGGCTTTGATTGGTGAGACACCTTGCCCATAGCATGCTCAACCACACGTGGGAGGTCCAAGAACTCAATGTCTTCTTTCAAAAATCTCGCGACGGCCACTTCATTGGCGGCATTGAGGATTGCCGGAGAGTTGCCACCATCTTTCAGGGCAGCAAAAGCCAAGGCGAGGTTCCGGAAGGTCTCCGTGTCCGGTCGTTCGAAGGTCAAAGAGGGGTGCTTCATGAAGTCGAATCGGGAAAAATCATTGGCCAGTCGCCTCGGAAAGGTCAGCGCGTATTGAATGGGCAGCTTCATGTCGGGCAGGCCAAGTTGGGCCTTGATGCTTCCGTCTTCGAACTGCACACAACTGTGCACGATGCTTTGGGGATGCACGACCACATCGATTTGATCGGCATCGACGTCAAAGAGCCACTTGGCTTCAATCACCTCCAACCCCTTGTTCATCAAGGATGCGCTGTCGATGGTGATTTTGGCCCCCATTTCCCAATTGGGATGTCGAAGGGCATCGGCCTTGGTGACCCCCTCGAGGGAAACCAACGACCTTCCTCGGAAGGGACCTCCTGAAGCCGTCAAAATGACTTTCTCGATGGGGTTGTGGGTCTCTCCTGCCAGGCATTGGTAAATGGCGCTGTGTTCAGAGTCCACGGGATGGATGGCCACGCCTCGCTGCTGTGCGGCCTTCATCACGAGTTCCCCAGCCACGACAAGGGTTTCTTTGTTGGCCAGCGCAATGTGTTTGCCAGCGGAAATGGCGCGCATTGTGGGCTTGAGTCCAGCGGCGCCGACCATGGCCGTAAGGACCATGTCAATGCCATCCGTTTCCACCACTTGTTCCAATGCCTCGTTGCCGCTGTACACCTTGATGCCGTGATCGAACAACGCATCGTTCACCTGTTTCCATTTGGAGTCGTCCCCAATCACCACGGCGTTGGGACGAAACTCCAAGGCTTGCGCCACAAGCAAATCGGCGCTGCTGTTCGCAGACAAGACCTCGACATGCAGGGATTCTTTTTGCTCGCGAATGACCTCCAATGCCTGTGTGCCAATGGATCCTGTGGAGCCAAGCACAGCAATGCCTCTTGTGGGGGCGTCATTTTCAGGCTGGCGCATCATAGGAATCCGAGTTCCAGCTTGGCCTCTTCGCTCATCATGTCCTGGGTCCATGTCGGCTCGAACACAATGGTCACCTTGCAGCCTGTTGCGCCGTCCAAGGAGGCCACCTTGGCCTCCACGTCTTGGGGCAAGCTTTCCGCCACAGGACAATTGGGTGAGGTCAGGGTCATGTCGATGTGGACGAAGCCATCTGCAGAGACTTTGACTTCGTAAATCAGCCCAAGCTCATAAATGTCCACAGGAATTTCCGGGTCAAAAATGGTCTTGACGATGTCGATGACGTCTTGTTGGGTGGGGATGCTCATGAGGAGGTGTCACTGTACCAATTCGTGACTTCTTCCAAGCTAAGTGCAGGAAGGGTCAGTTTGTTCTTTTTTCGAAAGCCATTGAGCCGCTGATGGACCTGTGTTGGCTTGGCGTCAAGAACTTCTTTGGGGGTGGGAAAGCCTGCAGCGACCAGGTGCTCGTTCCAGGCTTCGGGCACTCCCAATGCACTGAAGTCGGCATCGCCGGCCTCGCTTTCAAAAGCCTCTGGCCTCATTTGAGGGAAGAGCAATACTTCTTGAATGGAGGTTTGGTTCGTCATCATCATGACCAACCGATCGATGCCGATGCCGATGCCACTTGTGGGAGGCATGCCATATTCCAGTGCCCTGAGGAAGTCGTGGTCGATGTACATGGCCTCATCGTCTCCTCGCTCAGACAAGGTCAGCTGGTCTTCAAACCGCGCCCGTTGGTCCAGTGGATCGTTCAACTCCGAATAGGCGTTGGCCACTTCCGTCCCATTGATCATCAGTTCAAAACGCTCGGTGTACCCCGGTTTGTCCCGGTGTGCCTTTGTCAAAGGAGACATGTCGGTGGGGTAGTCGCAGATGAAGGTCGGTTGGATGTAGTGGTGCTCGCACTTTTCGCCAAACAGCTCGTCGATGAGCTTTCCGCGGCCCATGCTTTCGTCGGTTTCAATGCCGTGTTCTTGACACGCATCCCGCAACCCTTCTTCATCCAGCCCATCAATGTCCACCTTGGCATGCTCCAGGATGGCATCCCGCATGGTCACCCTGGCATAGGGGGGCGCAAAGTCAATGGTGTGCGCCCCAAGGGTCACTTGTGTGGTGCCGTGCACTTCTTGTGCGAGGTCGCCAAACAACGTTTCTGTCGTTTCCATCATCCAGTGGTAATCCTGGTAGGCGACGTACAACTCCAGCACCGTGAATTCCGGGTTGTGGGTGCGGTCCATGCCCTCGTTCCGAAAGTTTCGGCTGAACTCGTACACGCCATCAAAACCACCCACAATCAAACGCTTCAAGTACAACTCGTTGGCAATCCTGAGGTAAAGAGGGATGTCCAACGCATTGTGGTGGGTGGCAAAGGGCCGCGCAGCAGCACCACCCGGAATGCTCTGAAGCACAGGGGTGTCCACTTCCATCCAACCTTTTGCATCGAATGAATCTCTGATTTTGCGGATGATGGTGGAGCGTGCGGCAAAGGTCTCTTTCACCTTGGGGTTGACCACGAGATCAACATATCGCATTCGGTAGCGAAGCTCGGGGTCTGTGAACGCATCGTGAACGGTGCCATCTTCCTCCACCTTGACCGCGGGCAATGGGCGTATGGCTTTGCTCAAAACGGTCAACGAGGTGACCTTCACGGAAGGCTCTCCTACTTGTGTGAGAAAGGTTTCCCCTTCCAGACCAATGAAGTCGCCGCGGTCGAGCAGCTTTTTGAACACGTCGTTGTACATCCCCTTGTCCTCTCCTGGGCAAAGCTCATCTCGGTTCAGGTAAATCTGGATGGACCCTTCACGGTCTTGCAACTCCGCAAAGGATGCTTTCCCCATGATCCGACGGTTCATCAAGCGTCCTGCCATCCGCACCTTGAGCCCTTCTTTGAAATCTCTTTTGAGCGGTGCACTGTGGTGGGTGACCTCGAAAGATGCGGCGGGATAAGGTTCGATGCCTTTGGCGCGAAGCGCATGGACGGAGTCGATGCGCTGCTGCTCTTGTTCACTACGAATCATGTGTTCAAATGTACGCACCTGAGCAGTCCCGTGCATGGACTTCTTCGCGTACGTTTGGCACTGTAAAAGCCTCGCTTACAATACAACGAACATGATACGTACCCCTTGGTCCCTTCTCTTGGCCTCGTCACTTTCTTTCACCAGTTTTCAAGCCCTTGCCCAAAACGATTTGGCGAAGGACACCACAGCCATTCCGGTGGCTGCGGTCACCGGACCCTTTTCCACTGTCTCGCCGCTGTCCGCGCCTCGTGCGCTGGTGGTCCTTGGGCCTGAAGAAGTGGCCCAAACCGGTGCGGCTTCCTTGGGGGATGTCCTTGAATCTGTTCCCGGGCTGGACGTCAGACAGCGAGGCCCTATGGGCATTCAAACCGACCTCAGCGTCCGAGGAGGAACCTTTGAACAAACCGCGTTGTGGGTCGATGGTGTCCGATGGAGCGCCCCACAAACTGGCCACCACTTGATGGACTTGCCCTTGGACATGGAAGACATCCAACGCGTGGAGGTTTTCCGCGGAGGAGCCACCAGTGCGTTGGGTACGGGTGCGATGGCTGGCGCAGTGGCCTTGACGGCAGGGCCATCGACCAAGGATGGCGCATTGATTGTGGCGGAGACAGGAAGCAACGCTTGGATGCGTGCCAAGGCGACCTTGGATTTTGGTTCATCCATGGATGCGGTCCAAGTTCGAAGGCACCGCGTGTCGGTGAGCCGGGTGGGTACGAACGGAACATTGGGGCCGGGAACAAATACGGACGCTTCCATGCTTCGGGCCCGTTACGCCGGATGGTATGCCGGGGACTGGGGTTCGCTGCGCACAAGCGTGGGGTATGCCGGAAAGGCCTTTGGTGCCCAAAATTTCTACACGGCCAACTTCCCTTTGCAGTACGAGGAAACCCAGACCTTTCAAGGACAGGCCTTGTTCCAAAAAACCATGGGAAATGCCCATTTCGAAGCCGCAGCCTACCACAGGAGCCACACGGATCTCTTTCAGCTTTTTAGAGAAGGGGATGATTTTTTCCAGCAGACAGAGGATGGGTTGTATGTCATGACTGGGGACACCGCTGCCAGCTGGTATGCGGGTCCGAACCAACACATCAGTCACACCACAGGCGCACGTGCCAGGTGGAGCCTTCGCTCTTCGTTGGGGGAGACCTTTGTGTCGGTGGACTCGAGACGGGAATTTGTCAAGAGCAATGTGCTTGGGGTGGACAGTCTTGGCGATGAATCAGGCGTTTACGTGAGGGCCGACCTGCGCCAAAACACAGATGTAGCGTTAGGCCATCGTGCCACGCTTGGGGCATTTGCGTTGGCGGCCACTGCCGCATGGAACCACAACACCATGTTTGGTGCGAGGTTTGTTCCTGGCGCAGAGCTGTCTGTGGATGTCAAAGGCGATGGTTCTGCCATTCTTTTCTCTTCTGCCAACCGATCTGTCAGGCATCCCTCCTTCACGGACCTATACTATACCGTTGGCGGGGCTGTTGGAAGCCGAGACTTGGCCTCAGAATGGTCCGACCACGTGGAGGCCGGCTTTCGTTGGAACCTCACCCCCAAGGCAGCGTATGCGCTCCAGTTGGAGCAGGCCGTCTTCCAAAGAGAAGGCAACGATTTGATCGATTGGGTGCGTGAAAATGGCAGCGACATCACGCAAGCAGTGAACCTGCGAGAAGTGACCTTCAAGGGATTGGAATCGGTGCTGAGCATTGCTCCAAACAAAGGTTCTAAAGGAGAGTGGAAGCTTCGTTATGCACGGCTGGGATTCACCACAATGGAGGCCAGCGAGTCGAGCACAGGTTTTGAGAGCAACTATGTCTTGGATGGGATCCAGACCAAAGTGGATGCATCTGTGGGCTTGGAAGGTCCTGCCAGTTTTAGGTTGGATTCAAGGTTTAGCTACCAAGATCGCATGGGGGGGTACGTGGCCCCCGGGGGTGGAGAAGTAGAGTACGCTCCGTTTTCATTGGTGTCCTTCACTTTGAGCAAATCCTTTCACTTGGAAGAATTCAGGGCCTATCTGCGGGTGGACAATGCTTTGGACAAGTCCTATGTGGACTTGGGCAATGTTCAGCAGCCAGGGCGCTGGATCCGTTTGGGCTTTGCGTACAACATGAAATGACATTGGCGACCTTTGAAGGATGACAACACCTGAAGACATGCCCAACATGCGCTCCCTGATCGAAGGCTTGGGGAGCCAAATGCGCGAGGCGCTTCAATCCGAAGTCTTGCGGCCTGTGGCGAACCCACCCGTTTTTCGTGGGGTGGTGGTCCTCGGCATGGGCGGAAGTGGCATTGGAGGTGCTGTGATGGCCGACATGCTGCGTGCATCGTCGCCTTCGCCCGTGGTGGCCATCTCAGACCAAACCCTGCCCCATTGGGTGGATGGAGATTGTTTGGTGGTGGCGTCAAGCTATTCGGGAAACACTGAGGAGACCCTTGCTGCCTTGGCTCAGGCCCAGGAGCGGGGATGCACCCTCGCTGCAGTCACCTCCGGAGGCGAATTGCGCTCAAGGGCTGAGCAAGGCAACTGGCCCACGGTGACCATGCCGGGCGGACACCCCCCGAGGTCGCAGTTTGGACGTTCCTTTTTGGGCCTTGCCACGTTGCTCCACCACCTCCAAGTCTTGTCCTCCCAAGACTGGGTCGGTTTGAAGGAGGCGGTCCATGCCCTCGACGGCGCTTCTGCCAAAGAGCGAGGCGAGGCCTTGGCGTTGGCTTTGGAAGGGAAAAAGGTGTTTCTCTATGCCGACACCCCGTGGCGGGCACTCTTGACGCGTTGGAGACAGCAGTTGAACGAGAACAGCAAGGTATTGGCGAATGTGGAAGTGTTTCCGGAGATGAACCACAATGAATTGGTGGGCTGGGAAAGTGGAGATGAAGGGCATGTCGCTGTGGTCATCCGCACGTCGCAAGACCATCCGCGCACCAAGCATCGCATGGACATCACGGCCCAGATCTTTCAGGACCAAGGTGCGGACGTGGTGGTGGTGGAGCCCGATGGGGCTTCTCGCTGGGGGGAGTTGCTCGATGCCGTTTGGGTGGGTGACTGGATGTCGCTTGTGTTGGCCGAGCGTTCGGGCACGGACCCCGTGGACATCCGGTTCATCGACCATCTGAAGCAGGCGCTTTCGGGCATCCAATGACAGGACGTGTCCACATCGAGGACCTTGGAACGAAGGACTACAAGGAGACATGGGACTTGCAGGAGTCCATCTTTCAAGACATCGTCCAGCGCAAGATTGCCCGCCGGAATGCTGATTTGGATCCAAAGGATCCAGGCCCCCCAGATGCTCCACACCTGGCTTTGCCCCAATCCAGAATGCTGTGGGTGGAGCATCCACATGTGCTGACGCTTGGCAAAAGCGGGGAAGCGGCCAATGTGGTCGCGCCACAGGAGGAATTGGCGCGATTGGGGGTGCAGTACTACCCCATCAACCGCGGTGGGGACATCACCTACCACGGTCCCGGACAAATTGTCGGGTACCCCATTCTCGACCTCGACCAGTTTTTCACGGACATCCACAAGTATTTGCGGTTGCTAGAGGAGGCGGTCATTCGAACCTGCGCGGACCATGGCGTGACGGCAGGCCGAATCGATGGTCTCACAGGAGTTTGGGTCGATCCTGCATCGGGAAAGTCTGCAAGAAAAATTTGTGCCTTTGGGGTCAAGTGCAGCCGCTGGGTCACCATGCACGGCCTGGCGTTCAACGTGAACACAGACTTGGCGTTTTTTGATTTGATCGTGCCATGTGGCATTGCCGACCGCGGGGTGACGTCTTTGTCCCGGGAAGTGGGCCAAACCTTGGACCAGGAGGAGGTTCGCATTCAATTGCAACGGCATTTGGCCAGACTTTTGGAATGGCAGGAGGTTTGATTCAAAAGGGGACCCTTGTTGTCCCGACCTTGCGTTGCATCATCTGACCCCCATTTCATGAAAAAGGCCGCTGTAACTCTCGTTGTGCTAGGAACCGTGGTCTACCTCGTGTCTATTTGGACCAACCTCGATTACGTTTGGGGTGGCATCAGGGAATGTTGGTTGAGGGGATGGGAGAACGCCCAAATTGACGACATGGTCTACCGCGACCACTTGCGGGAGTTGCCTGCCTCCACGGATCCGCAACCTTGGCCTGAAGGACCGTTGTGGGGCAAAGCCAATCTGGATGCTGAAGGTCAGGCATGGCTCGAGAACAGTGAGACGGCGAGTTTTTTGGTTCTCCGTAACGACAGCTTGGTCTTCGAACGGTACCTGATGGGGCATGACGTGGAGACCCGAACCAATTCTTTTTCAGTGGCCAAATCCATCACGGCGATGGCCGTGGGCCACGCGGTGACAAAGGGCTTGGTCGCAGTGGAGGACCACCTGGGATCATTCTTGCCAAGGTTTGGCGAGGGGGACAATGCAGATTTGACTGTGGGGGAGGTGCTCCAGATGCGAAGCAACATTTCGTTCGGGGAGGATTACAAGGACCCGCTGGGGTTTCAGGCCAAGGCCTATTACCGTGAGGACAACAGGCCGTTGCTCCAGCCTTACCGAGTCGAGGGGAAGCCTGGTGCGCCCTTCGAATACCAAGGAGGCAACACCATGTTGTTGAGCGAGATGTTGGATGCGGTGCGACCAGGCAACTTGTCCAACGACATCCACCAAGGGCTTTGGGAACCTATGGGGGCGGAGTACGCCGCCTATTGGGGACTTGACGGGGACCCCAAAGAGGGAGCTGTGGAACGGTCTTTTGCACAGTTCTACGCAACCACAAGGGACTACGCTAGGTTTGGACAGCTGCTTTTGGACACAGGCAGTTGGAAAGGAACGCAGCTGCTGGACAAAGCGTACGTGACGGATATGCTGACCCCTTTGGCCGAGACCACGGACGCGGTGGATACACAGTTCTATGGGTACCAAATCTGGCTGGGTTCCACGGACGACGGCCTGGCCTTTTCATGCATGGAGGGCCTGCGGGGCCAATTCATCTTGTCCATTCCCGCATTGGATGCCGTGGTGGTTCGCTCAGGCTACAACAAGCGCAAAGCCAAAAAGCGCGATTTGCCCGTGGACATTTACGCGGCAATCGAAGCGGCCCGCGGGTTGTTTTGACACCACACATTTCGGGGCAAGTCACATAAGATGTGCCGTTTACAAACCATGGTCCAACGCTTGTGAACACATCTGCCACCTCTTGAAGCTCTCGTTTTTTCTTGGGTCCAAACCCTAGAAATGCTTCGACAACTTCACGCTTTGGTCGTCGACGATGAGCCCCACTGCCGGGACTTGTTGTGCCGACAAATTGAACGGTCCTGCCCCTCCATTCGCATCATGCAAACCGCGGCCAGTGCGCGCGAGGCGGAAAGGTTGATCGAAGATCTGGCCCCCGATGTGGTGTTCATGGACATCCACATGCCCCACCGTTCGGGGCTTGAATTGACGGAGGCCATGGAAGACCGTGATTTCTTTCTGGTCTACACCACGGCCCACGACGGGTACGCGGTGGACGCCCTTCGTCAAGAGGCCTATGATTATTTGCTCAAGCCCATAGATCGCGAGGATTTGAAGACGTGCACGCGCCGAATGACCATGGACTTCTTTCACAAAAGAATGCGGGGCAAGGGGGCCATTTCCCCAGCCATGAGGCGGCTGGAGATCAACACTTCTGGCAAGCGATACTTCTTGCGACACAAGGACATCATTCATGCTGAGGCAGAGGGCAGTTACACTACCCTATTCCTGGCATCTGGGAAGAGGCTCACGCTGAGCAAAAACCTGAAGCGGGTGGAAGAGATGCTGAGCAACGACATGTTTTACCGCACACACAACAGTCACCTTGTGCAGCTTGAGCGCGTGGTCTCATGCAACTACCGGGACAACAGTGTGCAACTGGACTCTGGCGCTGAGGTACCCATGGCTGTGCGCAAAAGGGAATCATTGAAACAGAAATTGGCCCTCGTCATGCCTGCTTGACACATCTGCGCCATGCCTTCGCAGGGCGACTATCTTTGGGCCATGACCACCACCTTGCCGGACATCCGCACCCTTTCGGACGAAGCCCTCCAAAAGGCTTTGTTGGACTTGGGCGAGAAACCTTTCAGGGCCAAGCAGGTGTCCGAGTGGTTGTGGACGCACAGTGCCGGTTCGTTCGATGACATGACATCCTTGGGAAAGGGCCTCCGGGAAAAACTCAATGGCTCCTTTGCGTTGGAGCGCATCCATCAGTTGGAGGCCCAGCGCTCCAAAGACGGGACGGTCAAGTGCGCCTATCAAATCGATGGAGATGAGCACCGTGTGGTGGAGGGCGTTTTGATCCCCACCACCAAGCGACTGACGGCATGCATCAGTTCCCAGGTGGGGTGCAGTTTGGCATGCAAATTCTGCGCCACGGGTCGGTTGAAGCTGCTCAAGAATTTGACTGCTGGAGACATGTTTGACCAAGTCCAAATGCTGAATGTCCTTGCGCATGAACAGCAGGGCAAGGGGCTCTCCAACATTGTCTATATGGGCATGGGCGAACCTTTGTTGAACTACAAGAACGTCTTGGAGTCGGTGGACAGAATCACAGGAACACCAGGGCTTGGCATGTCCCCCAAACGCATCACGATTTCCACCGCGGGGATTGCAAAGGCCATCAAGCGACTTGGGGACGACGAGGTCAAGTTCAATTTGGCGCTTAGCCTTCACGCTGCCAATGACGCCAAGCGCAACCACATCATGGCCATCAATGAAACCAACAGCCTATCTGTGCTGGCCGAGTCGTTGCGGTACTTCCATGAAAAGACGGGGACGCGACCTACGTTTGAGTTCATCGTGTTCAAGGACTTCAACGATGGTCTGCAAGATGCCCGTGAGCTCGCCGACTTTTGTCGCCACGTGCCTTGCAAAATCAACCTGATCGAGTACAACCCCATCGACGATGGGGAGTTCCAGCAAACGACGCCTCAGCGTCTGGAAGATTTTGTGGCGCTTTTGGAAGACCGCAACCTCATTGTAAATGTCCGCCGCTCGAGAGGCAAAGACATCGATGCAGCATGCGGTCAGTTGGCGAACAAAAATGCGGTAGGGGCGCAGGCGCCTCGCAAGTGATTAGTCCAGCTTAAGGACGGCCAGGAAGGCCGATTGAGGCACCTCCACCGTACCAATTTGACGCATCCGCTTCTTTCCTTTTTTCTGCTTTTCCAGAAGTTTTCGCTTTCGGGTGATGTCGCCACCGTAGCATTTCGCCGTCACGTCCTTTCGCACCGCGGAAATGGTTTCACGCGCGATGATTTTGGCTCCTATGGCCGCTTGAAGGGCGATCAAAAACTGCTGTCGGGGAATCAACTGCTTCAGCTTCAGGCAGATTTTTTTGCCCAGAGAGAAGGCGTGGTCGCGGTGAATCAAGGCACTAAGTGCATCGACTTGGTCTCCGTTGAGCATGATGTCGAGCTTGACCAAATGGCTCTGCTTGTACCCATCCGGGAAATAATCGAAGGAGGCATATCCCCTCGAAATCGTCTTTAGCTTGTCGTAGAAGTCAAACACAATCTCCCCCAGTGGCATGCTGAACGTAAGCTCCACGCGGTCGGAAGTCAGGTAAACTTGGTTGGTGAGGTTGCCGCGCTTTTCAATGCAGAGGCTCATGACGG
Source organism: uncultured Flavobacteriales bacterium (assembly GCA_963933635.1). GTDB lineage: Bacteria > Bacteroidota > Bacteroidia > Flavobacteriales_D > Sanyastnellaceae > UBA11663. The sequence goes on from CAWVVM010000004.1 coordinate 46,858, forward strand.
GACCAACGTATTCGGACTTCGTGATGATTTGTGCTTTGATAAAGGGCTCCTCCACGTAGTCCAAATGGTTGGCCTCTGGAAGGTCGCTTGGGTTCATGATCTCCATGAACTCGCCTTTTTTCGTGTAGGCTTTGTACCCGACGTTTGGAACCGTAGTGATGACGGTCATGTTGAATTCGCGTTCCAGCCTTTCCTGGATGATTTCCATGTGGAGCATACCAAGGAAGCCACATCGAAAACCAAAGCCCAAAGCCGCGGAACTCTCGGGCTCAAACACCAAGGAGGCATCGTTGAGTTGCAGTTTTTCCATGGAAGCCCGCAATTCCTCGTAGTCCTCCGTGTCGACAGGATAAATTCCTGCAAACACCATGGGCTTCACATCTTCAAAACCTTGAACCGCATCTTGGCAGGGGTTCGCTTGAAGCGTCAGTGTGTCACCAACCTTCACTTCTTTGGCATTCTTGATCCCTGAAATGATGTACCCGACGTCCCCCGCGGCCAAGTTGGTTTTTGGGATCAGATCCATGCCCAGGACCCCAATCTCATCTGCCCCATATTCCTTGCCCGTGGCCATGAACTTCACGCGGTCACCTTTTTGAATGCTGCCATTCAGAATGCGGTAGTAGGCAATGATGCCACGAAAGGAATTGAAGACAGAGTCGAACACCATGGCTTGCAATGGGGCTTCAGGATCGCCCTTGGGCGCAGGGACCCTCGTGACAATGGCCTCGAGGATGGCGTCAACGCCCATTCCTGTTTTCCCGCTCGCAGGAAGGATATCTTCCATCTCGCAACCGATTAGATCCACAATTTGCTCCCCGACAACTTCGGGGTCCGCGGAGTCCAAGTCCATTTTGTTCAGTACAGGCACAATTTCCAAATCGTGCTCCAAGGCCAAGTAGAGGTTGCTGATGGTTTGGGCCTCGATGCCTTGGGTTGCATCGACGATGAGCAACGCACCCTCACAGGCCGCGATGGAACGCGACACTTCATAGCTGAAGTCCACGTGCCCGGGGGTGTCGATCAAGTTGAAAATGTATTCCTGACCGTCTGCGCCTTTGTAGTCCATTTGGATGGCGTGGCTCTTGATGGTGATGCCCCTTTCTCGCTCCAAATCCATGTCATCCAAGGTTTGCTCTTGCAACTCGCGGTCGGAAATTGTCCCCGTCGTTTGGAGCAAACGGTCGGCCAACGTGCTCTTCCCGTGGTCGATGTGTGCGATGATGCAAAAGTTGCGGATGTTCTTCATGGTTGTCAAGTTCCGGAAATTCCCCGCCAAACAAGGTCGTTCAGGGTACCAGATGCGGCGCCAAAGGTACTTCGGGAATCCTGAGAACCGGACTTCCTTATATTTACGCGCCCGACCTGCAACGTTTGCACGTGCAACGTGCGTTCTTCTCTCAACACAACGATCCACAGATGAATCCATTCACCTCCAACGCTGTCTTCCTCGGCACCTGTCTTGCTCTTTTCTTGGGCAGCCCACAAGTCCAGGTGACGGCCCAGATCGACTTCACAGAAAACCGTGATGCCCAGGCGATTATGAATGGCTATGGGTCTTTCGAAAAGGCGGTGCTGGACATGACCCGGGAGGAGTGGACAGTGGTTCGCGCATGGGAGGGTTTTGACAATGACCGTTACCTTGCGTTTTTGCACGAATACCACCACCGTTTTGACGCGGAACGTGCTGAGCGGAAAGCCTCACGTGTGCAGCGCGTAGAGCAGAACGATGCATGTGGCTGCTGGGTGGAGCCTGACGATTCCTACATCACGATGGTTCCCCCTCCAGGAATTGGTGGTCTGGGCCCCAACGAACAGGCTTGGGCCAACTTTGGAGGTGCGGGCTGGAATGTGGACTGCGCATCAGACCCCATTCCTGTTAGCCCCAATGCGACCCCTTGGACCTTCGATCTTTATGGCGCAGAGTATGAGAATTTCTATGTGAATTCGAAGGGTCAGATTTCGTTTGGGGGAGACGTCATTGACTGGACACCAACGGGTTTCCCTGCTGCGGAATACAATCAGATTGCTGGATTTTGGCAGGACACGGACATTCGCTCCGTTGGCGAAATCAAGTGGAAGCGAACGCAGGACGCAGTGTACGTCAACTACATCGACGTGGGCTACTACAACAACCAAGACGACCTCACCAACAGCTTTCAGATCATCATTACCTATCCCGAGAGCGGCATCTTGCCCGAAGGAAACAACGCCCAAGTGTGCTACTTGGACATGAATTGGTCGCATGGGGATGTTGGTGGCGGAGGCGGATGTTGCGGCCCTGATCCCGGGGTGACTGGGGCAGATGGCGAGTCCACCAACCCCAACCCTTCGGTGAGCCCACACGTGCAATTCGGCCGCTTCAACCTGCCTGACGACACGTACAATGGACCTTACGGGATAGGAGAGGGCAATGACGACGGCATCAATTGGCTCGATTTCAAATTCTTCAACATCAATACTGCCGAGATCAGCAACAACCTGAACCCGGTGCCAACCGCCAACCTCGGGTGCGACACCATCGTGCTCTGTTTGGGGCAGGAATACTCTCTTGATGTGGAGTTCTTGGGGCCTGAGCCCACCCAAACAGTTGACCTGACCGTCACGGAGCTTAGCGGTGTGAACGTCATTGAGAACTTCCTTGTGACCAATGGAGAGACAGCCACCTTCACGGGAACTTTTGTGGCCAATGAAGCAGGCATCGAGACGATAAGCATGGACGCCTTGGACAGTGACGGTGCCAATACGACTTTGGAAATCGTGATTCAAGTGTTGGACGTGACCCCACCTGTTGTGAATGTAGGTTCAGAAACAGGAGATTTTGGCATTTGTGCAGGGGCGGAGTTGCCTGTTGTTGCTGCGGCCAACGGCGGGGATGAGCCCATCGTGGAGTGGAGTTGGAACCTCAACAGTGATTACTGGGAGGCGAATGAGGCGACCATCCCATTTGGAGGGACCTTCGTGGTGACTGGAGAGACGGCATCTGGGTGCGTGGTCAAAGAGTCTTTCCAGGTCTTTCAAACGCCGTATTACCTCCCCACTGTAGAGGGGACTTTGCAAACGGTATGTCCTGGACAAGAAGCTACTGTGACGGTGGTTCCTGACGATGACGAGAATTTTGTGGACTACATATGGGCCGGAGATTGGAATGGTGGCGGTGGAGAGGTGCTTTCCTCGGAGGGCCCATCGGCCACCCTCACTGCTGGGGTGTTCCAAGTCACTGTCGTGGACGAGGGAGGTTGCGAAGGGCGTCGAACGTTTGTGATTTCTCCGTCTGCGGCCACCATTCCAGAAGTGACGGTGGAGGCTGTGTGTGGCGAGGGACCTTACGATCCAGTGGAGTTTTCTGGAGGCTTTTCAAGTCCGGCAGAGGGCTTTCTTCAGCTTCAGCTTTTCAGTTCTCTGAGCGGTTGGCAGGGATCCTTCCTGAATGTGGACATCATCCACGCCGACAGTACAATCACCAACGCGACTGTGACGCTGCCGTCAGGAGGTTTTGCCAACGTGCAGGACTTGGCGGACTTGGGATTGGTGTTTGGGGATTCGGTATTGATCACTTATGTGAGTGCAGACCCCGCCAACGATCAATTTTTCAGTTTCAATTTGTCGAATTGCGCCAACAATTGCAGCCTCAATCCGGAGGCATGCCAAGAGATCAATGACCTAGCCACTGGGGTGGTGTATTATGCTCCTGCTTTCTGCGAAGTTCAGCCCGCCTTGGGCTCATGGACGGAGGATGGTGAAGCAAGCGATGCCTTCAGCAACTCCAACGAGTACAACACCTTTTGGCAGCCCGAAGGTTTTGGAGTCTTTGAGCTGTGCTTTACGGATGATGAATGCGGCACACAGACATGCTATGACCAGGAGGTGAATTTGCCGCCAACCATTGATTTGAGCGGTGACAGCATCGCTTTTGCATGCGATGGTGACAATTACAACATCGAGGCGTTCATCTTTGACCCCGCTGATGCGGCCACGATCAACTGGCCCTATCCTGGCAACGACAACGTCACTTTCAACGAATACTCCTGGACGCAATACACGGAAACCACACTTGTGGTGGATGTGGAGAACGGATGTGGAGAGGCGACCGATCAGGTGGAAATCACCGCCGCTTTTGCACCGGTATTGGAGAACGATTATTTGTGTGGAGAAGGGGCAACCTTGGAATTGGACCCCATTGCGGGCGACCAGAACACAGACTTAGAGTACGAGTGGACGTACAACGGCAGCATTGTTGAGGATGTTGACGACAACGAATGGGAGGTGGACGAGACAGGTTCTTACTGTGTCACGGTGACCAACGGTTGCTTCCCCGAGGGGGACAGCGACTGCGCGTTCATTGACATCGTCAGCGCCCTTGACATCGAATTGTTTTCAGGCGGCTCCATCACGGATTGCGACGGTGGAGGAATTGAGCCAGGAGAGCCTGCAGACTTGGGTGTCAACCCAGCTTTCTTGGCGGGATATGCAGACTACACGGTGACTTGGCCCGATGGTACGGTGACCACGGTCGACGACAACTTCACATGGGTCGTTCCTGAGGAGACGGAGATCAATGGTACGGAGATTTGTGTGCAGGTGGAAGACCCCTACGGCTGCGAGCCTCAAGAGGAGTGTGGATTGGTCTTCATTGGCGATGCCCCGACCTACAACCCCCAGCCTATTTATGAAGGTGCAAGGACACTTTGTCCAGGTCAGCCCGAGGTGTTTGACCTCAACGCTCAGATGAATGGCCCAGAGTACAGCGATTATTCTTGGACGGTGGAATGTGCGGACACCACGGTGTCCTTCGCGGCAGAGAATGTCTTGTTGTTGACAGGCGAGCAATTTCCGCCCAGTTGTTGGGGCTACGACTTGACCATGACGGCGTCTGTGGCCAACCCTTGCCTCCCAGGCGGGCTTGCCCACGAGTTTGACATCCAGGTCCAGCAATGCGAAATCTTGCCTCCCAATGTGTTCACGCCCAAAGACGGCAACGAATACAACGATGGCTTCATCATTCTTGGCTTGGAACCTTGGGAGGAAGATCCTGAGGGGGTGCTTGTCCGTGTTTTCGACCGCTGGGGCAACAAGGTTTACGAGAACGAAAACTACCGCAATGCCTCTCCTTGGTATGGCTACGACAGCGCAGATGGTGTTTATTTCTACACCATCTTGCTTCCCAACGGCGAAGAATTCACAGGGACGGTGAACATCTTCCGCTCCCGCTAAGGTTTGGCAAGAACCAAAAAACGGTTCGTTTGCTCTGAATGTGGTCATGCCCACCCTCAGTGGGTGGGACAATGCGCCCAATGCAAGGCCTGGAATACCGTGGAGGAGGAACAAGTGCAGGAGTTGTCACAACGTGGCAAACGCACTGGTGTGGCAATGTTGCAAGCGCCTCGGATCCAACCATTGTCCGAGGTTGATGTGGCTGAGATGCCAAGGTTGAGCATGGGAGACAAAGAGTTGAACCGAGTGCTTGGTGGGGGAGCTGTCCCCGGAGGAGTCGTGCTTTTGGGCGGAGAGCCTGGCATTGGCAAATCCACCTTGATGCTTCAAGTGGCCTTGCAGGTGGCAGCTACAGGCGCGAAGGTTTTGTATGTCAGTGGGGAGGAAAGCGCAGAACAAGTGCGCATGCGCGCCAACCGCCTTGGCGAGATTGCTCCTTCGGCGTTGATCTTTCCGCAAACGCAAGTGCCTGCTGTGCTCGATGCATTGCGGGAGGAAAGGCCCTCACTCGTAGTCGTGGATTCTGTCCAAACCCTCGACCTTCCTGACCAGGATGGTGTGCCCGGTTCGGTCGGTCAAATTCGGGAGTCGGCGGCCGCCTTGACGGCCTTTGCGAAGACCACGGGAACGCCGCTTTTCATGGTGGGGCACATCACCAAGGAAGGGTCGCTCGCCGGCCCCAAGGTATTGGAGCACATGGTGGATGTTGTGTTGCAATTTGAAGGAGATCGGCACCATGCGTACCGGATGCTTCGCGCGGCAAAGAATCGCTTTGGCACCACCGCTGAATTGGGGATCTATGAAATGACAGGAGAGGGTTTGTCTGCCGTGGACCATCCGAGTGAAGTGCTGTTGGGAGAGCGGGGTTCTGCGGAAAGTGGCTCTGCAGTCGCAGTGTCCATTCAAGGAGCCCGACCACTTTTGGTGGAGATTCAGTCATTGGTCAGTACGGCGGTCTATGGCACACCGCAACGGTCTGGAACAGGCTTCGACTTGCGTCGGTTGAACATGCTTCTTGCGGTTTTGGAAAAGCGCTGTGGGTTCAAACTGGGGGTGTTGGATGTGTTTTTGAATCTGGCGGGGGGATTGAAAATCCAAGACCCCGCGAATGATCTCGCTGTGGTGGCCGCCATTTTGAGCTCCAGCTTGGACCTTCCGCTGGACAACCGCACTTGCTTTGCCGGTGAGGTGGGATTGAGTGGGGAGATTCGGCCTGTCCCAAGGCTCGAACAGCGCATGGCCGAGGCCGCACGCCTTGGCATGGAGAGGATGTTGATTTCAGGCCACGGTTCGCATCCCACACCGCCCAAGGGGTTGACAGTTGTTCCCGTCAAGCGGGTCAACGAGGTGCAAAGGGTGGTGTTTTAGGGGGCCGCGCCAATCACGACGACATATTCTCCTCTCGCAGGGTGCCCCTCGAGATGAAGAATCAATTCGTCGACCGTGCCCCGAACCGTTTCCTCGTGCAATTTGGAGATCTCGCGCGCGAGTGAAACAGGCCGATCTCCTGTTCCTGCCTCCTTCATTTGGGCCATCAATTTGGCCACACGATGGGGGCTTTCGTAGAGCACCACGGTGCAAGGCATGTCAAGCAATGCGGACAGCCTTTTCTGCCGGCCTTTTTTGTGTGGAAGAAACCCCTCGAAATAGAATCGGTCGGTGGGGAGTCCAGAGGTGACCAACGCAGGGACGAAGGCCGTGGCTCCTGGAAGGCACTCGACGTCGATCCCAGCGTCCACGCAGGCCCTCACCAAAAGGAATCCAGGGTCTGAAATGCCAGGAGTTCCTGCATCGGAACAAAGCGCAAGGGTGATGCCTCCTTGCAGCTCTCGGACCACCCCCTCCAAGGCACGGTGTTCATTGTGCTGGTGAAAGGATCGCAATGGAGTCTCAATGCCAAAGTGACGCAAAAGCTTTCCAGTGGTCCTTGTGTCTTCTGCCAGGACGACATGGGCTTCATTCAACCATTCGATCGCCCTTGGCGTCATGTCTCCCAGGTTGCCCACTGGCGTGGGCACGACCACAAGTTTGCCTCCACTCATGAGACGAAGGTTCGCATGATGCGTTTGGCAAAAGACTCTTTGAGCTCTTCAATCTCTTCAGAGTCGCCAGAGGTTGCAAGGGCTTCCTGAAAAAGCGACAGCGCTTCTTCTTGTGTGGAGGCTCGCTCAAGCTTTCCAAGCAATGTGCCAAAGATTTCCTCCTCGCCAGAAAACAAGACACTGGTGAACTGGGCCCTGTCAAGAATGCTCATGCCTTCGGCAACGGTCTGAAGCGGCTTAAGGGCCAGTTTCTCGGCCAGCGTCAATTCGCCAATGCTTGAGATCAGGTCCACTTGATTCTTGGGTGCTAACTCTTCATCTTCTGGAGGTTCGAGCAGTCGATTTTTGGGTGCCGCAAGGGGCTGGGCTTCTGTTGTTTCGCCTGGCACCTCTGGTGGCGTAGCGAACATTGAGTTCGAGGCAAGGTGTCGTCTGACAATGGCGCCTTCGTGGAGAATCCGGGTGGCCTCTTCAAATGCCAAGACAAGATCAGGGTCCCAACCATCTAGCCGTGCTTGGTCAAGCGCATTTTGGCAATGGACAAGTTGCTGTTGGACATCTTGGATCTTGAAGGGCTCCATGCTCAAAGATAATCGTCGTCGTCGGGGTTCAACAAGTCGGAGCGGTCAGGTGCCGCATCTTCTTGATCTTGGCGCACCCTGTCCAACAACCGGGGCCGTTTGGGACGAGGGTCCTTGGGACTTTCCCCTCGCAAGGCCTCACGAAGGCGTTGCTTTTCAGCTTCCACGGCGTTTTTCCGATGGGTACGGGCAGCAGCGCGGTCATACGAATAGATGGGCTCTGAGACGGGTCCTGACATGTTCAAAAAGAACTGGCTTCCTAGCCCGTCGTCTTCCATCACTCCTAGGGCATCCGAGGCCGAGGCACGAAGGTCCCTCAAGGCAAAACCAATGGTGTAGTCCATGAGATGGTCGAAGGTGTAGACGCCTTCGACGCTGAGGTTCATGGCCGAGGACTCAATCAGGGTTTTGGGCAAATCCACACGACGTTGTGACACCTCAATGTGCTGATCAATGGGGCGGAAGTCGATGTCCTTGAGCCTTCCGCGAAGGTCGTCGGGATCGACGAGGGGGGCCATGAGTCGATGCTCCGCCAGATAGTTGGCCATGTCGTCAAAGGCTTCCAGTCCTTGAAGGTGTCCGTGGCGAATCTCAGTTTCAAGGCTGGCCGTGAATTGCTCTCCGTGCCACCCTCCTCCGAGGTCCCAGCTCATGGCCAAGCTCCCTGCCAGGGAGACGGCCCCTTGTAGGTGCTCATGGCGAAGCAAACCCTGGCCAAAATCTTGGTAGGTCGAGAACAGCTCTGGCAAAGAGACGTCATCGAGCGTTCCTCTTAGACCCAACATCCATCCAGCGCGCCCTGGCTTTAGACCTCCTTCCAATTGCGCTTGACCCTCTAATCCCTTGAGCCGCGCGCTTCGAATGTTCCACCGGTTGTGGGTGCATTCGCTTCGAAGGGAGAGTTCGGTGCATTCGAGGTTGTCCCATTCCAAAAACTGGGAAGAGACATTCAAGGCAAGCGAAGATCCAGGGGTCAAAAGCAGGGCTTCTGTTGCGGGACGCTTGTCCAAGTGGTCCCAGAACGTCAAGATGGGGTCCACACTCAACCTAGTGGCATCGATGTCCACAGTGCCTTTCAGAGCACCTCCTTCCCACCAAGTCCGTGGTGTCAGGCCACGACATTGCAGCCAGCCTTCGTTCCCTGCCCACTGGACAAACAAAGAGTCTGCGTCGAGAGAGGATGGGCGCCAAGCCAAACTTGGGGCGTCGATGAGGTACGGAATGCCATCGAGCACTCCGGCCCAGCGTTGGAGCTGGATGCTGCCCTCGAAGGAAATGAATCCATCTGTGGGATGGAGTCGAAGGCGACCCTCCGCATGGGTTTTTCCCGAAGCAGGAAGGGCCGACCGAATGGATTCCGACATGGATGGAACCCAGGCGTCAAAGGGCGTGACCATATCCAGCGAAGCTTTCCCCTGGAAGGCCAGAGCAGAGTGGTCCTCAGGCATCACCGAGCCTTCCATTTGCCAGCCAGCCCCTTGGAGCTTGGCCTCCGTCACTTCCCATCGCCAAGGGCCGCTTTGGCCTCGGCTTGCGCTTCCTTTTGCTTGCAGAGATCCGTTCAAAGCCATGCTCAGGCCCGTCCACGCCGGCGCCAAATGAACATCGTTTTCCGGAGCATTCCAATCCACCTCGACACCACCCTCGGTCAACTTGACTTGGAGGGCCAATTGGTGTTCAGATGACCACTTGCCACTCCAAGGCCCACGGACAAGTAGATCGTCCAAGGCATCGAAGGTGACATTGGTGCATTCGAGCTCCACGGTGTAGTCCGAGCCTGTCATGAAAGCCCCCCAATGGCTCGACATTCCTGCCGCTGAAAGCTTTCCCTCCCCCTCCCATTTGTCCGAGGCACCTTGACGGGCCGTCCCAGAGAATGACAAGCCAAAGGGTTGGAGCGGAGGCAGGTCCCCTCCACTGCCTTGGACTTCTTTGACGTCCATTTCCCATGACCACGAAAGCCCTTCCAAACCCGGCTCAATCGATGCTTGCACCAACCGCCCACTCCATGAGGATCCATCTCGCCATTGCGCTTCGACCGCCATGCCTGTTATTTCCATCAAGGGGAGGCTGGCCAAGGAGGGGTTGTCCTCGAGGCGTTCCTTTGGGGCCAGCAAACCATCCACATTCCAGCGACCTGAGGCGACCTCCTCAAGAAACAAAGAACCCTCGTCCATGGTCAGGGTTTTTAGGGTCGGATGGTCCCACATCAAGCTCCAAACATCGATTTCCATGCCTAGGCGCTGGGCATGAAACCATTCTTGACCTTGTGGGGATTGGATGGAAACTTGTGTCAAGTCCACACTGACGTCTGGGAAGCTTCTCCACCAAGACAACCCGATGGTTTCGATTGTTAAGGTTCCGGTCACGTTTTCATTCAGCGCTTCCACCCCCAAGCGCTTCCATTCTTCTCCATGTTGCGCCACCATCCACCAAGCCCACCCCATGGTTCCCAACAAAACCAAGGCGATGGCAGCAAGCCATTTGGTGAACCGAACATGGGAAGGAGATGGCTTCATGGGCTGAAGTTGAAAGTTCGAAGGAGAAGAGGGTCCAAACGGGCGGGTCATTGTCCAAGTGTTCACATGCGTTGGTGGATGGGGCTTGAATCCAACGCATTCCACAGCATCTTTGTGCCATGGACAAGCGAACATTTCTAAAAATCACTGGTGCGGCAGGAACTGGCGTGTTGCTGGCGCCGTGGTTGGGTTGTGCGGGCGGGGACAATGTTCCGAATGGGACCAGTCTTTGGGGCGAAGATGCGTTCGCTCTGCCGCCCCTTGGCTTTGCCACCGACGCCCTTGCGCCGAGCCTAGATCAGGCCACCATGGAGGTTCACCATGGCAAGCACCACGCGGGCTATGTCCGCAAGTTGAACGCCGCTTTGGCGGGTCGTTCTAGGGGGACATCAGGGAGCTTGGTCCAACTTCTTCAGCAGGTGAACCCCAAGGACACCGCCGTTCGCAACAATGGCGGCGGGCACTTCAACCACAGTTTGTACTGGGAGGCTCTTCGACCCGGTGGGCCTGCGATGCCAGAAGGAAATTTGGCCCAATTGATCGACAGGGACTTGGGTGGTGTCGAACGCTTTTCAGAAGCCTTTGCGGTGGCTGGGGCGAAACAATTTGGCAGTGGATGGGCATGGCTTTTCATCAACCAAGAAGGGGCGCTTGAAGTGTCCAGCACTCCCAACCAGGACAACCCCCTGATGGCTTCTTGCGTGGAGCGTTCAGGAACACCTATCCTTGGGATGGATGTGTGGGAGCATGCGTACTACCTGCAATACCAAAACCGTCGAAAGGACTACATCCAAGCGTTTTTGAGCATGGTCAATTGGGAAGCGGTGGCAGCTCGATTGGAAGGCTCAGCTGGACAGGTGAAGTGACCCTTGTTCGCACGGTCTCAGGGAGTCGGCTCCTTCCGCACGCGCTGGTAGGTCATCGTTTCGGATGACTCGAATCGCATCAAACGCCGGAAGGCGCCATTGCCACGGGGGTCCAACTGCACTTCGCGGAGGTTTTCGCTGGTGCCATCTTCTTCATAGAAAAGCTTGATTCGGTCCTCTCCGATGACATTCTCCCAACGCCGCAATGCGCCAGGAAGTTTGGGGTCCAAATGACGGACTTTGATTTGATCTCCTGACTTCTCGGCAACTGCAAGCGTCCATCGGACATCTTCCCCCCCTTCCTCAAAGTTCAGCACAAGTCGTCTGCCCATGCGGCGCAAGACAACTTGCTTGCCGAGCACGAGGTCGTCTTGCCCCTCGCTTTGCATGTGATCGTGGCCAATGGTCATGACGTCTGCATTTTCATCGTCGGCTGCTCCGTCATTCATCGCCCTCCAATCGCCTTGCCATGTCTTGGGAAAGGACTTGAGGTCCCGCCGGTGCATGGGCATGGGTTCGGGAAAGGTCACGGTAACACACCCTGTGGCACAGAGCAAAAGGGTCAAGGGAAGGAGGAGGACCGAGGAGGTGAGTTTGGACATGTTGGTTGGTGTAGATTAACCTAAAAAAAGTGCAAGAATGCCAACAACGGCACAGTAGAGCGCAAAGCCAGCGAGGTTGCTTTTTTGGACCAAGCGAATCATCCAAGTGCATGCCAACCAGCCACTGAAGAATGCGGCGGCCGTGCCCAAGGCATAGCCCCACATCGGTCCGCCAGCAATGGCGTCTGTCTCGGGGCGTTCAAGGAGATCTTTTACAGTGAGCAAAGTGGCCCCCCCAATGGGCACAAGCGCCATCAAAAAGGAGAACCGCGCGGCCTCTTTTCGAGAGACCCCAAGTAGCAAGGCGGCACCAATGGTGCTTCCCGATCGGCTGATGCCTGGAAGGATGGCCAAAGCTTGTGCAAGCCCGATGGTCAAGGCTCGTCCTGATTGCAATGGACGGTCTCCGCTTTGCGCCTTCTGGGAAAAAAAGAGAATGCCTGCCGTGATGCAGAGCATGCCTCCCACGAATTGGGAACTGGCCAGGGCTTCGATGGAATCCTTGAACCCTAATCCCACCGCGGCCGCTGGAACGGCGCTCAACAAGATATACCCGATGTAGGTCCGAGCCTGTTGGCCTTCCTCGCCTCGTCCGAACGCCCCCCGCACCAAAGCCTTGATGTCGTCACGAAACACCACCAAGGTGCTGAGTGCGGTGGCGCCATGCACCAACACCGTAAAGGTCAAGTCTTCTTGCTCAAGTCCCAGCATAGCCTGTCCAAGGGTCAGGTGTCCTGAACTTGACACGGGCAGGAATTCTGTCAGGCCTTGGACCAAGCCGAGGATGAGGTAGGACAGGGCCTCCAAATCAACGCTTCTTCAGAATGGCGTAGAAAATGATGCCATAGCCTGCAAGCACCACTGTGGGAGCAAGGGTGATGCGGCGAAAGCTGAAAATGCTTTCATCGAACACATTGGGGTCATCGGACCCGCCGCCACTCATGAGGATGTACCCAACGATCAAGACGGCGATGCCGATGCCAAGCCAACGAAAGTTGCTGGGGCCGAATGCAAAATGAGTCTTCGGAGCGTCGTTCATGAAGCTAAAGTAAGCCCCGCAGCCGTATCCACGGTCAGTGCAGTTTGGCAAGGTCGGCCTTGAGGTACCGATTGACGGCCACGCCACTGAAGCCGGCCCCAAGCGCCCCTCCCACCATCACGAAGGCTCCGGCAAGGCACAACAACCAAACCATGGGAACATGGCCCAGCTCCTCTTTTAGCCAAGTCAGTGCAGCAGCTGTACCCGCAAAGGCGAGCATGCCCGAAGTCATGCCCAGCACCAATCCTTGGACGATAAAGGGCCTGCGGATCAACCGTGGCCGCGCACCCACCAATTGCATGTTTCGGATCAGGAAACGCCGGGCAAAGACCGTGAGCCGGATGGTGTTGTTCAACAGGGCAAGGGCGACCAACAAGCCCAACACCGCTGCTCCCAAAAGCATGGGGGTCCAACGGTCCAAGGCACTTTGGATGGCGGTGAGCAGGTCGCTGTGCCACACCACATCGGCCACGCCTGGGATGGCCTCCATACGCTCGGCAGCTTCTTCCAGCAGCATGGGTTCAGCCTGCTCGTGTTGCATCATCACGTCCACCACGGGAGGCAGGGGGACGTAGCCCAAGAAGGAGACAAAGGATTCGCCCAATTCTTCCTCCAACTGGGTGGCGGCTTCCGTTGGGTCGAGATAAATGGCTTGGGCCACACCAGGGTCGGCGGTGATGGCCAATCGGGCGGAGGCCAATTGATTGGGGGAGAGTTCGCGTTGCAAATAAACCTGCACATGGACCTGTTGACGCAGTGCCCGGGTGGCCCAATTCCCCATCCATCCCACAATGCCGAGTCCACCCAGCAAAAACAGGGTCAAGGACATGCCCACCACCGTGGTGAACTGGGTGGTGAGCTGTGCTTGGGAGGTTTTGGGTCGAGGAGCGTTTGTCGCCATTTCCCAAAGATGCGACGCCGGCGCCGGAATTGGGTCCATTGGCTTATTTGGAACGCCTCCAAACAACCTATCTTTGCATCCCCCATATGGGGTATTTTTGACCTAGTTTTTCCACACATTATGATCAAAGTGAACGACAGCGCACGTGAGCAGGTGCAAAAGTTGCTGGCCGAGGAAGGCCGGCCACAGGGCAGTTTTGTGCGCGTGGGTGTGAAAGGTGGCGGATGCAGCGGGCTCATGTACGAGCTGGATTTTGACCACGAGACGCAAGACGACGACCAATCGTTCGAGGACAACGGTGTGCGGGTGGTCGTGGACAAAAAGAGTTTTCTGTACTTGGTGGGCACCGAGCTCCGCTACAGTGGAGGGCTGAATGGCAAGGGGTTTGAATTTCACAATCCCAACGCCAATCGAACTTGTGGCTGCGGCGAGAGTTTCTCTCTCTGAAGGAGCAAAGCAATGAAGATGGCGAACGAAGAAGACAAGATCCTAGAGGAGGTCACCGGCAAAGCCTACGAGTTTGGGTTCACCACAGACATCGACTCGGACAAGGCGCCTGTGGGCCTAAATGAAGACATCATTCGCTTGATCAGCTCCAAAAAAAACGAGCCCTCTTGGTTGCTCGATTGGCGGCTGCAGGCCTTTGAAACCTGGAAGGGCATGACGGAGCCAGAGTGGCCGCATTTGTCTTACACGAAGCCGGATTTCCAGGCCATCTCTTACTATGCCGCCCCGAAGGCGAAGAAGGAACTCACATCGATGGACGAAGTCGATCCTGAGTTGCGGAAGACGATGGAGAAATTGGGCATTTCGTTGGAAGAACAAAAGAGATTGAGCGGGGTCGCTGTCGACTTTGTCATGGACAGTGTCAGTGTGGCCACGTCGTTCAAAGACAAACTGGCGGAACTGGGCATCATTTTTTGCAGCATGAGCGAAGCGGTGCAAGAGCACCCTGAATTGGTCCAGAAGTACCTCGGTTCGGTGGTGCCTGTTCGCGACAACTTTTACGGGGCATTGAATTCTGCGGTTTTCACTGATGGATCGTTTTGCTACATTCCCAAAGGGGTCAAGTGCCCCATGGAACTCAGCACCTACTTCCGCATCAACGAGGCAGGAACGGGACAATTTGAGCGCACACTTTTGGTGGCGGACGAAGCCAGCTACGTGAGTTATTTGGAGGGTTGCACCGCACCACAACGCGACGAAAACCAGCTGCATGCCGCAGTGGTAGAATTGGTCGCCTTGGATGACGCAGAGATCAAGTACAGCACCGTTCAGAATTGGTACCCAGGCGATGCAGAAGGAAAGGGAGGGGTGTTCAACTTTGTGACCAAGCGCGGCATTGCACATGAAAGGTCCAAAATCAGCTGGACCCAAGTGGAGACCGGGAGCGCAGTGACTTGGAAGTACCCAAGTTGCATTCTGAAAGGCAACGACAGCGTGGGCGAATTTTACAGTGTTGCGGTGACCAACAACATGCAGCAAGCCGATACGGGGACGAAGATGATCCACTTGGGCAAGCGCACGCGCTCCACCATCATCTCTAAGGGCATTTCTGCGGGCAAGTCCCAAAACAGTTACCGGGGATTGGTACAAATCATGCCCAACGCCGACAAGGCCCGCAACTTTAGTCAATGCGACAGCTTGCTGATGACCGACCAATGCGGGGCGCACACCTTTCCGTACATCGAAACCAAGAACCCGACGGCCAAAGTGGAACACGAAGCCACGACGAGCAAGATTGGAGAAGATCAAATATTTTACTGCCTCCAAAGGGGCATTGACGAGGAACAGGCCATTAGCCTGATTGTCAATGGCTACGCAAAGGAGGTGCTCAACAAGTTGCCCATGGAGTTTGCCGTCGAGGCACAAAAACTCCTGGCCATTTCACTCGAAGGATCCGTAGGCTAATGCTGACCATCAAAAACCTCCACGCCAAAGTGGATCAAACCGCCATCCTCAAAGGGCTTGACCTTGAGATTGCTCCTGGAGAAGTGCACGCCATCATGGGCCCGAATGGCTCTGGAAAATCCACTTTGGCTTCGGTGCTTGCAGGACGAGAAGATTACGAAGTCACCCAGGGATCTGTGGATTTCGATGGGTCCGATTTGTTTGACATGGATGCCAGCGACCGCGCGCGGGAGGGCCTCTTCTTGGCCTTTCAATACCCCGTCGAAATTCCTGGTGTGAGCAACCTGAACTTCATGAAAGCGGCCATCAATGCCCAGCGTGAACATCGTGGCATGGAGGCCATCTCCGCGAAGGATTTTCTGGCCCTTGTCAAAGAAAAATCCGCCTTGGTGGAACTGGCTGGCCGGCTCAGGGACCGAAGTGTGAACGAAGGGTTTTCTGGAGGCGAAAAGAAGCGGAACGAAATTTTTCAGATGGCCATGTTGGAGCCCAAGTTGGCCATCTTGGACGAGACGGACAGTGGTTTGGACATCGATGCCCTTCGCATTGTCTCGCAGGGTGTGAACGCCATGCGCGAGGCAGGCCGTTCTTTTTTGGTGATCACCCACTACCAACGCTTGCTGGACCACATTGTGCCCGACCATGTTCATGTGCTTTCCGATGGCAAAATTGTCAAGTCTGGCACCAAAGAATTGGCCTTGGAGTTGGAAGAGAAGGGATACGATTGGATCAAAGAGGCTGCCGTGTGATGGTCGATTCGACGCTGATATCCAAAACTTTTTGGGAGGGCTTGACGCCTTCCACCTCCTCAGGTCTCGCCTCTGTGGCAGAGGCAGGTCGTGCGGCATTGGATCGCCTACCTGTGCCCACGCGTCGCTCAGAGCGTTGGAAGTACAGCCCGTTGACGGCGATGTTGGCCCAACCTTTGAACAGCCCTGAGGTACCTCAAGGGATTCCCGAGGATGTTCATGTGCAGCCGATCCCAGGCCTTGATGCTTACCGTGTGGTCTTGGTGAATGGCCATGTCGTGACGGAGGCGTGCGATTTGCCGGTGGCTGATGGCGTCATTTGCATGCCGCTGTTTCAGGCGTTGGACGAGGGTCGCCTTCAAGGAGACGATGCAGATTGGTCCGGTTACCACGAACGGGAATGGGTGGGCGCGGTGCACGCGGCCCATGCACAAGACGGTGTGTACCTGGAGCTTGAGGCAGGGGTCACATTGGACCGTCCATTGCTTGTCCATCATCATGTTACGGGGTCCGACTTGGCGGTTTGCCCCAGGCATCGGATTGTGATGGGCGACCAATCGTCAGCGGAAGTTGTGGTTTGGCATTCCTCCTCCGCCGATGCGACAGGCATGGTGAATGCCTTGCTGGAGGGTCATGTGGGTCGCGGTGCCCGTTTGGGATTGGACAAGGTTCAAAACGAGCATGGAAAGGTCTTTCATTTGGCCCACGAGCACGTGACCCAGGCGTCGGACAGCACCTTTAGGATCCACACCATGACGGTTCAAGGCCATTGGGTGCGGAACGAGCTGGACGTGGTTCAAAAAGGACGGGGTGCACATACCATCATGCATGGGGTGTACTTGCCCAAGGACCAGGAGCATGTGGACAACCACACCACCATGGACCATACCGTGCCCAATTGCACATCGAGCGAGCTCTACAAGGGCATCTTGTACGATCGCTCAACAGGGGTGTTCAACGGGAAGGTGTTTGTTCGCCAAGAGGCCCAGCAGACGAATGCATACCAACAAAACGCCAACATTGTGGCGGACCAAGGCGCAAGCATCAACGCCAAGCCGGAGTTGGAAATTTATGCGGACGATGTGAAGTGTTCCCACGGGTGCACGGTGGGTCAATTTGACGACGAAGCTATGTTTTACTTGAAATCCAGAGGCATTGGAGAACGGGCAGCACGCGCGTTGATGGTGCAAGCTTTCATTGGCGACGTACTGGCTGGGATGGGGAGTGAAGAGGTGGCGGCAGAAGTCGAGACGTTGCTCTCCGAGCGCCACGGTTGGATGTGAACCCCCACCATGATGTACCTCTCACTCATCCGTAATTTTTGTGACAGGTGCCCTTGATTCTACCATTCAAGGAGGGGACGGAAACCACGAGTAACTTCTACGACTTGAAAGAGTATTCCCATGACATCAACTGGCCACTTTTCTGTTGACGCCATCCGTGCGCAGTTCCCCATTCTCTCAAGAGAGGTGAATGGCCACCCTTTGGCCTATTTCGACAGCGCTGCTTCCGCCCAAAAGCCACAAGCGGTCATTGACGCTCAAGCCCGCTATCTCGCGGAGCACCACAGCAACATCCACCGCGGGGTCCACTCCTTGGCTCAGGAGGCCACTGAAGCCTACGAGGGGGCCAGGGAAATCATCCGCAGCCACATTGGTGCGGCCTCCGCGCAGGAAGTGCTTTTTGTGGGTGGGGCGACAGACGGCATCAATTTGGTCGCGCAGACATGGGGCCGACAACATCTTCAGCAGGGCGATTGCATGGTGTTGACCCGCATGGAGCACCACAGCAACATTGTGCCATGGCAGATGCTGGCAGAGGAGAAAGGGTTCCGGATTTTGGTCGTGGAATTGAATGCAGATGGTACCCTGGACGAAGACATGTTCCAAGCACATTTGTTGCAAGGCCCCAAGCTGGTGGCATTCATGCATGTCTCCAACGCCCTTGGCACGGTGAATGATGTCAAGCATTGGACCGCGAAGTCCCACGAGGCGGGGGCCAAGGTGCTTGTGGACGGAGCCCAAGCGGTGCCACACCTCCAAGTGAACGTGCAGGACTTGGGGGTGGATTTCTATGTTTTCAGTGGCCACAAGACATATGGCCCCACGGGGATTGGTGTGTTGTACGGCCGTCAAAGCTTGTTGGAGGATATGCCGCCCTGGCGAGGGGGTGGCGAGATGATCGGTTCTGTGAGCTTTGAGCAAGGCACGACCTACAACGAGCTTCCTTACAAGTTTGAGGCTGGGACCCCACACATCAGCGGTGGGATTGCCCTTGGTGCCGCCCTTCAGTGGATGGGTGAAGTGGGGGTGTCGGCATTGACGGCCCATGAGCACGCGCTGACCGAACACGCCCACGCCAGGCTTGGCGAAGTTCAGGGGATGCGTTTTTACGGAACGGCACCCTGCAAGGCCGGGGTGGTGTCCTTTTTGGTCGATGGGGTGCACCCGTACGATTTGGGCACGTTGTTGGACCAACTCGGCATCGCCGTTCGGACGGGTCACCATTGCGCTGAACCTCTGATGGACAAGTGGGACATCCCTGGCACGGTGCGCGCCTCCTTTGGCGCTTACAACACCTTGCAGGAAGTGGATCGACTTGCAGATGGCGTGGCCCGGGCGGTGACCATGCTGCGTTGAAAGCCGCCCAACATCGCGGCTGAAGCAGCGCGCCTACAGACCCTACCTTTGACTCATGGCCACAGGAATCGACGACCGTCAAGAAGAAATTGTAGAGGAGTTTGCCATGTTTGGCGAT
Source organism: uncultured Flavobacteriales bacterium (assembly GCA_963933635.1). Classification (GTDB taxonomy): domain Bacteria; phylum Bacteroidota; class Bacteroidia; order Flavobacteriales_D; family Sanyastnellaceae; genus UBA11663. Next base: position 66,039 of record CAWVVM010000004.1, read on the forward strand.
TGGATGGAGAAATATGAATACATCATTTCGTTGGGGAGGGAATTGGCCCCTATTGACCCTGAGGACAAGGTGGAGGACAACCTCATCAAGGGATGCCAGAGCCGTGTGTGGTTGGCAGCCAAAAAAGGCGACGACGGTCGGGTGATGTTCACGGCAGACAGCGATGCAATCATCACGAAAGGCTTGGCGGCGCTCATGGTGCGGGTGCTCAGCGACGCATCTGCTGCCGACATCGCTTCGGCCAATTTGTCCTTCCTCGACGACATTGGCCTCCACAGCCACCTCAGCCCCACACGCAGCAACGGCCTGCAGTCTATGGTGAAACAAATGAAGCTGTATGGTTTGGCCTTCACTGCCGGTGGATGAGGATTCGCAAAAAACAGTTACTATGAGGAGATGAGAAATGAATTTCCCATCCTTTTGACGACCCTTTTGAGCGCATCGATGGCCTATGGCCAGTCCTTGCCTTGCGGCTGTGTGGAAGGTAGTTATGATGGTGTGATCACCAACACGGATTTTTTTTCCATGGTCCAGCACTTGGCTTGGGGCGACTCCATCCCCAATGATGCGGAGGTGGGTCCTGGTTGGTGCGATTTGGATGGAGACGGGACACGCAATGTCCATGATTACATTCTTTTCACCAGTCTGCAGCAGCAGCAATGTTCCGATTTGGATGGGGACGGGGTGGAGGAGGTGATGCTCCCCGATGCGGTGGCCTCGACCTTTCAGGGCTGGGTCCTGGAGATGGTCGCAGAGCACCCAGAGGGACTCGGTGACATTCCTGCAGGGGCGAAGACGTACCGTTTGTTTGCAGATTTCGACCCTGTGGCTGGTTCTGAGTTGCGCATGATGGGCCTCTGGGGCGACGACAGCGCGCCTTGGTTCATCGACGCACCAGGGGGCCTTTTTGTGTCGGTTTTTTCAGGTGCACAGGAGGATGCTTTGCCCAAGCAAGACGACATTGATCCTTTGTTTTTCCCGGTGTTCCCCGAGGTGGAGCATTCTTCTTTTTGGACCGTTGCTGATTTGTGGAGTGCATCGGCCGGGTTTGGGAACCCCTACACATTTGAGCGGTCCGCGGTTGAACAGGGCTTGTCGTTTCAATCGGGCGAATGGTCGTCGGAAGAAGTTGGGGGGTCCGGCATGCTTGCAGTGGCAGGGTCGATTTTGAATGAGCGGCTTGTCGTGGATGGTCTTCACCTGATGGGGCAGTTCACCGTTCTCGATGGACAAGGCTTTGCGGGTCAGGCGGGGTTGGTTTTGGTGGCAAACGACGCATTGCCAGGTGGTTTTTCGGTGGGTGGACTGATGGTGGTTCCAGCCGAGCCCTTTGACATGTCCAATCTCGAAGTGCTTGGGTGCACGGATGAGACTGCCATCAACTTTGACATGGAAGCCACCTACAACGATGGGTCCTGCGTGACATGTGATGCGGGCGATCTGGACTGCGATGGCTTCATTGGGGTGAGTGATTTGTTGGGACTTCTCGCGGATTTTGGTTGCGCATCCGACTGCGGGGCGTCAGACCTGGACCAGGATGGCTCGGTGAATGTGGCAGACATTCTTGGGCTTCTCTCCCTGTTCGTAGGCTAAATACGCCGGCCTTTCAGCGCTTTTTGAGGGGTGCAATGGCCCCCATGCGGTGCAGGGTGTACCCGTGTTGGTCAAGGACGTCTTGAAGTTCCTGCAGACGTTCTTGGGACAGACCCGCTTGGTTCTTCCAAAGTTGCTCTGTCGCCTCGGCCTTGCGTTCGCCTCGAAAATCCGTGTCGCTCGATCGATTTGGATCCAAGGCCTCCAGGTAAGCGTCGATTTCCCAATCCTTGTCGCGAGGCTGCCAGCCCAATTCACGGACGATGCGTGCCACTTCCGATTTTGGCGACAGGACGAGGTCGTGGTAATGGACCAAAACGATGTCATGGCGTTGGGCGGTCTCTTGTACCACCCTTGTATTGAGGAGGCACCAGATGTGAAGTTGACGGACCAAGGGGTCTTCCAAGGATTTCAATTCAGGCCAACGTTGGTGCAGGTCTGGGTGGCCCGGAAAGACCTCGTGAACGTCGAGGTCGAGCCCCCTCGCGCCGAAGGCTTTGACTTGTGACACCACGATGTCCCACGGATGCCGGACCAACAAAATGGGCGGGGATTCCATTGGGCCCTCTGCAAGGAGCCACGTGAGGAGGTGGTTGGCCCGGACGTGCTTGAAAAGGAGGGTCTCGGCCTTCCAGGCGAGGGACATAGATGCCCGCGAGCAGGTCCATGCATTGTGCTTTCGCCCTGAGAACACATCGCGCAAGTGGCCCAGATCATAAACACTCAAGGCCGCTGGGACCGGCCGTGCACCCCACCCATGCGGCACCACACCTTTGGTGCGGTGAAAGGGTTCCCACACGGGGATGACACCTGGAAGTTGAGAAAGCATGGACATGAGCCAGGTGCTGCCTCCTCTTGGGGAACTGAAGATGTGGAGGTGTCGCTCCAACTTCCAGCGTCGTCGTCGAAGCACCAAAGATGCTGCATGGGAATCGAGGACCTGTCGCAGAGACATAGTGGTGAAGGTACGGGAGGTCTACCTTTGGGCTGTGAGCTCGACGACGCCCTCTTCTGTTTCCTCAAGATTTCTTGGTGCTTCCGCCTGGATGCTGGGCGCCAAGCTTCTGGGCGCGGCCGCAGGTTATGGCCTCGCGTGGTCCGTGAGCCGTCAGGAGGGGCCTGAGGTCTTTGGCCGATTTGAATTGGGACTCACTGTCTTGACCATTGCCGCCATGCTCTCTCGGATGGGATTGGACGGTGTGATGGTCAAATGGCTTGCGGCCTCTGGGGCCAAGGAAGAATCGAAAGTGCAACGGCCGCTTGTACGTCGTGCCTTTGGGGTGGTTTTCTTGGCTTCTTTGGTGATGGCAGCACTTTTGTGGCGATGTTCGGGCGGTTTGGCAGAGTGGCTGGGGGATGCCGAAGCGGTGCACATATGGCGTCTTGTTGCGTTCGGTGTCCCATTCGTGGCGCTTTGGGGCATGGCTTCTGAAATGTTGCGGGGATTGTCGTTCATGCGGAGCCACGCCCTTGCACAACAAGGTTTGGTCACAGCGCTGGCAGTGCTCGTGTTGTGGCTTTTCCGTGGCGGAATATTCTCAGCTTATGCCTATGCTGTTGTCATTGCCTTTGCAGGCACGATGGCGCTGTTGACCTGGGCACTTTGGTCCCGCAATTCTGAGCGCCTGGCAACGGCAGACAACCATGAATGGGGCTGGAGGAACATGTTCCAGACGGGGTGGCCCATGTTGTTGGGATCGGCCATGTTTCTAGTGATGAGCTGGACGGACACTTTGTTGTTGGGGCACTTCATGGAGGAGTCTCAGGTGGGGGTGTACCGCGTGGCATTCAGGTTGGCCGCCTTGGTGACGTTGGTTCAGGCCGCCGTCAACAGCTATGCAGCTCCGTGGTTTGCCCAGCGCCATGCCGTCGGTGACCAAGCGGGCCTGCTCCAGGGCCTGCGGCAAGCCACAAGGCTGAACGTGGCCTTCAGCGTTCCGGCATTCGTGGTCCTTGCATTGTTTCCCGAGTGGATGTTGGGATGGTTTGGACCTTCCTTTGTGGCTGGGGTCTCTTGTCTGAGGTGGTTGGCTGCCGGACAAATGGTGAATGCCCTCTGTGGTCCCGTGATGTACCTCTTGAACATGACAGGTCGTGAACGCATGGCCCAACGCATTGTTTGGGCGGCTGCGGCATTGAACGTGGGGCTGAACCTTTGGGCCATCCCGAGGTTTGGCATCGTGGGCGCTGCGGCAGCCACGGCGGCGACGATGTGCATGTGGAATCTTGCGGCGGCTTGGGCGGTGCAGCGCACCTTGGGACTGTCGGTATGGAAGGCCCTGTCAACCCCACCTGCGAAATGAATGCATCTCCGTTGTCCAAGGTGAATTTCTTCGTGATTGGCGCGGCCAAGTGCGGAACCACTACCCTCTATGCCCGCTTGAAACAGCACCCAGAGGTGTTTCTGAGCCCCATGAAGGAGCCCAATTTTTACAGCGGCAATGACATCGATCCTTCTAGGTTTTCTAGGGCATTCAGGGCGAACACGAGGCTGGACCACGGTGCGTATTTGAAGCTTGGCGACCCTCTGCCTGAACGCCAAGTGGGGTTCATTGAGACCCAAGAGGAGTATGCGAGGCTCTTCCGTGGGGCCAACGAGAAGCACCGCATTGTGGGAGAATGCAGCACATCCTATCTGTGGTCCAAGTCGGCACCTCAAGCCCTTGCCGCTGCGCATCCCAAGGCCAAGATTGTGGTGAGTTTGCGCGATCCAATCGACAGGATGTACTCCCATTATTTGATGGCGCGGAAATACGGTTTTGTGTCCGGATCTGTTGTTGATGCTGTCAAGGAGGACATGGCTCATCCAGACCCGTCTTGGGGTAGAAGCGAGCTTTTTTTGGAACTGAGCATGTACGAAGCCCAACTCGCCCGATGGCGCGCCTGTTTCCCTCCGGAGCAACTGCTCGTCCTTGAACCCGGCGCGCTACGTCTTGAATCAACGTGGGAGGAGTTGCAGGAGTGGCTGGGGTTGAGCCCTCGAACCTTGTTTTCCGGCGCCCGTTCAGAAGACGCCAACAAAGCCGGGCTTTCGCGGCTGGAAGGGTTGAACAGAGTGCTCACCCGTTGGGGCTTGAAAAGACGTTTGGGCCAGTGGGTCCCAGCCCAATGGAAAGCCCGTCTTCTTCATTTGTACTACCGGCAAGACGCAGTGCCCTCCTTGTCAGACAAGGACAGGTCAGAGCTTAGGGCGCTGTTGGACCAGGCGATGAGCTGATCGACACACCCTGGGCATTGGGCCTCAAACGTTGGAGAAGGGCATCCAGTCGGTTGACCTCTAGCGCAAAGTCGGCTTGAAGGTCTTCCTTGATGGGGTCGGAGGGGGGGAAGTCTTCCCTGAGATGGTCGATTTGCTTGCCATTTTTCCAAAACCGAAAACAAACATGTGGTCCTGTGGCGAGCCCTGTGGAACCGACGTAGCCAATGACTTGGTTTTGTTTCACCCTTTGGCCTTGCTTGACCGCCCTTTTGGACATGTGCAGGTATTGGGTTTCGTAGGTCCCATTGTGTCGGATCTTCACATATTTCCCGTTCCCTGAGGTGTAGCTGCTTTTGGTCACCACCCCGTCTCCGACCGAGACGATGGGGGTGCCGGTGGGGGCAGCATAATCGGTGCCAAAATGCCCTTTGACCTTCTTCAGTACAGGGTGAAAGCGCTTGGGATTGTAGCGGCTCGAGATGCGGCTGAATTCCACAGGAGCTTTGAGGAAGACCTTTTGGAGAGAGCCCCCCTCGAGGTCGAAGTACCCTGCCGCGCCACCTTCTTCGAAGCGATAGGCAGACAAGGCCCGGTCCCAATGCGTGAAGGTGCTCGATAGGACAGTGGGAATGCCCGCCGGGTCACCGTTGACCATTTCTCTTCGGTAGAGAACGTCAAACGTGTCCCCCTTTTGGACACGACTGAAGTCAATGGTCCAAGCGTACACACTCGCCATGGCCACGGCCAAGCTGCTCGGATGGCCCCCACGGTCCAGATCGAGGTAGAGGCTGTTTTCAATGGTCCCTTGGGCCCTGGCATACACCGTGTCGACAGGGTAGGACCCCAATTTTACCCCCAGCGTGTCGCCCAAGGAGAACACGGCATAGTCCTTCGGGTTGCGCTCGTAAATCAACCACTTGGGCTCCTGGCCAATGGCTTGGCCCAAGCTGTCTCGGAGCCGTTCCGAGGCCAACCACCAATCGCGTCCGGCCCTCATGTTGCGGACATCGTAGGTCTTTCTGCTGTTGGCAGCCAAGGTGGCCACCTTGCCTGGCCCAATGCCTGCAGGGTCCAAAAGATGGGACAAGCTCTTGCCTGGTTGAACCTTGCCTGAGTCCACCACAAGGCTGTCCCAAACGATGCCAAACCGAATGGTGGGCGGAGGCACCTCTGCCAACAAGGCATCCCCCGTGCCCCCGCCATCTTGGCTGGTCCATCCGCAACCCCAAGTACAAACGGCGGCCAAAGCCGCTACAAACGCCCACCTCCATGACCATGGTGTGCCGCTCATTGCTTGGCCCCCAGCACTTCTTTCATGACCCAACCCTTGCCCCACTCTTCACGTTCTTGTTCGCTCCAACATTCGGGAAAGAAAATTCTTTTTTGGAACCGAGGGGGCAAGTACTTCTGCCAGTTGGTTCCGCCTGTCGCTGCCAAATCCACAGGGTCCTTGTGCAGATACCTTACGGCACTTTTGTAGTGTGCGAGAGGCCAGTTGACGTTGACATTGATGTCCAACCACCGCATGGCGTCTTTCAATTCTTCCGAAGGGCCATCGGGGAGGGCGGCCGCCAAGGACCGGACATTGCTGGGGTACATTTTTCGGGCCAAACGCTGAAGGTCGTCGTCGTACTTCTCTTCAAATTGTTTGAGGGTCAGCGTCTTTTGGCCACTTTTCAATTCCACAGCGCCTTCCCTCCAGTAGAGGTGGTCCATGAGCTTGGGAATGTCGGCCATGGGATACCCCGCAAAGTCTTCACGCATGTTGTGGTGCACAATGCGGTCCAAGGAGGTTGAACAGATTTCAATTTTCCGGTATTGTGCGCTTTGGAACCCCGATGCAGGAAGCAAGGACATGCGGAATTTCATGAATTCCTTGGGGTCCATGCCATCCACCATGATGTCGAAACTGGTGGTCAACGCTTCGAAATACCTGTTCACCCGTCGCACACGTTCCAGCAAAAAGGCGTTGGAAACCGTTCCCCCTTGTTCCCTCGCTGTTTGGGCCATCAAATCGTACTCGTGCAACGTCAGCTTGAAGTACAGCTCCGTGATTTGGTGGTACACGATGAACACCACTTCGTCGTGAAACGGCGTTTGAGGACGCTGCAAACTCAGCAAGGTGTCGAGGTGGATCAAGTCCCAATAGGTGCGGTAGTCGGCGTACAACAATCCATCAAGGTAGCTGCTGAGGTCTTGGCCCATCGCGGCGTACTTCTCTTGCAGCTGCTTGAGCTTGTCTATAATGGCGGGGTCAAACGCGGGATCTAGGGGTTGATCTTGGGGCATACGGGCAAGTTAGGCGATGGTGGCGATGCACTTCAATTCAATGGCGATGGGGGTCGGAAGCCGGTTGATTTCCATGGTGGTTCGACACGGCTGGTTGTCCTTGAAATATTCCGCATAAAGGCGGTTGAAGGTGTGGAAGTCGCGGTTCATGTCCACCAAAAAAACGGTGACATCCACCAACTGCTCCCAACTGCTCCCGCTTGCTTCGAGGATGGCTTTGACATTGGCAAAAACACTGTGCACTTGGGCTTCAAAATCGAAAGCCTTGAAGTTGCCGTTGTGGTCGAGATCGAGCCCAGGAACGCCGCTGTCGTTGGCGTCACTGCCCGCCGTGCGCGGGCCTACACCACTCAAAAACAGAAGGTTGCCCACACGACGTGCATGTGGATACAGGCCCACAGGTTTGGGGGCGTTGGAGGTGGAAATGCGTTCGCTCATGCTGCGAAGGTAGCTCCACCCCCGCATAGGTGCGCGCCGTGGGCTGTACCTTCGGGGCATGCGTTACCAAAAACTCCCATCCGACCTTTACACTCGGAACCGAGAAGCATTCATGAAGGCCATGAAGCCCAGTGGGCTTGCCTTGTTTTTCAGCAACGACATCTACCCCACCAGCGCGGATGGAACGTTGCCCTTCAAGCAACACGCGGACATTTTTTATTTGACCGGCGTGGACCAAGAGGAGACGGTGCTGTTGCTTTTCCCCGACGCCCACAACCCTGCAGATCGGGAGATTTTGTTCTCTACTGAAACGAACGAAGAATTGGCGATTTGGGAGGGAGCCAAACTCACAAAGTCCCAAGCTGCCGCGGAGACGGGCATTGCCAACGTCCAATGGACGACGGCGTTCGAACGGACGCTTCACCGCTTGATGTCTGAGGCGCAGTCGCTCTACCTCAATGACAACCAACAAACCCGCGCCCGTCTCACAGTGGAGACCCGCACCGACCGCGAGAACGCGGCCCTTCGCGCCAAGTACCCCAACCACGAGATTGAACGCAGTGCGCCCATTTTGCATTCCATCCGCGCCTTGAAGCAGCCCTCCGAGATCGATCAGATGCAGCGGGCATGCGACATCACCAAGGCGGGTTTTGACCGCGTATTGCAGTTTGTCAAGCCCGGGGTCATGGAATATGAGATTGAGGCGGAGTTCATGCACGAATTCCTGCGCCGCGGCTCTCGTGGCTTCGCGTACACGCCCATCATCGGATCAGGTTCCAACGCCTGTGTCCTCCACTACATCGAAAACTCGGCCGAGTGCAAGGCAGGCGATGTCATTTTGATGGACGTGGGCGCCGAGTACGGCAACTACGCGTCCGACATGACGCGCTGCATCCCGGTATCAGGCCGCTTCACGGACCGCCAGCGCGCGGTTTACAACGCAGTCCTCTCTGTCATGCGGGATGCTACACATTTGCTTCGTCCAGGCGTTTCTCTCCACGAGTACCACAAGGAGGTCGGCGAGTTGATGACAGCGCAGTTGCTGGACCTCAAGCTCATTGACCGCCATGACGTGGAAAAACAGGATCCTGCGCGGCCAGCTTACAAGAAGTATTTCATGCATGGGACCTCACATTTCATTGGCCTCGACGTCCACGACGTAGGCCATTGGCATGAGCCCATCGCTCCGGGACATGTTTTCACGGTGGAACCTGGCATCTACATACGGGAAGAGAACCTCGGGATCCGTCTCGAGAACGATGTGGTCATCACCGAGGATGGTTTCCACGACCTCATGGCGCACATCCCCCTCGAGGCCGACGCCATCGAGTCCGCGATGAGCGCCTGATCAAGGCGAACATGCTTGGCCAAAAGCGGCCAAAAACAGAAGCAAATCGGCAGTCTGGACGAAGCCATCTTCATCCAAGTCGCCCGCGCATGTGCCGCACTCAATGACATCCGAGATGGAGGGGCCTGGGGGATCGTTGGCACACACCTCAAAGGTGACGATGTCCCCAAAGTTGGCATTCTCTGGCGCAAGATGGGCAAGGGTGTCTCCCACGGCATTGACAAGGGTGAACGAGCCGCCATACACAATGCCATCCCCCGTGGAGTCTTCGACAGTGAGCGTGTGGCACCCTGTGGGGATGCAAGCTGAGTCAATGGTCGTGTCTGGACCGGGAGGAAATTGATCTCGGCTCCAGAGGGTTTGGCCCAAAGCATCTTGAACCCTCCATGAAGACTCGTTGCTGAAGGCGTCCGCATTGAAGGTCATGGTCCACCTGTCGTTTCCTTGGTTCACCAAAACGAATTCCGCATGGTTGTTGGACGGGTACAAATCGGTGTTTCCACCAGACGGCTCAACGTGGAAGGTCCATTGCGAGGAAGGAGTGAGCAACAGCACCTCGGGAAGTTGAACCTCCTGAGAGCTTCCAGAGGGAATGGGAACTTCGAAATACGATGCGGGTAAATCCACCGCCTCTACTGAGGCTTGAACGGTGAAGCCTTCGACAGCGTCGCTGCCCAAATTGGAGATTTTGACCCTCCCTCCCCAATAGGCTCCACACGCCTCAGGTGTGCCAAGGACTTCGAGGGCCAAGTCAATGGCCGCCACAGGAATTCCACCCTCACTCGCGAGCAAGCTAGATCGGACGGTCTCGAGGCAAGCCCTCATCCTTGTCCTTTGTCCCGCTGTGAAGGCGTTGCGGCATGACGTAGGGGTATAATCCATATAATTCGCTGTCTGTGCACCTGCACAAACAGGGGAATGGCACCCAGAGTTTTCAGTGGTAGGCGGCGTGTCGCAAACGAGGTCTCCGGATTGGGAACAATCCGATTCTGCCCCACAGTCGTCCGTGTTCCAAAAGGTGTGGAGCAAGCTGAAGTGATGGCCCATTTCGTGGGTGAGGGTCCTGTTCAGGTCCCTCCCAGGTTTGAGTGTCCCGAGGGTGCCCAAAGCATTGAACAGGACAGTGATGCCGTCTCGGACGTCTCCTGTTGGGCCCAAAAAGGCAAATCCCTGAGTTCCTCCACCGCCGTTGTTCCCGTTGATTTCTGGGACGACAAACACATTGACATAGTCGTCCCCCATCCATGAAGTGAGTGACTTGACGGCCACTTGGTCGGCCCCCGGCAGCAAAGGCCCAGAGGCGATGCCGTCTTCCGCATACTCCGGTAGGTTTGAGCCGTTGACCCTGACAATTCCAGAGGCGGGCTCGCCAGCAGGATTCCTGGCGGCAAGGACAAATTCGATGCGCACATCCACACCTTCTCCATCTCCATTGCTTCCCGGGATTTTGCGAAAATCCTCATTCAATGCGTCCACGGCAGAGTGGATTTGGGCATCACTGATGTTTTCTGCCTGACCAACGGGAGCGCCCAAATGGACCACATGAAAGACCAGCGGGACCACATGCACGGACAAACTGTCGGAGCCGAGCGGGGCTGCCAAGGGCTGCAGCGCGTTGGGCTGGAAAATATGCGCGGTCCCACACGGAGGTAGACCCATGCCTGATGGCGCAACAGTTTGCCCATTGTACCCGCCGCCACAAAGCACAAGGAGGGATGCGGCAAGTGCCACATCCCTCCAGAGGTGTTTGATGTGTTGTGTGCGTTCAGTCAATTTCATCACAATAGAGTCCAAAACCCTGCAACAAGTCCAACAAATCGCTCAGTTGAATGTGGCCATCGCCATTCAAATCCCCATAGCATGAGGAGATGCAAGTGCCATTGTCCATGGTGGCTTCAGGCTGGTAGTTTGGTGCTCCGGGAAAGGTACATCCTACAGTTTCTGTGGCGTCGCACAATCCATTTTGGTTGAAATCGCTGCAGCATTCTTCAGGACTTCCCACACATGGGTCCACGTCGTCGCAGATGCCGTCGGCATCCGCGTCAGCAGCGCAGTTTCCGCCGCATACACCCAAGGCGTCGAGTTGGTTGCCCCCGCAGTCGCAGTCTCCTTCGAGGATGTCAGAACATCCACATTCGTAGACGTTGCCTGGACCGTTGCAAACGCCACAGGCATCGATTTCGCCCACGCAGTCGTCCACGTCGTCGCATACGCCATCCACGTCTTCATCGGACAGACAGTCACCGCCACAGACGTCAAGCGCGTCGAGGTCTTCGCAGGAACCATCATCGATCTCTGCCTCTTCGTTGAAGTTGCAAGATGCGGAGTCCGTGCAACCGAATGTCTCGGCAACAATGCAACTGCCATCATCATACCCAGCAGTAGGATCAAAATTTTCAGCCTCTGGGTCGGTGCATCCACAAGGGTTGCCTTCGCCAACAGGAGCATAAATCCCAGGACCGTCGAAGACGAAGCTCTTTTGGACATCCTCTAGACTGGCAGCACCTTCAGGGATGATTTGGACGTTCAAAGAGCCAGAAACTTGACCTGTCGTTGTGATTTGGAGGAGGAGGGATTGTCCATTGGCATCGGGCAAGGCGTTGCCAGCGGTGTTTAGCACAAACCAAGAGGAACCGATGATTTGATCCGCCACCAACTGAGTGGCCCCGTTGTTCAGGAAAAATGGCGTCAGGGGCTGCGTTGCATCTTCGGCAATGCCGGGGTCTGCAGCACCTTCGATGCCAGAAGTGGACGCTGGTCCATCAAGGCCAATGGTGGCATAGGTGTCGTCTGCCAATTCGGGAAAGGACGCCACAAAAACTGGATTCAATCCTGTGGCATTCCATGAACTGTTCAATGCTGAGTTGAAGGCTCCATTCGGAACTGCAATGTCGATGGGCCTTTCGGTGTTGCCAAAGACAGCGCTCATCCTGTCGCCATCATTTGCCATTTGGACGTAGAACCTAAAGCGGTGGGCATCTTCGGAACTCGCCGCAGGGTCTGCAGTGACGACCAAGGAGTACCCTGAAGCGCCAGCACCACAATCACAGAACAGGCATGACTGATCTTCAATCAAAGCCTCTTCATTGAAGTTGCAGGCGGCAGGGTTGGTGCAACCAGCGCAGGATGCGAACTCGCAACTTTCATCTTCCAAAAGTGCAGCAGGGTTGTAATTGCAAGCGGCCTCATTCATGCAACCTTCAACCACAGTCGTCCCAAACACCCCCGCTCCGTCAAAAGAAAGGGATACCTTGACATCATCGTCCCCATTTCCTTCCGGAAAGACTTGGTAGTTCAGTTGGCCAGAAATGTTGCCAGAAGTGGTGACTTGAGCGACCAGCCATCGACCGTCCATGGGCAACGCATTGGTTGCAGTGTTCAACACATACCAAGAGGCACCAATGACCGTATTCACCATCAGCTCCGTTCCTCCTACAATGAAATACTCCGATACGGTCAACGCCAAGCTCTCATCTTCCACAATGGATGGGTCCGCCGCTCCTTCGATGCCAGAGGTGGAGGCGGGACCTTCCAAGCCAATGGTGGCATAACTGTCGTCTGCCATTTCTGGAACGATGGCGAGGAAGGCTGGGTTGATGCCAGAGGCGCTCCAACTTGTATTGAAGGAGCTGTTGAAGATGCCCTCTGGCGTGTCAATGAAAAGCGGGTCTTCGTTGGTGCCGTACACGGCAGAAATTTTGTCGGTGGCAGTTTCTGACTGAACGTAGAATCGGTACACGATGCCATCAACGGCTGCGGCTGGGGCAGACTCAATGGTAAGGAAATAGGGCGTTTGGGACAGGCCAAAGACAGGCAAGCACACCAAGGACCAAAGCAGGATCAACATTCCTGCGTTAGACAATTTTGACAACATGGTTCAACAGTTTACAGCCCGAAGGTAGACGCCCAAAAAAAAAGGACCAACAGATTATATTGTTATATGAAAACATAAATTTTAACGACCAACATGCAGATTTTTCTGTGGGTCACATTCGATTGTGAATGGATGTCTTTGACTTGATTTTTGTCCGGTCAGATTTCGGATTACTTTCGTCCCAAACCCATCCAATGATGCTCATTTCGCGCCACTCTTGTTTTTCTGCAACCTGCTTGTCCCTTCTCTTACTCTGCGTTGCGCCCACCAACACTTGGGCCCAAATGACCGGTTTTTCGGCAGAGTTGGACACCATTTGGCACGCAGAAGGAGCTGTGGACATTCCTGGATTCGAGTTTTTTGGCGTTTACCATGTCTACGCGGATTTCACCAACCCTACGGATGTGTTGAGTGCGTTGTACTCGGATGTCGATGCCTTAGGCACCCCGCTGCTTGGCGCAGGGTTCACTTGCGATTGTTTCACGTCGTCGGCTGCGACGTCCTCTTCTCTGGCAGCCATCAACCCAGCCTTTTTTGCCGCGTTCCCTGATTTTGAATACAGCTCAGGTTGGACCATTGGATTGGCCAATTCTGGTCAAGCCACAGTGGAGACACAGGACCCCTCGTTTGTTGGTGACATTGGGAGCCCTTACTCCATTTGCGACGGCATCACGGTGGCCAATGGCAGTCTTTTTGTAACCGCTGTGTTGGAGGATGGCTTGGTGGTGGGGCCGTCAAACGCTGTTGCCGGTGACGATCTGAGGATCTTGGTCGCCCAGGTGACCACATGCGGGGACTTCGATCTCCAGGCGTGTGGGCAGGTTTTCCCCGGGGGCGTGCAGGATGACGAGCAAAACTTCTGCCCCCCTATGTTGTCAGTGATCCACCCTTATGTGGACGGGGAATGCGTGAACGATGCCGATGAAGATGGGATTTGCGACGAGTTTGAAATCCCAGGATGCACGGAGGAAGACGCATGCAACTTTGATCCAAACGCCACTGAGAATGACCTGACCTGTGAGTTTGCGACTGCACCTTACGATTGCGATGGCAATTGCGTCAACGATGCGGATGGCGACGGCATCTGCGACGAAGACGAAGCACCGGGTTGCACAGCGGATTCGGCTTGCAATTATGACGATCAAGCCACCGATGACGATGGCTCGTGCATCTTTCCGGGCAACACATGTGACGACGACAATGATTTGACGGAAGGAGATTTGATTCAGGCGGATTGTGTCTGCCAAGGGTACAGCTGCTACGACGATGCGGCGTGCAACTATTCAACGGACGGGGTTGAAGACGCCACGCTCTGTGCCTACATCAGCACGTATGCCGTTTCAGGCAACGCGGACCCCTATTCGCAAACCCTTCAGGCGTACACCTACACCAACACGGCTGGGAGCAGCTATGAATGGACCATCGTTGGTGGGGATTTGCTGGAAGGCAATGGCACCAATGAAATTTCTGTGGTCTGGAATGTGGGTGGTCCTGGGTCCGTGTGTGTGGTGGAGACCAATGACGGAGGCTGCGTAGGTGAAGAGGTGTGCTTTTTGGTCGATGTGAATTTGAGTTCCATTGCAGAGGTGCTTGAGGGAACCTTGGATGTGTTTCCTGTCCCAGCCCAAAACAACCTCCACGTCATCTGGAATGGACCCACCATCGACAATGCTTACGTCACCCTCAGGGACGCTTCAGGTCGCGTGGTGCGCGTGGCCCAAGTGGCCCAACGGGATGTTTTGGATGTTTCCAACTTGGCATCTGGGGCCTACACCTTAGACTTTACGGTGCCTTCGAGAGGCACCCTTCAGCGCCGCATCATGGTGCAATAAACACGGTTGCTTTCCATGCGCGGGACTTGATGTTCATGTCCTTAAGATAAGATGCCGCGTACAGTGTGGCCTTTCCAGCCTGGCGCTTGTGCCGTTTTTGGGGGCTGTCTGCGTTTTTGGACAATGCCGCTTTGTACGTCGGAGGGAACCTTGCCGTTTTCGGCATACCGTGGGTCAGGAAGGGTCGCCAACCGTTCCATACGGATGGCGTCCACATGGAGGCATCCATGCGATTCTCGCACCTTGCCCCGTATGGCGTAGACCCCGCGACCCCGGAAGGGAAAGTCCTTCGCGACTGTGGGGAAGTGAACCGTGTCCAACCAAGCACCCTCCAGGTCCACGAAGCATCCAAAACACATGCGTTCTCCCTTTGCGGTGGAGGTTTCCTTCACTGTGACGAGGTGGCCCACCACAGTCACGATGTCCCCACGTCGCGCCTCGAGATCTCGGACCAGCACGCCACTTCGGACCACGGCTTTGGCCTTCTCGGAAAGCAAAAGGAATGGGGAAGACAAAGGAAACCCGAGCAATTCCCATTCGTCGAAGGCATCTGACAATGGCGCGGAGTCCAGCGGAGGAAGGGTGTACGTTCGTGGTGAAACAGGTTTGAAGAGTTCACCTGTGCCCGTGCCGCGCTTTGCAGGCAACGCCCGATTCGAGGCGGTTGCATGTGGAGCAGGAGGTGGGCCGTTGGGTTCAGCGGCCAACAGAAAGTGACCTTCCCAGAGCAAGGTGTGCTTCGAGGCGCCTGTGAACCGAAAGGCCCCCACCCGAATGAGGATCTTGAGTTGTTGCAAGGAGGGCCGCACGCGATCAACAAAGTCTTGGAGGGATGAAAAGGGGCCAGATGCCTCACGGGCCTCTGTGAACTCAACGACGGAAGCGTGCTGCAGGTCCTTGATCAGGTTGAACCCAAGAAAGAGGGATGAGGTGTCGTGCACGACCATGGCCTTCATGCCCACAGTATTCACGCACGGAGCTTCGATGCGCGCCCCCAGCATGCGCGCTTCATGGACGTAAAACTCTGTTCTGTAAAAGCCACCAAAGTTGTTGATGCACGCACACATGTATTCCAGAGGGAAGTGCACCTTGAGGAACAGGCTTTGGTAGCTCTCAACGGCGTAGGAAGCGGAGTGTCCCTTGGCGAAGGCGTAGCCGGCGAAGCTTTCCATTTGACGCCAAACCTCTTTGACAACATGGGAGGGGTGACCCTTGTCCATGGCCTTGGCATGGAAGGCATCCCGCGCGCGGTCAAACGCTTCGCGGGACCGAAACTTGCCGCTCATTCCACGCCGCAACACGTCGGCTTCACCCAGGTCCAGCCCTGCAAATTTGTGCGCGACCTTGATCACATCTTCTTGGTACACCATCACCCCGTAGGTCTCGGGCATCAGTTCCATCAGCGCGGGATGGGCATTTTGCCGCTTGTCGAGGTTGCGGTGCCGCTCGATGTACGCTTGCATCATGCCGCTTCGGGCCACGCCCGGTCGAATGACAGAGCTTGCTGCCACCAACCCTAGGTAATCATCGACCTGCAGTTTTCGCATGAGCATGCGCATGGCGGGTGACTCCACGTAGAAGCAGCCCGTGGCCCGTGCTTCCCGAAGCATGGCGCGCACGCCTTCGTCCGCCTTGAACCTTCGCATGTCGTGGATGTCGATGTCCTTGGCGGTGCTTGGGTCTCGGGCTTCCACCATGTCCATGGTGTCTTTGATTTTCCCCAGTCCTCTTTGACTGAGAATGTCAAACTTGTAAAGGCCAACGTCTTCTGCCACCATCATGTCGAACTGCACGGTGGGCAGTCCCTTGGGGGGAAGAAAGGTGGCTCCATACCGGTGAATGTCGTCTTGGGCAATCAACACGCCGCAAGCGTGAAGGGTCAAGCTGCTCGGGAAGTCCCGAAGAACGGCGGCGTATTTCAGTACGACATGCTCCATTTCTCCCAATTGCTGTGGCTGGAAGGTTCCAGTGCAGAGCACGTCGATTTCGTGTTTGGCAAGACCCATGACCTTCCCCAATTCACGGACAGCAGCCCGGTATTGAAAGGTGTTGTAGGCCGCAAGCAAGGCGACATTGGGGAAGCGTTGGAACATGTACGCCACAACATCGTCACGGTCTGTCCAGGAGAAATCGATGTCGAAATCGGGTGGATTGGCCCGGTACAGGTTGAGAAAGCGCTCGAAGTAAAGGTCAAGCTCGATGGGGTCCACGTCCGTGATGCGCAACAGATAGGCCACGAGGCTGTTCGCCCCACTGCCCCTCCCTACGTGGAAATAGCCCTTGCTTCGGGCATAACTGGTGATGTCCCAATTGATCAGGAAATAGGCCAAATAACCCTGCTGCCGGATCAATGCAATCTCGTGTTCCATCCGGTCCAACACTTCTTGGTCGTGATTGGGATAGCGGTAGGCCAACCCTTCTGCACACAATGACCGCACCAAAGTTTCGTCGCCATTTTCACTCCCAGAATAGGTGTGGGGGTTGTTGTGCAACCGGCCTTCGGGAGGTCGGGGCAGCACCATGTGGCAAGAGCGGAGCAGTCGATCGGCTTGTTCGAGCAGCTCGGGCATTTCTTGGTAGGCTTCCCGCAGCTCTTCAGGGGAACGAAGACAGTCTCGGGGATCTCCACAGTCGGCGGGATCAAGTCGGCTGAGCAAGATGTTCAGGTCAATCGAGCGCAGCAGCCGATGGGCATTCCAATCTCTTTTGCGCGTGAAGGTGGAGGTGGACAAGGCCACGAGATGGGGCCTCAACCGAGGGTCTTGGTCCAAGCCGGCCAGCCGCAAATCTCCCAATTCCCAAGCCTGCACCCCAAGCCATTCATTCGCGCCCAATGGAAGTTCTGGAGAGGTGCGCCAAGGATAGATGGCGACGACGCCAGCATGCCGAACCGACGCGGGCAACCGTTGGGGATAAGGAGACCCTTCGAGGTGGTGCTTGGACACCCACTTGCACAGTGTGCGGTACCCCTCGGGGTGTTGGGCGAGGGCCACGAAGCATTTTTGGTTCCCATTGCGGAGATCCATTCCCAGAACTGGGGACATCCCGCGCTCCAATGCCCGTCCAACGAAATCCCAGTTCGCCGAAGTTGTGCCTATGTCTGTCAAGGCCAGCCGTTCCAGGCCCATGTCCTGGGCGCGGTCCAACAGTTGGTCAACGGACAGGATGCCGTACCGAAGGCTGAACCTGCTGTGGGTGTTCAGATGCATGATTCAGGAGAGAAGAGGCGAGCCTTTGTCAGTCAAACAGTGATCCTTGACGACCCCACGTGAGTGGGGAAGCCGTGGAGAGGGCCTTCTGCTCTTGACGTTCTTGGCTTTGGGCAGAGGCGTGCTTTCGGTTGCGTGAAGGCGATTCCTCCATGCCAAAGACGTCGATGGTGTTGTGGATTTCGTAGGTGAACTCAGGCCATATCCGTGGGCCGATGGCCTGCAGCAAATGGGAGCCATTCCTTCGTGGATCTCTAATGGAGGGGGAAATGGGGTAGGCATTGAACCGCCTTGCCTCCCAAGGCCCAAGCATGGAGGCCACGTCCCGAAGAGGGGTGTCTGGATGGAGCCATTCACGCTCCCTGTCTGGATCGAGGACGACAGGTGCACGGTGGTGACCAACGGCTTGGGTCAATGCATTCGATACGGTGGTCAACACGGCAAAAGAACGAACGCACTCACCTGTCGAAGGGTCGCACCACTCGTCCCAAATTCCAGCCAAGGCGAACGGCCTTTGGCCTTCGCGGGGGTAGAGAACGTAAGGCTTGGAAAGTTTCTCCCGTTCTGGCCCTTCGATGAAGGCGTCCGCCACCACAAGGCAGCGTTGGGACCGAATGGCCTTTCGAAACATGGGCTTGTCGAGGATGCCCATGGCCCCTGTGTAGCTGGGATCGTTCTCTGCATTTTTGTCCCCTTCTGCCCTTGCATTGATCATGTAATATTGCTTCTTCGCCCATCCTGGGGTGAACCCAAACTGCATCAATTGGACTTCTTTGGGTCGGTCGCCTGCAACGACAGGGGCGTGGTCGCCGTGGCTGACATTGGTGTTGGCTTTCCAAGGTTCGGGGGCTTGGACATTGAACCGTTGTTCAACGGCTTGGATGGAGGAGACGGTGACGTATCGGCCGCACATGGGAGGGGGGTTGAGGGATGAACGGTAGGATGGGTTGGAGGAAGCAGGTCATTGGTGCCGGTGGGCAAGGAGGGGAGGTGGTCCTCCGTTGAAGGGGTTGGAACGACCAATGGTTCGGGCCTCCAGTCCGGCCGCCCTCACCACACTTCGGTCCCCGTACTGCAGACGGATCCGATCCATGGCTTGGTAAAGCTTCACGCGCTCCTCGGTGTCGTCGAACAGGTTGATTTGGCACCCACCTCCCACGAGGTGGCTGTACCGAACCCCGATCAACCGAATCCGCACACGCTTTTGAATCAGTTGGTCCAGCAGGTCCTTCGCCACAGGAACGAGTTGGTGGTCGGCCGCCGTGTAAGGGATACGGCGTTGCATGCTCTTGGTGGAGAAATCGGCATAGCGCACTTTGACTGTGATGCATGCGGAAAGCCTGTCTCCCCTCCTCAATTGAAAGGCCAAATTCTCGACCATGGCCAGCATGATGGCGTGAAGCTTCTCTCCATCTGTGGTGTCCTTCGCAAACGTACGCTCCGTGGAGATGGACTTCCGCTCGTTGTATGCCACCACAGGAGCATCGTCAAGCCCCTGCGCTTTTCGCCAAATCGCACGTCCTTGCTTCCCAAGCACTTGCTCGATCAACTCGACCGGCATGTTTTGTAGGGTTTGGATGGTGGAGATGCCAAGGTTCCGCAGCGTGCGGTAGGTCTCCGCGCCGACCATGGGGATTTTTCGGACAGAGAGGGGCCCCAAGAAATGACGTTCTGTGCCACGGCTGACGTTCCGTGCATTGTTGGGTTTGGCTTCTCCTGTCGCCACTTTGGCCACGGTCTTGCTCGTGCTCAAACCTAGCGAGATGGGCAGTCCCGTTTCTCGGATGACACGCTCCCGTAGTTCCCTTGAAAACTGCCAGCACCCGAAGAATCGGTCCATGCCCGTGAGGTCGGCATAGAACTCATCGATGGAGCTTTTTTCACAAACAGGAACGGCTTCTCGAACAATGGCGGTCACCAATTCGGACTGCTCGGAGTAGGCCGCGGAATTTCCTCGAATCACAATGGCCTCTGGGCACATGCGGCGGGCCATTTTCATCGCCATGCCAGAATGCACCCCAAAACTTCGCGCTTCGTAGCTGCACGAAGCCACCACCCCGCGGTCGCCTGTCCCTCCAATGAGGATGGGTCGGCCCTCTAGGCGTGTGTCCATGCGCCTTTCGACCGACACAAAAAAGGTGTCCAGGTCCATGTGCAGAATGGAGCGTGAGGCGCGGCCGGAGCTGTCAGTACTGTGGGGAAGGGCTGAAAAGGGTGTTGCAGAGGATTTCATGAAGCGGGCCCAAGTGGCCTGCTAAAATAATGAGCAAAACCAAAGAAACGAGCAAAATGGTCGTTTTTTGTTTTTACGCCTTGCAACAAGGGGGTCAGATCACTCGCACGTTGCGCCGTACGTCGTCAAGAACACCAGCAGGTCGGATACATTGACGATGCCATCGCCATTGAAGTCAGCTGTGCAACCTGACAAGCAACCGTAGTCGGTCAGGAACATCAGCAGATCGCTGACATCCACAAACCCTCCACCATTGAGGTCGGTGGGGCATCCACAACTCTCGGGCGACAAAACCTCCCCCACAAAAGTGGCCGTGCAAAGGGGGTCCCCCATAACGGTGGCCGTGATGTCCAAAGCTTCCCCTGAAGCGGGAAGCGTCAACACCACGCTCCAAGGGTTTTCTCCGCTGAATGCCAACATGGAGTCGGCGACAAGGATCACATCGCCCGCCAATGGTGGGCTCTGGAAAGCAAATTCGAGTTCTTGGGTGAAGACGTTGCCAAGCGGACTGCAAGCCGAGGTTGCCCCCACTGTCATGTCCAAGACGGCACAAGGGAAAGGAACGGAGCCCCAGAACGCCACACCTTGTTCTTCAGGGTCTGCCTCAAAATCGCCTTCATAGGTGTAAGGGGGCAGTCCATCGACAAATGTGCCGTTTTCCCACAGGCCATAGATGCCTGCCAAGAACTGTCCGGAATTGCCAGCGGTCCGCCACTGTACGTAATCGTCAAAAGGCCCCAATTCATCGTACAAAGTCAAGTCGCCTCCTTCGGCATTGTCGGGCCAATTGGGCCACACCAGGGTCAATGTGCCTCCAGGCGCAATCGTTGCGGACGGCTCAGCCAGATCACTCAATGCCACTTGTACGGCACCGGACTTGATGGTTTGCCCAGCCAAACTGCCCGAGCAATCTGATACATTGCGCACGACGATGGTCTTGGATTGAGGATTCACTTCGTCCAAACGAAGCCTCGTGCAGCACGGTTCGGGTGCGGTGAAGAGCGCAGGAGCGAACCACGAGCAGTCTGGATTTTCTGAGAAATAGGCGGTCACGTCCACATCCATTCCATCGGAATCAAGTCCGGACAGCGACACCGCTTGAGGGCTTGAAAGGATGGGGAATTCCACTCCGTTCACCACAAGTACACCTTCTTCCGGCGCATTTTCGTAGGAGATGAGAACTTGCTGTGTGTAAGTGCTGTTCGCAGGATTGCACGCCGTTTGGGCCAAAAGGGTCACATTGGAAATGCCGCACAACAATGGAGGCAAATTCCACCCCATGTCCTGCATCATACCCAACGAGACGGCTCCAGGCGTATGAATGGATTCCGCCAAATTCAGAAATGGCGTCATCAATGAGTTGCTGTTGCCACTGGGGAAAGAGGCTTCTCTCAAATGTGAGAAACTTGCTCCTGCCGACCAAGTCGTTGGTGCGTAGAGCCTTGGACGTCCAGAAACGTTGGCGGCTTGCCCGTTGATCCCTCTCCAAAACAAGTCGTCACTTTCTAGGGCATCGCCCAAAGGAATGGTGCCGCTGATGTATTCGAGGATGGAGCTTTGGTCAGACTCTTCGACAAACTCATCATAAATGAAGGCCACCCCTTCAAACCCCAAAAAACCAGAGTTTCCGTTGTGGTTGGCACTTCCGATGTAGCCCAAACCGTGTCCCATCTCGTGCAAAGCAACGGTCACGAGGTCGTACAAATCATCGGGTGTTTCACCGTCAAGGCCATTGTACCAGTTCACGTCTTTGCCAAACTTGACCACCATGTCGGGAGCTGCGGGGTTGAGATCTTCTCCTGCAAGTTGATTGGCCAAAGCCACCGCATATTGACGATCTGCCACAATTGCACCTGGGAAATTGTTCAGGACTTCATAAGGTGCAGATTGTGCCAAAACATTGGGAGGGAGTGAATCCCAAACCGCCTCGATTTGAACAGGAACCACCGACTCGATGGATTGAGCCCAAATGTCCACCGCACGTTCCACTGCTGGCTTTGCTTCTTCAGGAAATTCTGCATCAAACTGCACTTGGATGATGGCGCTTCTTGGCCCAGGGCCATCTGCATACCATGCTGGAGTGCCAACAGAAGATTGGAGACTGACACCAGATCCCTGAAGTCCTGGACACAACGCAGTCAAACAAGAGGCGTCATGTTGATGGGTCTCTTGCATGGCCTTTAGGACCGCGGGTCCGCAGAGATGTTGGCCGTATGCCCACGAGGTGAGCATCAAGCCAAGAAGAAGGAGTTTGCAGCGCATCATATTCGTCAAATCGTTGTTATCGAACATAAATATACGATATAAATTTTATATGATTCGACGAGGAGGGGCTTTTCTTCGTCCAACGCACCCTTGGCTCATTTTGCGAGCATTGCTCATATCTTCGGCGCATGCAGAGCAAATTGCCAGAGAACTTGAAGGCCTTTCGAAAGGAAAAAGGCTGGACCCAGCAGGCCTTGGCCGAACGCTTGGGCCTTACGCGTCCCACCCTTGGTGCCTATGAAGAAGGTCGTTCGGAACCCAAGCTTTCCGTGTTGATCGACATGGCCTCTTGTTTTGGGACCTCTGTGGATGCCTTGGTGCGCGGAAGCGCAGATGCCCAAACAGAGGAACGAGCGCGCGGGGAAGGCTTGCGCATCTTGACCGTTTCAGTTGACACAACTTCTGACAGGGAGAGGGTGGTGGTGGTGCCTGTGAAGGCGGCTGCAGGGTACGCTCACGGGTATGGAGATCCCAGTTGGGTGTCGCAATTGCCGACGTTTGGACTCCCATTGAAGGAACTGGCGCCTGATGCGACCTACCGCATGTTCCAAATTGAAGGAGATAGCATGCTGCCCATTCCCTCTGGCAGCTACATTCTGTGTCAATACGTGGAGGACTGGATGAGTGTGGGAGGGCTTCGTCCCCACGTGATTGTGACCCAAAACGATGGGGTGGTTTTCAAACGGATTGAAAACGATTTGCCCGGGGGCAGCCGTTTGGTTCTGCACAGCGACAACCCGGCATTTGCGCCCTACGCCATTGCAGGAGACGATGTGGTGGAGGTATGGAGGGCAGCAGCTTACTTGAGTTTTGAGTTGCCCTCAGCCTTGGATGGACAGCCGGCTTCGGCAGCTAGCCTGCGCAGCGCATTGGACACCCTTCGCGGGGAGATCCATGCCTTGAAAAACACAGAGGCGTCGTCTTAAACGCCGAGTGCGACCACTTCTTGCACAGCCTCGAGCTTGGACTTGAGCAATTGCTCGATCCCTCCCTTGAGGGTTTGTGTGGAAGAGGGACATCCAGAGCATGCGCCCCGAAGGTGCACATAGACGGTTCCTTCTTGAAAGGCTTTGAAGTCAATGGCGCCGCCGTCTTGTTCCACGGCAGGCCGAACGAATTCTTCCAAAAGCTGCTTGATTGTTTCGTCGTGCTCCGAGGGCACAATGTCTTGTTCGGCGATGAACTTGACGGACTCCGGGTCCAAGCCTGCAACCCCTGATGTGGATGCCTCAGACGATGTCGACCCGAGCTGCGGAAGGGCGGCCTCCACTTGGTCGGAGACCACGGCGTGTTCGTGGTCCATCAACCACTCCCTGATGTATTCTCGGAGTTGTTGGACAATCATTTCCCACCCCAAACTGTCGTCTTTGGTCACACTCACCATTTGACCGCTGAGAAAGACGTTGGTGACAAACGGGAAGTTGAACAGTTCCGTCGCCAACGGGCTGCACAACGCGGCTTCCGCCTTGCTACGGAACTCAAGCTGCATGTCGCCTTGGATCAGGTTGCGGTCGGCCACAAACTTCATTACGGCAGGATTGGGGGTCATTTCAGCGTAGACGCTGGTGGGAATGCGGGGGGTGTCCATAGGGGACAAAGGTACGCAGGTGTTTTCATGCGCCACCATCACAATGTACCTTGAGGCGTCCTTTGCGTACATCTGTAAGACCGCTACTGTCCACCTATCGCATGCTGAAAAAAACAACATTTGGAGGGATGACCCTCGCCTTGTTGGCCGGGCTTTTTGGCCCCCAATCTTGGGGCCAAGCCACCGACCCCACCTTTCCCGTCAATGGGACCCAGGACAAACATCTCGTGGCCACGGTGCTGGAACATGCGACCGTGCATGTCGACCACAAAACGGTGGTGGAGGATGGCACCGTGGTCATGCACCAAGGCCGCATTGTGGCGATGGGCCCCTCGTCAACGACACCTGTCCGAGAGCCGTCCGTCCGTTTGGACATGACAGGACTTCACTTGTACCCATCTTTTGTTGACCTTCACAGTGGCTTTGGTACCCCCAAGGTTCAAAGTGCTGGCTGGTCACGAAACCCGCAGGATCTCAGCGACAAAAAAGGCGCCTTTGGCTGGAATGAGGCGGTGCGTCCAGAAACGGAAGCATCGGCGGTGTTCCATCCCGAGGCTGACCTGGCGACAGCTTTGCGCAAAGCTGGTTTTGGCGCCGTATTGACCCATGTTCAAGATGGGGTGGTGCGCGGCACGGGAGCGGTCGTGCTTCCATTGGAGGATCCACGAACCGCGCTTTTGGCCCCCGAGGCCTCTTTTCACATGAGTTTTCGGAAGGGTTCGTCGTCTCAAAATTACCCAAGCTCTTTGATGGGGGCCACGGCCCTTTTGCGTCAAACCCACTTGGATGCTGATTGGTATGCCGGGGCTTCGGCGCAGGGCGCGGCGGGAGGCACCAACTTGTCCCTTCAAGCATTCAACCACGCAGCCTCCCTTCCAAGGGTGTTTTCTGCGGGGAATTGGAAAGATGTCTTGAGGGCAGCTGCGGTGCTGGAAGAGTTTGGGGTCGAAGAACCAATGGTCCTTGGAGGTGGCGATGGGTACCAACGCGCAGAAGCGCTTTCCCAATCTGGGGTCCGGATGCTGGTCCCAGTCGATTTCCCCAAGGGTTACGACGTCTCTGATCCGCAACTCGCACGTTTGATCGGATTGGAGGAACTCAAGCATTGGGAGCTTGCCCCTTCGAATGCCTTCCACCTGCGCGATGCAAATGTGCCTTTTGCCTTCACCGCCCACGGCCTGGAGGACAAGAGCAAGTTTTTGCAGGCCGTGAGAAAGGCCGTAGAGGCCGGCTTGGACGAGAGGGATGCCCTGCGTGCCTTGACCACAACGCCTGCGTCTTGGCTGGACATGAGCGATCAGTTGGGGAGTTTGAACGTTGGATCGGTGTCCAATGTGTTGGTCGCCGATGGTCCGCTTTTTGAAAGCAACACGAAGCTCGTGGAACATTGGGTCGCAGGGGAACCCACCCCGATGCGTGACCGACATCCATTGGACCTGACAGGTTCCTACGACGTGAATGTCAACGACAGCGTGTACGTGGTGCGTGTTCAAGGGGAGGCAGGGGCTTGGAAGGCCACCTGGGCTTTGAACGACAGCACCGACAGAAAGGTGCCACTGACCCTTGACCACCGCACCGTGGTGATGCGCATCCCTGGTGATGAGGGCCCGATTCGCCTGACAGGAAACGTATGGATGGAAAGCCGAATATGGGAAGGGTCGGGTCAAACTGCGGATGGACGCTGGAGGGATTGGTCGGCCATCCGAAAGGCAGAAGAGGAAGCGCCCGAGGAAGCATTGGAGGAGACGCCTCCTTCGTCTGAACCACCGGAAGAAACCACCTCGGAAGAACCATCGGAAGTTGCCAAAGAGGGCGCTTCAGCACTCGACCTTTCGGGGGTCATTGAGCCTTTCACTGCCTATGGGTTGCCCGAGCCTTTGGGCCAGGAAACCACGTGGATTCGACAAGCCACCGTGTGGACCTGCGAGGAGGAGGGTGTGCTGCAAGAGGCCGATGTGCTTCTGCACGGGGGCCAAATCGTGGCCGTTGGGTCCAACCTTCAGCCGGCGCAGCTTTTGCCTGCAGGGGTGGTGCCCATTGAAATCGACGGCAGGGGCAAACACATCACCCCTGGCATCATTGACGAGCACACCCACATCGCTGTGGACCGCGGCGTCAACGAAGGCACACAGGCAAGCAGCGCAGAGGTTTGGATTGGCCATGCTGTGGACAGTGAGGACGTGAACATGTACCGTCAGCTTGCGGGCGGGGTCACCTGTGCCCAAATCCTCCATGGGTCTGCCAATCCGATTGGTGGACAAAGCGCCATCATCAAGTTCCGTTGGGGTGCCACCCCGCAAAATCTGTTGTTCCAGGATGCGGTCCCCTTCATCAAGTTTGCCTTGGGGGAAAATGTCAAACAAAGCAATTGGGGGGATGGGTATAGAACGCGCTTTCCCCAAACGAGAATGGGGGTGGAGCAGGTCTACTACGACCATTTCATCCGTGCACGGGAATATGGGATGGCCCAAATTGAATACCGCGCGGCCCTGCGCAATGCCAAACGCAAGGACATCCGCGCGGGACGTGGACCTGTGGCCCCGAGGGTGGATTTGGAATTGGAAACGTTGCTTCAAATTCTACGAGAAGAGCGGTTTGTCACGTGCCACAGCTACCGACAAGACGAGATCAACATGTTGATGCATGTGGCGGATTCTTTGGGGTTCCGCTTGAACACCTTCACCCACATTTTGGAGGGCTACAAGGTGGCTGACAAGCTTGCGGAGCACGGTGCAGGGGGGTCCAGTTTCAGCGATTGGTGGGCCTACAAATACGAGGTCAAGGATGCCATTCCGTACAATGGCGCAGTCCTCCACCATCAAGGGGTGGTGACCGCCTTCAATTCCGACGACGCCGAGATGGCGAGGAGGCTCAACCAAGAGGCCGCCAAGGCCTACAAGTACGGCCGTGTTCCGGAGGAAGAAGCCCTGAAGTTCGTGACATTGAACCCCGCCAAGCTGCTGCACATCGACCACAAAACGGGATCGCTCGTGCCAGGCAAAGACGCGGACGTCGTGGTGTGGTCTGCCCACCCATTGAGCATTGACGCGAAGGCAGAACAAACGTTTGTGGAGGGGGTGAGGTGCTTTGACAAAGACCGTGACCTCGCACTGCGGGAGGCGATGCGAGAAGAAAGGGCGCGCCTGACTGCGAAGATGTATGCCTCCGGAGAGACCTCTGGAGGGATGGACCAAAAACGACCCGTTGAGCGCCTAGAAACGCATTACCACTGTGATACTTTGACCGATGAGAACCGTTGATCTTTCCCTCCGGGGCGCCATTGCAGGCCTCCTATTTTGCTTGGCTGCGGGTCCAACTTGGGCGCAGCCCACGCCGGCCCCTGACCAGTCGCGTTCCGTCCTCGTGCTGGGGGCGACCGCCCACCTTGGGACGGGTGATGTCTTGGAAGATTGTGCCGTGGGTTTTCGCGACGGCGTCATCGACTACGTGGGCCGAAGTTTCCAGGTCAACCGTCAGAAATACGACGACATTGTGGACGCCAAGGGGCAGCATCTGTACCCCGGATTCATCGTGACCAACACCACGTTGGGGCTTCAAGAAGTGGGGGCCGTTCGCGCCACCCAGGACCAATACGAGGTGGGCACCTTCAGGCCCAATGTGCGCTCCGTCATCGCCTTCAACACAGACAGTGAGATCACCCCCACCGTGCGCACGAACGGCGTGTTGATGGGCCAAATCACCCCCCGTGGTGGGGTCGTGTCCGGCTCAAGTGGAGTGGTTCATTTTGATGGCTGGAATTGGGAAGATGCCGCCATGGTGATGGTGGATGGCATCCATCTCAATTGGCCTTCCACGCACCACCGTCACCGAAAGAATGGCCAGGTGGACATCCAACGCAGAAAGACCTACGACCAGCAAAGGCATGAAATTGAGCGCTTTTTTGGAGAAGCACAGGCCTATGCATCGGCAAGACGCGGTTCCTTGACCGATGTCCGGCACGAAGGCATGCGTGGCCTTTTTGACGGCTCTCTTTGTCTCTACGTGCACACCAACGATGCCCGTGCCATCACAGAAGCTGTCCACTTCAAAAGAGACCTCGGCATTCAGCGCATGGCCATTGTGGGTGGATATGATGCGTACCTCGTCGCGGACTTGCTTCGTGAAAACGAGGTGGCGGTCATGCTCCAAAGCGTGCACAGCCTGCCCCGCTTTGCCGACGACGATGTGGACCTCCCCTTCAAATTGCCCAAGCTCTTGATGGACGAGGGCATCACGGTGGCCCTTCAGGTGGACAAGCGCATGACGGAAATGAATTCCCGGAATTTGCCTTTTTATGCCGGGACTGCACGAGCGTACGGCCTCACGGAAGAGCAAGCCGTGCAGGCATTGACACGCAATCCAGCACAAATCCTGGGGATCGACGACCAAGTGGGCACCTTGGAGCGCAACAAAATGGCCACGATGTTTTTGTCAGAAGGCGACGCGCTGGACATGCGCACCAACAGCCTGACCATGGCATGGATTGAGGGCCGTGAGATTGATTTGGACAACCGCCAGCGCGAGCTGTACAGGAAGTTTCAAACCAAATATGGTGCGGAGGTCTTGGACCGACCTGATCTCAGGGACTGAAATGGGTCAGTACCCGGAGGCGTGACGCACCCTTGATAGCACGTCCGCGGCGACGGCCCTCGCTTTTTCTGCGCCTTGCGCGAGGGCTTCGTCGATTTGACGTTTGTCGGCCATGAGCTCATGGAAGCGTGCACGTTCTTCGGCAAACCCATCCACCAAGGCTTCGAGCAATGCTTTCTTGGCATGGCCCCAGCCGCAGCCGCCTGCTTGCAGCGCAGAGGCCATCTCGTCCGCCTGGACTTCACTCGCCATCAGTCGGTACAAACTGTGGATGACATTGGCCTCCGGATTTTTGGGGTCCTCAAGTGGCGTGGCATCGGTGACGATTTCCTTGTTGATCCGCTTCTTCAATGCCTTCGGTTCGTCAAAGATGTTGAGCGTGTTGTGACGGGATTTGGACATTTTCCCTCCGTCCAAGCCAGGCACGTACATCGTGGCTTCTTGTGTCAACGCTTCAGGCAACACAAAGGTCTCGCCCAAGGCGTGGTTGAAGCGGCTGGCCACGTCGCGGGTCATCTCCAGGTGCTGCATTTGGTCCTTGCCCACGGGCACGAGGTTCGCATCGTAAAGCAGGATGTCGGCTGCCATCAGCATGGGATAGGCAAACAGGCCGGCATTCACGTCGCCGAGGCGGTCTTGCTTGTCCTTGAAACTGTGCGCCAAGGTCATTCTGGAATACGGAAAGAAGCATTGCAAGTACCACGCGAGCTGGGTGCATTCAGGGACGTCGCTCTGGCGGTAGAACACCGTCCGATCGGTGTCCAGCCCAAACGCCATCCACGTCGCCGCCACCGCGTAGGTGTTCTCGCGCAGGGCGGTTCCGTCTTTGATTTGCGTCAACGAGTGCAGGTCCGCGATGAAAAGAAAGCTCTCGTTGGAGCTTTGGTTCGCCAATGCAATTGCCGGCTTGATGGCACCAAGGATGTTGCCGAGGTGCGGGGTGCCGGTGCTTTGGATGCCTGTCAGAACGCGTGCCATGGTCGCAAAAGTACGTCATCCCTCAGGACCTTGTGGGCCGGTAGTATTGGGAACTGAAAACCAATGGTGCCATGTCTCTTCAGAAAAGTAGGCATGGCCCAAGCGGCTCGTGATGATGTGCACGTCGTGTGGAAATATGGCCTGAGACCCTTCGATTTGCGCTTGAATTCGACGGTAGGGGAACACGAGGATGTCTTGACATGCGGGCTCCAAGAACTCCTTTGGATCGACGGAGTCAAACCATGAGGCAGCGAGGTCATCTTTGCCTTGAAAGAGCGCATTCAGTGACGCAACAAGTCGATAAGCATGAAGGTCGTGCAGTTGGAAGTGCTCAAGGCGATCTGCCTTCATGACAATGTTTGCCATGAGCCAAAATGTGAGCTCCTGATGGCAGGTCATCAAGGCTACCATGAGGGGTTCATGAAAAAAGGCCAAGGTGATGGGCATGGAAAGATTGAGATGCCGGACAACCTGCTCAAAAACATCGGCCACCATCATTTGGGGTTGTCGAAGAAGGTGAACCGTAAAGATTCGTCCTGCCAATGGAGCAGGACATTGCTCGAGAACGAGTTCATCCAAGTCGAGAAATGGGAGGGGTTGATTGTTGAGGAAGTGTTGAAGCTGCTCTAGGCATTGGAGAAAGATTTTTGATTCCTGGGTGGGAGGGTGCTTTCGAAGCAACCCCGTCCAATGTCCGAAGTACCCGTTGAGGGCAGAGTAATCCACAAGACGCAAGTAAACGCCTTCCACCACAACAGGATGGGTCAAGAATGCGTCTGGCGGCGTTGGATCCAAACTCTGTATGAGGAGACCCAAAGAGGAGGCAAAATGGATTTGGTAAGCATAGGGGTATGTCTCCGGGGTGTAGACATCGGCATCGAGCAAGAACATCAAAGTAGAATGGTCTTGACAAAGAAGCAGGTGACGGGTTGTGTCCAGAAGCAATTGGAGTCGTTCCAGCTCGACTTCTCTGGATTTCAGGAAGTCCAACAGGTCTTTGGTTTCGGATGAAGCAAGGAGTCGGTGCAACTCAGCTTGTTGACACCAAAACGCCAGCTTAGGGGCCACGTTGTTGTACCGCGCATAACTGGCATATCCACAGAATTGAGCCAGGACGTCCAAGGTTTTGGGATGAGGCTCTCCTCCTGGGGCCAGCCCCCACAGCCGTCGCAGGGTGTTGTAGCTGATGAATTGGTCCGTTCGTTCAAGAATCAGTTTGGACAAAAGTTCACATTGCCCTCTGTGCTTCACGTCAAACCCACAGGTCTTGACCACTTCATTTTTCAGGCGGGATATCATGTATCAATTTTGTATCAAAAGTACAAAGAACGACACATAACTTTACAATAAATTATATGAAATGAAACCCTCATACACGTTCATCTCTCTGATTGCCTTTTTTACGACCACCACCATGGCATGGTCTCAGGAGACGATTCAATATCCCTACAACCCTGACGTGGACAACGACGCTTTCGTGGCGACTTCAGATCTTCAGGGTTTTCTTGCGCAGTTTGGCCAAGATTTTCAACCATCGCCTGTGCTGATTGACGGCGTGGACTTGCTTTCTGTCATCCAGATGATGCAAACCCAAATCACCGCTCTTCAGGCTCAGGTTGCCACGCTCGAGAATCAGGTGGTTCCTGAACTATCGCAATTTGTGGAATTCATTGATAGTTCGTCCACATTGTCATTCACCGGTGTAAACGTTCAAATTCAGAGCGGAGCTTTTTCCACGACACCCAATGGCAAAGGAAATTTAATCATCGGTCAGAATCGCTTCAATGAGGAACTAGGAGAGCCAGCAAGGGAGGGTTCTCACAACCTCGTAGTCGGTGATTTTCATTCGTACAATGGAACAAATAATTTCCTTTCGGGAATCGGAAATGGTGTTTGGAGTGACTTTGGGGCCATAATGGCTGGCACAGGTAATCAGCTTGGAACTGACAGTACACTAGTAGAAAACTCTGCCATCGTAAGTGGCAAGGGAAATATCATTTCTGGGGGAGATCCGAGTCAATCGGTCATTGTTGGCGGGCAAAACAACATCATTGGCGCCTACAGTAATGACACCCGATTTTCAGTCATTACGGGTGGCAGACTCAACAAGATGTTGGAAGACGGCTATTGTGGTTTCATTGGAGGCGGATATGGAAATCAAATCCTCTCAGGTGGACAGGCTTTGACCAATTCATCCGGCTCAACTCGATCAATCATTGGTGGTTGGCACAACCAAAGTCATGGGTCTAATTATTCTGTCATGGTTGGTGGGAGTTATGATACCATGTTCCCGATCGACAGCGTGGACAGCAGAGGCCACGTCAACTTGCCATTGGCAACCTTTTTGGGAGGCGTCCAGCCTGACAACGGCTCAAACACCCAAGTCACGGGGTCGACTCCTGACTGAAGGAATTGTACTAGCACAAAAAAAGCCCCGCAATCGCGGGGCTTTTTGCTTTACCAAAGGTGACCCTCGGGCTCAGCAGAATTCGTCGAACGCCATCTTGAGGTGATCGGAGATCATCTCAGCGGTGCGGCCTTCGATGTGGTGGCGCTCCACCATGGCCGCCAAACGGCCGTCCTTGAACAACGCCACGCAAGGCGATGACGGAGGGTAGGGGAGCATGAATTTGCGGGCGCGGTCGACGGCTTCACGGTCGACGCCAGCAAACGCGGTCGTCAGGTTGGTGGGGACTTTGCTGTGCTTCACCGCAAGCTTGACGCCTGGACGCATCGACCCTGCCGCACATCCGCAGACGCTGTTGAGGACCACAAGGGTGGTCCCTTCTTTGGCAAGGGCCGTGTCGACATCGGCTTCGTTGATCAATTCTGAGAAACCGGCCTCTGTGAGGTCGGTTTTCATGGGGGCTACCATTTCAGGAGGGTACATTGCTTTTGAAT
>CAWVVM010000005.1:0-84241 GCA_963933635.1 uncultured Flavobacteriales bacterium
TCAGATTTCGATGCCCATGAAGCTCATGAACGCGATGCCCATGAGTCCGGTGATGATGAATGTGATGCCCAGGCCACGCAATGGAGCGGGCACGTGGGAGTAGCGAATTTTTTCACGAATGGCCGCGATGGCGACAATGGCCAGCCACCAGCCCACACCACTGCCCAGTCCAAACACAGTGGCTTCTCCAATGGTGGGGTACTGACGCTCTTGCATAAACAATGCGCCTCCGAGTATGGAGCAGTTCACCGCGATCAAGGGCAAGAAGATACCAAGGGCGCCGTACAGTGCCGGCGCGAACTTCTCGACAATCATTTCGACAAGTTGCACCATGGAAGCGATGACCGCAATGAACATGATGAAGCTGAGGAAACTCAAGTCAACAGAGGCGTAGTCTTCACTCAACCACGTCAATGCCCCCTCCTTCAAGACGAAGTTCTCGAGGAGGTAGTTGATGGGCACCGTGATGCCCAGCACGAAGATGACTGCAAGGCCGAGGCCGTTGGCGGTTTTCACCGTTTTGGACACTGCCAAG
Source organism: uncultured Flavobacteriales bacterium (assembly GCA_963933635.1). Classification (GTDB taxonomy): domain Bacteria; phylum Bacteroidota; class Bacteroidia; order Flavobacteriales_D; family Sanyastnellaceae; genus UBA11663. Next base: position 536 of record CAWVVM010000005.1, read on the forward strand.
TAAGAACACATGCCCAAGAAATAGGCGAAAATCATGTTCTCGACGAAGATGCCTTTGACAAAAATGCTGAGGTATTCCATGGCTTAGTTTTCTTCGATAAGAGATGTGTTCCGGCTGCGCTGGATCCAAATGATGAGGCCCACAGTGATGAGCGCCATGGGAGGCAAAATCATCAAGTTGTTGTTCTCATAAAAGCCTCCTTCGGAGATGAACCAGCTCGTGGGCAAGAACTTGACCTGCCCCATCCCTGGGAGAGAAATGGCACCGCTCCCAAAGATTTCGCGGACAATGGAAACCACAAGAAGGATCCAGGCATAGCCCATGGCGTTGCCAATCGCATCCAGCATGGAAGGCCCAGGCTTGTTGCCCAAGGCAAAGGCCTCGAGACGCCCCATGATGATGCAGTTGGTGATGATCAGCCCCACAAAAACGGACAGTTTTTCACTGATGTCTGGCTGGAAAGCCTTGAGGACTTGGTCCACAATGATCACCAAAGAGGCCACCACCACAAGTTGCACAATGATGCGGATGCGGTCGGGGACAAAATTCCGGAGCAAAGAGATGATCACGTTGCCTCCAATCATCACGAACAACACGGAGAGGCTCATGATCACCGCCTGCTGAAGCTGCACGGTGATGGCCAATGCCGAGCAGATGCCAAGCACCTGAACGGTGATGGGGTTGCTGTCGTCCAGAGGGTCCTTGAGGAGTTTGCGGTTGTTCTTGCTGAACAAGCTTTCACGCTTGGGCTCGACCGCAGTGTTGTTTTCGGTGCTCATCGTTCGGCGCGTTGAGATGCGTTGTTGAAATACTTCAAGTAGATGCCCATCGTTCGGTTCAGCATCTCATCCACGCCTTTGGACGTGATGGTGCCGCCGGTGATGCCGTCCACACTGTGTTCGTTGGTGATGGCGCCTCCTTTCAAAACGGAGAAATAGGTTGGGCCGACCTCCTCAAGGGTCTTCCCTGCAAACTTCTCGGTGAAAAAGCCTTCCTTGATTTCTGCGCCCAAACCGGGGGTCTCAGTTTTGTGGTCAAACGTGGCACCGTAAATCGTCTTCATGTCTCCTTGCATGGCCACATAGCCCCAAATGGGGCCCCAAAGGCCCGTACCCACCATGGGCACGACGTAGAGCTTCTCCCCTTCTTTGTCGCATTCAAATACAGGGAATGTCAATGCTTTCGCGTTGCCCCAAGCAAGGTCCCCCTTGGAAGGCTTGTTCGCCCGGTAGTCCTTCTTGATGTCGATGTTGAAGGGATCAGCAGCGTCTTTGGTGTCCACAACGCCTTGCTTCAAGGACACCTGCCCTCCACTGGCATCGATGGCGATGCGCGTGGTGACATATTGGGAGAACATGTCCGTGGCGTTTTCACGGGTGGACTCGACCTGAATGGCCCCGAGAATGTCCATCATTTTTTTGTCTGCAGCGTTGGCATCCTGCCTTGGCTTGAGGGACATGGAGGTGACTGCCAAAGCAGCCCCCACCACAATCACCATCACGATGGCAAAGCCAAACGTATAGCCGGTTCCATTTTTGTTGATCGCCATGAGTCTGTGGTTCTATTCGTTCGATGGATGGGTTACGCAATGGCCGCCGTGAGACGCTTTTCACGTCGTTTGATGTTGGCCTCAATGACGTAGTGGTCAATAAGTGGGGCCATGACATTCATGAACAGGATCGCCATCATCACCCCCTCGGGGTAAGCGGGATTGAAGACCCGAATCATGATGCTCAGAAGCCCGCCGAAGAATCCGTACCACAGTTTTCCTGTGTTGGTTTGGGCCGCACTCACCGGGTCAGTGGCCATGAAGACCATGCCAAACATGAACCCTCCCATCACCACTTGGTGCACCGGAGGCAGGGTCATGTAAGCGTTGGCGCCAATGAGGTTGAACAAAAATCCCATCACCAATCCTCCTGCGAGGAAAGAGGTGATGACCCTCCAACTGCCTATGCCCGTCCAAATCAACATGGCCGCGCCAATCAAGCACGCCAAGGCCGACGTTTCTCCAACGGACCCAGGAATAAGCCCCAAGAAGCAATTGCTCAAGGAGAACATTCCCCCGCTGGCAAACATGGACATCGTGGCTTGGCTGGCATCAGCAGCCGCTGTGCCCACCGTTCCTGCCAAGTGCCCCAAAGCCGTCGCTCCAGTGTAGCCATCGACCAACATCCCTCCAGCCTTGCTGGTGGCCACATCGTGGATCCAAATTTCTCCGCTCAATTGCTTGGGGTAGGCAAAAAACAGAAAGGCACGGGCCGTCAATGCGACGTTCAAAATGTTCATCCCAGTACCTCCAAAGACTTCTTTGGCCACCACCACAGAAAACGCTACCGCCAAGGCCAACATCCACAGAGGGACGTCCACTGGCATGATCAAGGGAATCAACATCCCCGACACCAGATACCCTTCATTGATGCTGTGCCCGCGCATGCCGGCAAACAGAAACTCAATGCCCAAGCCCACGCCGTAACTGACGACAATGAGTGGAATGACCTTCCAAGCCCCTACCATGACATTGGCCAGCAGGTCGCTGGATTGGCCCAAGCTCAAGTGGTACTGGTGGCCGATGTTCCACATGCCAAACAAAAGGCATGGCAACATGGCTACAATCACCAAGAACATGGTGCGCTTGAGGTCGATGCTGTCGCGCAGGTGGGCCCCAGAGGAAGTCACGTGACCTGGGGTAAAGGCGAACGTTTCCAAGGAATCAAAGACCACCCAAAAGCGCGACAATTTGCCGCCGTCTTCGAAGTGAGGCTTGATGGATTGGATAAGGTTGTGAATGGCTTTCATCTTTCTTTGCTTCTTCTATTGGGGGTCAACCAAGTTCCACTTTCAACGCATTCAATCCATCCCGAACAATGGACTGGGCTGGAATTTTCGAAGTGCAAACGAATTCGCACAAGGCAAAATCTTCTGGTGCGACTTCATAGATGCCAAGTTTCTCCATGGCATCGATGTCATTGACCATGATGCTCTTGATCAAATGCACTGGGAAAATGTCAAAGGGAAAGACCGCTTCGTATTGGCCACTGACCACAAACGCCCGGTCCTCTCCGTTTTGGTTGGTGTCAAGGGTGTAGGCCTTCGACTTGGGCATCAGCCAAGTAGGATACGCGCGGCTGGCAGAGAACTTGTTGATTCCTGGGCTGAGCCATCCTTCCGTCAGCATGAACTTGGGGTCATGTCCTTCTGGGAGCGCCACAATCTGGCTGGCCGTGGCACCGAGATAACCATCCAGTCCGGCGTTGGTGCCCGTGAGCACGCTGCCACTGATGAGACGCGCACCTGCTTTGATCTCCAAACCCAAACCCGAGAGTTGGGCCCCTGTCTTGGTCCGAAGGTGCCTGGGATTGATCATCTCCGACCCCCCAACCGCAACGACGCGTGTGGCATCGTATTGGCCAGTGCGCATCAACGCACCCATGCTGATCACCTCCTGAAGGCCCAACGTCCAGATCACTTCACCCTTGTTGATGGGGGCTGTATGATGGATGTGGACACCTACATTTCCAGCAGGATGAGGCCCTGAAAAGGAAGTCTTGGTGCACCCTGACAAAGCGGACAGTTCTTTTTGATCTGGACGAATGCCCACATGCACACCGCCCTCTCCGGCCAAGATGGCCAAGGCATCAATGCCACGCTGCAAATCTTCCAGTCTCCCATCCACCACAACGGTGGAGTCCGCCGCCAAAGGCGACGAATCGAATCCACTCACGTAAATGGCACGGGGGGTGTCGGCGGGGTTGGCCAGCACGTCAAAGGGACGCTGGCGGAAAAAGGCAAAAGCCCCTGTCGCGCTCAAGTGGGCCAACAAGGCCTCACGGTCGCCACCCTGCCAGGGGCCAAAATCGCGTGACTGGTTCGCACCATCGGCTTCCACCACAACAGCCAGAATGCGCCTTTTGGCGCCGCGCACCACTTCCTTGACCTTCCCTGAAACGGGACTGGCAAACATCACCGTAGGGTATGTTTTGTCGTGAAAGAGTGCGTCACCGGCTAGGACGCTCGCCCCTTCCTTCACCACCAACTTTGGGGTCAGGCCAGGGCAGTCGGTGGGCTGAACAGCCACCACTGAAGGTTGCGTCGCTTCAGCGCACGCGGTCGAGGGTGTTCCGGTCAACCGGATGTCTACCCCTTTTTTGATTCGCAAGGTCTTGGACATGATCCAATGGTTTTCGGGGCGCAAAGTTAACCCCTACTTCCCAAAAGAACGGCTCAAATGCATGCGCGATTTGTCCATGGTCACAAGGTGAATTTGACAAAGGTTTTCCTACGAACTTTGGGGCATGACTTTCAGATGGCACACATCGGGCACTGCATGTTGCCGCTTTTTGACCAGCATGGCCATCACATGCCTCTTTTCGGCCCCCATCAGGGCGCAGTTTCCACCGCTGCCAGCGGATGAGTCTCGGATTGAAACATTGCTGTTCCACCCCACAGGGCAGCCGCTTTCTCCTCCTGTCGTCCCTTTGTCAGAGGAGTTGGGGCTTTTGGAGTTTCGGTTCGACGACTTGTCAGGAGATTACACTCCCTGGGAGATCAGCATCCTGCATTGCGACCGCCATTGGGCGCCATCGGAACTGCATCCGAGCGAATACCTCCAGGGGTTCTACACCACGCCAATGGAGGACAATGAGGCAAGCTTTGGCACCAAAGTGGACTTCACACACCACTCCCTTCGGTTGCCCAATGAGGATTTGTCCTGGACGTTGAGTGGGAACTATTTGTTGCAGGTTTTGGACCCTAACGAACCTGAAATCCCAGTCGCAGTAAGGCGATTTGTGGTGTTTGAGGATTTGTGTCGAATCGAAGCCCAAGCGGGAGAACCCTCTGACCTTGCCTTGCGGAGGTCCCATCAGGAAGTGCATTTTTCGGTTTTTGAAGACCGTTACAACCTGTCAGACCCTTATGACCGACTGGAGGCCACTGTGGTGCCCAACTGGAGGTGGGACCGCGCCGTCAATGGCAAAGACCCGCGATTTGTGAAAGGCAATGAAATCGACTACCGTCGCACAGGATACGTCTTCGAAGGCGGCAATACCTACCGATTTGCCGACTTGAAGGGCTTGGAGTTTTTGGCCCTTGGCGTGGCTCGACTTCAAGAGAGCGACGACCATTGGCATTTTTACCTGGACACTGACGCGCGGAGGACCTACGACACCTTTGCAGGAGGGGATGACATTCATGGGGCCATGGTCACCCACAACGACCGATTGGAGGCTTACACGGGGAGCGACTACGTATGGGTCCACTGGAGTCTCGACACCCGACATCCGCTTGTGGGCAGGGACATTTACGTCGTAGGCGCGTTCACCCAAAACCAATGTTTGCCTCACTTTCGCATGCAAAACAGCTCTGGCCGAGGGGTGTACACCTTGCAACACAAGTTGAAGCAAGGATATTACAACTACCACTACGTGGTGAAAGACCCTCAAGCCCCTGCTGGCGACCCGGGCACCTTGTTCGATCTCGAAGGAAGCCACAACCGAACCGACAACCTCTACTCACTCTTTGTGCATTATGCAGATTGGGACGGTTACGACCGGGTGGTCGGATTTGCCCAATGGGAAAGCAACCCTTAACCCCCTCTTGCCATGACAAACCCATCTGACAACCTGCGAATTTGGATCACGGGGGCCTCGAGCGGCATTGGCCGGGCCTGTGCCATGGCCCTGGCCACCCGAGGCCATCGGGTGCTGGCTTCTGCCAGAAACGAAGACCGCCTGTGCAGTCTTCAAAACGAAGTCCGTGCCACCGGAAACGATCTGAGCATTCTCACGTGCGATGTCACAGATGTGGCATCGATTGATGCATGCATCGACCACATGGCCAAGAACTGGAAGGGGCTTGACGTGGTCATCCCCAATGCGGGGATTGGCTATTTCGACCCGCTTGAAAAAGCCCAGCTAGACGAATGGCACGCAATGGTCAGTGTCAACATTCATGGGGTACTCAACACCATCCACCGAAGTTTGCCCATGCTGCTTTCCTCCAAAGGCCACGTGGTCAACATTGGGTCTTTGGCCGCACGTCAAGTGTTCCCCAACAGCGGGGTTTACTGCGCCACGAAACATGCGGTTCTGGCCATCTCGGAATCACTGCGCACAGAATTTCGAAACGATCTGGCCGTCACCACCATCAACCCAGGCGCAGTCAATACGCCCTTCATCGACCGCACAACGAACGAAGATTTGAGGTCGGACTACAGGCCACAATTCGACCAGGGGATGACACCTGAATACGTGGCGGAAGCCGTGTGTTTCGCCATCGAAAGCCAGGGAAGAGGCATGGTCAGCGAGTTGACCATTCGCCCTGACAGAAGACAATAGTTTTACACTCTAAAAAATTGAAAGAGATTAAATTATACTTTTTTACCTCATCCAAAGGTTGGGGTGGATTGGAGCGCAACCTGCTCGTGATGGCCGACCGGATGAGGCGCGCAGGTCACCACGTGAGTATGGGCGCGGTTGAAGGCACGCCCACTTGGGAAGAAGCCACCCTAAAGAAACTCTCGCCACACTCGGTCCCCCATCATCCCCGACGGGCAACCGTCTCGGACGTTCGGCGCATGCGGCAACGCATGGAAGGAGCCGACGTGGTGTGGATTCGTGCGCCCCGTGACTTGGATTTGGTGAGTCGAGCGTGCCGCCATTCTCCAACCAAATTGCTGATGCAGCAGGCGATGCAAATCGGGAGGCCCAAGACCTTCTTTTGGCACCAGCGTCGCTACCGCTCTGTCGACGCATGGGTTTGCGGGCTGCATGCCCTTGAGGAGCGCACCTTGGCCCTCACTCCGCTCGTTGGCCACCAAACCCATGTCATTCCCCTCCCACTGGAAGATGTTTGGTTTGACACCCCTCACCGGGCCAAAGAAGATGCGCGCAAAGATCTGGGCCTGGACCTGCCTGCTGGAACCCCCCTGGTGGGCACTGTCGGCAGACTCGATCAAGGAAAAGGCCAAAGGCTCACCCTTGAAGCCCTTCTTGCACTGCCAGACCATGTTCATGCCCTGTTCGTGGGAGACAACACCGTCAACAATGGACGCGACGAACACAGCCAACTGCGCTTGAAGGCCAAGGCCTTGGGCGTGGAAGACAGGGTCCATTGGCTGGGCGCCATGAAGGACGTTCTTCCTGTGTACGATGCCCTGGATGTGTTCGCCATGACCAGTCACGCCGAGACCATCGGAACCGTCACTCTGGAGGCCATGGCCCGAGGGGTTCCAGTGGTGGGGTCAGCAGCTGGAGGAACAAAGGAGCTTCTGGACGAAGGGCGTGGCCAAACGTTTCCTTCCTCTGATGCAGCCGCACTGGCATCGGTGATTCGCGCCACGCTGGGCCTCTCCGACACGGAGCGAAGGCAACAACTGGACCTCGCCTTCGCACTGGCAATGAAGTCCTCCCATTCCGAACAATCGGCCATTTGGGAACGACTTCTCCAAAGCGTCGTCGGCTCCGGAGAGAAGGCGTAATTTTGTCCCCCATGAGTGCCCACATCCAAGACCAAATCGACCGTCGACGCACCTTCGCCATTATCTCTCACCCAGATGCAGGCAAAACCACGCTGACAGAGAAATTCTTGCTGTTTGGCGGGGCCATCCAGACTGCGGGTGCGGTGAAGAACAACAAAATCACGAAGTCTGCAGCCTCTGACTTCATGGAAATCGAGCGGCAGCGCGGCATCTCCGTGGCCACCTCGGTGATGGCTTTCCGTTACCGTGACATCTTGATCAACTTGCTGGACACCCCTGGCCACAGAGACTTTGCGGAGGACACTTACCGCACACTGACGGCGGTGGACAGCGTGATCTTGGTTATCGATTGTGTCAAAGGCGTAGAGCCCCAAACCGAGCGGTTGATGGAAGTCTGTCGGATGCGGAACACCCCTGTGATTGTCTTCATCAACAAAATGGACCTTGAAGGCCGAGACCCCACTGACTTGCTTGACGAAGTCGAAGCCAAGCTCAATATCCAAGTCCGGCCCCTCTCTTGGCCCATTTCACAGGGACACACCTTCCAAGGGGTCTACAACCTCTACAACAAGAGCCTTCGTCTCTTTCAGGCGGACAAGACGAAGGTGGCCAAAGAAGTGGTGGCCATCGAGTCCCTGGACGACGAGGATTTGGACGGTTTGGTGGGCGAGCATGCCGACACGCTGAGGGAAGATGTCGAGTTGATCGAAGGCGTCTACGACGCGTGGGATCCGCAGCCCTACCTCGAGGGGAAACTGGCTCCCGTGTTCTTTGGCAGTGCGGTCAACAACTTTGGTGTCCAAGAAATGCTGGACACTTTTGTGGACATTGCCCCCAACCCCAAGCCACGCGAAACCAGTTCACGGATGGTGGCACCCGATGAATCCAAATTCACCGGCTTCATCTTCAAAATCCACGCGAACATCGACCCCAAGCACAGGGACCGCATCGCCTTTTTGAGGGTGTGTTCCGGCAGCTTTCACCGCAACACCTTTTACCAGCACACACGCATCTCCAAAAAATTGAAGTTCGCCAATCCCGCGGCCTTCCTTGCCCAAGAAAAGAGCGTGGTTGAAGAGGCGTGGCCAGGCGATGTCGTAGGGCTCTACGACACTGGAAACTTCAAAATCGGAGACACCTTGACAGAGGGGGAAGAATTGCAATTCAGAGGCATCCCAAGCTTTTCCCCTGAGATTTTCAAAGAGCTTGTGAACAAAGACCCCATGAAGAGCAAGCAACTGGAGAAAGGCATCCAACAATTGACCGATGAGGGGGTCGCCCAGTTGTTCATCCGAGAAGCAGGCAACCGCAAAATCGTGGGCACCGTTGGAGAACTGCAATTTGAGGTCATTCAATACCGACTGGAACACGAATACGGGGCCAAATGTGAGTTTCAACCCAAGCCCTACTCCAAGGCGTGCTGGATCGAATCGGACAATGACGAGAAGCTTGCCGAATTCAGACGGATCAAAGCACAGGACATTGTCCGCGACAAAGATGGACTCGAAGTGTACCTCGCGCCTTCTGAATTCATGCTCCAAATGGAGATTCAAAACTTCCCTGAAATCACCTTCCATTTCACAAGCGAATTCAAGACTGCACAAGAAGATGCCAAATGATGCGTTGTACCTTGAACGCCTCATGAACAGCTTCATGCTCCGTCTCACTTCTCTTTCCTTCATGCTGTTGGCTTGCTGGACTGCGACGTGGGGCCAAACCCAGTCCAACACAACTCAAGTGGTTCAAGTCAGCGGGTTGGTGGTGACGGGCGACTCCTTATCTCCTCTCCCCTATTGCACCGTGTTCAGGTCACGTGACCGAAGAGGAACCACGACCGACATGCGCGGTTTCTTCAGCCTTCCCACCCTGGCAGGCGACACGGTGGAGTTTTCCAGTTTGGGCTACATCTCTCAACAAGTCGTCATCCCCGAAGGCGGAGAGTTGGGAAGGGTCAACTTGGTGCAACCCCTTGGAAGGGACACCGTCAATATGGCCGATGCCTTTGTCTACCCCTGGCCCACACGTGAACGCTTCAAACAAGAGTTTCTCGCGCTGGGATTGCCCAACAAAGGGCTGGATCCCGCATGGGACTCTCCCATTGACCCCATCGACATTTACGACCGACTCACCGAGGTGGGACGGGATGGGCAATCAACCTCCACCAGTGTCTTATCTGCCCAAGCAAAGCAGGCTGGATACGCCGGACAAGCCCCACCTGTGAACCTGCTCAACCCAGTCGCCTGGGCCCAATTCATTCAAGCGCTCAAATCTGGCGACCTGAAACGACAATGACTTCGAGCCAACGGACCATCATGTTGCTGGCAGCCGTTTTTGTGATGGCGGCCATTGCGCCCTTGTCCACGATGGGACAAGGCTCTGGCGGGTCCTTCGTGCTGACGGGGAGCGTCGTGGACACCGAGGGAGCCCCCTTGCCCGGGGCAGCTATTTTGGTGTCTGAGGACATCCGATTGGGGGTGACCTCCAAGGTCGATGGCACCTACGAAATCGCATTTCCTTCAGAGGGCCCATGGAGCATCCGAGCTTCATTTGTGGGGCACAAGGCCGAAGATTGGACCCTGACGTTCAGCAGCTCGAGAGCCGCCCATAGGTTCAAACTTTCCCCAGGCACCAGCTTGCGCGAAGCGACAGTAGTGGGAAATGGGCCCCGCGATGTCACTGTCCAAAAAATCGACCCCAGACTTGCCGGCAAGGTCCCCACCCCACGAGGTACAATTGAAGATGCATTGCTGCAAGCTCCGGTCAACTTCACCTCAGAGCTGAGCAGCGCATACAACGTTCGAGGGGGATCGTTCGACGAGAATTTGGTCTATGTCAACGACATCGAGGTGTATCGGCCGTTTCTCGTGCGAAGCGGACAACAGGAAGGCTTGTCTTTTGCCAACCCCGACATGGTGGACCGCATCGAGTTCAGCGCTGGGGGCTTCGAAGCCAAATACGGTGACAAACTGAGTTCTGTCCTCGACATCCATTACCGCAAGCCCTCGGAAGACGCCACAAGGGCCATGGCGAGCGCCTTGGGCGCGCAACTTCAACACGATCACGTTTGGGGCCCTGTCCGGATGAACCTCGGAGTGCGGTACCGCAACAACAGCTATGTCCTATCCACCCTGGATCAACGCGGAGAATACGCCCCCACCTACTTGGACGGACAGTGCTACCTCACATGGGACCCCGATGGCTATGGGCCGTGGGAAGTTCAGATGTTGGGCGTATACGGAAGCAACGATTACCGTTTCTTGCCCCAAACAAGGGAGACCAACATCGGGACCATCAACCAAGCCGCCCGGCTGACCGTCTATTACGACGGGGAAGAGCAATCGGGGTATGAGACAGGATTTGGGGCCCTTGCGCTGGAGTACCGAACAGAAAACTCCCGCATTCGTTGGATCCAATCCATTTTCCAAACTGCCGAAAGAGAGTCCTACGATGTGCTGGGGCAATATTTCTTGAGTGAATTGGAGCGCGACCCCGGAGGCGACAGCTTCGATGAAGGGGATACATTTGGGGTGGGGGGATTCCTTCAACATGGGCGCAATCAATTGTGGGCAAGGGTCCTGAGCTCTGCTGTCAAAGGCACCCAACTCGTGGGAGAGCACCGCATTGATTGGGGCGCCAAGCACCGCGTCGAAACGTTTGACGACGTTGTATCTGAATGGAATGTAATTGACAGCGCTGGGTTTTTTGCCCCCCATCCAAACGACAATTTGGGCTACATGAACCCAGGCGGCCGGCCAGAACAACTCATTGAACTCCCCTACTATGTTTCGCAGACCAACAACGTCACTGCACATCGCACCACCGCATTCGTCCAAGACACTTGGCGACTGGGCTTGACCTCCGGTGACCTCGATCTCCATTTGGGTTTGCGGGCCCACAGATGGTCGGCACTGCCCAACCCTTGGGCCTCTCAACGCAACACCCATCTTGTCGGTGGCCCAAGGGCACATGCCTCCTTCACGCCCAAGGCAAAACCACTGACGACATACCGGGTGTCAGGAGGGTGGTACTACCAACCACCTTTTTACCGGGAGATGCGCGGGTTTGATGGACAAATCAACCCTAACGTGGCACCACAAAGGGCCATCCATGCGGTGGCCGGTGTCGACCACGAATTCAGCTCGAAGGGCCGGCCCTTCAAAGTCGTCGGGGAATTGTATTGGAAGGACCTCGATCAATTGATCCCTTACGAAATTGAAAACGTCCGACAACGCTACTATGCCACCAACAACAGCAAGGGCTATGCGGCAGGACTGGATGTCCTTCTGAATGGGGAGTTCATCCCTGGCATCCAGAGTTGGTTGCGTATGTCCGCCTTGACCACGGCTGAAGATTTGGTCGACGACAGCTACGAAGAGTACTACAACGAAGATGGGTTCCAAGTGGTGCCAGGGTACCACTCCGGGACCTTCGCAGCCATCACCGACACCGTCCTCGTCCAGCCAGGGATGATCCCGCGCCCAGCAGACCAACGCTTCAGCCTGAGCCTTTTGTTTCAAGATGAAATGCCGCGCAACCCCGACTACAAGGTGTTGCTGAGTCTTTTCTATGGAAGTGGGTTGCCCTATGGACCGCCTTCCATGAATCGCTACCAAGACGTGCTGAGGACACCTGCGTACAGAAGGGTCGACGTTGGGTTTTCAAGGGTCATGTTTAGCAAGGACAGCGAACGGAGCGGACTGATTTCCCTCGAGGTGTTCAATCTCTTGGGCATCAACAACACGATCAACCACAATTGGATCCAAGACGTGAATGGCAGGTACTATGCGGTGCCCAATTTCCTGACCGGACGTCGGCTCAACTTGAAGGTCAGTTTGCAATTTTGATCTCCCCTCCACCCTGCCAATTTTCCATGGTAGAGTGAAACCTTGACGGGGGACTTCGCGTATTCCCCGCATGGACTTGAACCATCACACATGTCTTTGCGCCTTTCGCAGCTTCACGATCGCCCATGTGCGCATCCCTTTTGTGCTGTCCCTTTTGGCAGTGCTTTCCCTGAGTGAAAAAGGATGGGCGCAGCTCACGACCTTCGAAGCCACAGGGGCTTCACAGTCCCTTGGCGACCAATGCTTTGAATTGACCTCTGGCCCCACTGGGACTTCGGGGGCAGTTTGGGCAGAGACCGCCATTGATTTGCGTCAGCCCTTTCACTTGCAAACGACCATCAATTTTGGCTCCATTGACCATGGTGCTGAAGGGGTGGTCTTCGTGTTGCAAAACGAAGGACTCTCCTCCGAAGGGTTGTCTTACACAGACTTCGACACCAGCTTTGGGGTGGAATTTGACACACGTCACCAGCGCGAATACGGGGACATCGAAGCCGACCACATTGCGATGCTGAATGATGGATCCCTGACGCACTTGGATTCTCCAGGCAACCTGACAGCAGGCCCCGTAGCGGCATTTGTCGATGGAAGCAATTTGGAAGACGGAAACGACCACGTGGTCGACATTGTGTGGGACCCCAGTGGTCCAGAGATGCGCGTCTCCATGAATTGCGAAGAGCGGTTGATTGCCAGCATTGATTTGATCCACGACATTTTTGACGGTCACCCTATCGTGCATTGGGGGTTCACGGCTGAAGCAGGCGGGGCGCTCAACTCAGAGCGCGTGTGCCTGACCTCCAACGCCATGGGAACAGACTCAGAAGTCCACATTTGCCCAGAGGCTTCTGTTCAACTCACTGCGGGGGGGATGGATTCCGACGCCTATGCTTGGGCTCCAAGCACGCTTGTCAGCGACGCCACACTTGCCCACCCTGTGTACACTGGCGTGATGAGCAATGCATTGACGGTCACTTACCTCAACGCCTGCGGGGTGATGGTCACAGACGATGTGTCCGTCATTGTAGAAGAAGTCGCTGTGGACATTGTGAGCGACGGCACAAACCTTACATGCACCAACAATGCCACACTCGATTGCATCGCCCTTGCTGCGTTTGGCAATGCCTTGCAGTACGAATGGACACTGAACAACGCTGTCATTGCCCAAGACATGGCGCTCATGGGCCTTCAAGATGAAGGATCCCTCCAGGTTCATGCCTTTTATCCAGGAACCTCCAGCCTGCAATGCCAAGCGAGTGCAGGCATTCAAGTGGCCATGGACACCACAAAGCTGGACATCAGCGCAGGGCTGCCAGGCACCATCACATGCTTGACACCCGGCATTGAACTCATGGGCGAAGTGCCTTCCTTGGACGAGACTTCCGTGGTTTGGTCCACAGAGACTGGTTCTTTTGACGGAGCGATCAATGGCCCCACGGCCTTAGCCACATCAGGAGGTCAATACCTTCTTGCCGCAGAATGGGAGCGCAACGGTTGCATCAGCGTGGACAGCGTGACCATCGGTGAAAATACTGAGGCACCTGAGGTGACTTTGGGCTACATCAACGATGCATTGGATTGCAATGTGCAAGAAGTCACCATGCATGGATTGGACGTGTTCCCACAAGAGTGGACCGCCATGTTCGAATGGACTGATGCGGAGAGCGGAACCGTCGTTTCATCCTCCGAAATGCCATCTTTCGAGCATGCCGGCGCCTACAACTTGACCGTGGAATTCCTGGAAAACGGATGCACCACGGAGGTGCAGGATGCCGCTTGGGTGGAATCGGACATGCCGGTTTTGGATTTGGGCCAAATGGTCCTCCCCAATGTGATCACCCCAGACAACAACGGGCACAACGACCGTTTTGTGCCATTCATCCCGGGACAGGAAAATGACAATGTGTTGACCATGATGGAGGAATACCACATCCAAGTGCACAACCGCTGGGGACAATTGCTGTTCCAAAACGAAGGCATGCCATTGCAATGGGATGGCCGTGCCGGTGGTCAGTTGTTGGATCCTGGAGCCTACATTGTCTCAGTGCAATACCTGGCCACATGCGGCGGTTTGCAATCGGGCAGTTTGAAGACCGCCCTGGAAGTCATCCACTGACCCCAGAACTTTGGTCTTCAAGTGTTCCCAATGCGGCGCAGGAATTCCTCTTCGCCGACCACTGGAACCTCCAACTTCTGGGCCTTCGCCAACTTGCTAGGCCCCATGTTTTCCCCGGCGAGCACCATGGTGGTCTTGGAACTGATGCTCCCCACCAGACGTCCACCGTGGGCGGTCACTGCGGCCTTTGCCTCATCCCTCGACATGGTATCAAACACGCCACTCACCACCACCACCTCGCCTTCCATGGCGTCGCCAACAGGCGCTTTCACCACCACCTCCGTTTGCAGCCCCGAAGACACCAAACGGTCCAACATTTGCAGGAACGCCTCCTCCTGAAATTGGGTGGTCACGCTTTCCGCGATGACCGGTCCCATACCTTCAATGGCGGTCACCTCCTCAAGGGTTGCCTGCCGAACGGCCGTCAATGACCCTAGGGCGCGCGCCAGCAGTTTGGCCACGGTTTCTCCCACATGGCGAATGCCAAAGGCAAAAAGCACCCGTTCAAATGGAACGGATTTGCTTTGCTGCAATCCCTGCAAAAGATTGTCTGCCGATTTTTCCGCCATCCGTTCCAAAGGGAGCAAATCCTCTTTTTGCAGGCTGTACAAATCTGCCGCATCCTTCACCAAACCAGCCTCCACCAACTGTTTCACCGTTTCTTCTCCCAATCCATCGACATTCATCGCCTTGCGCGAAATGAAGTGCTCAATCCTGCCCATGACTTGGGCGGGGCAATCGACGCGGTTGGGGCAATGGTGCTGGGCTTCCCCATCCTTTCGCTTGAGGCCGTGTCCACAAGAGGGACAGGTCGCAGGGAAGCTGATGGCAGGCGGTGCAAAGAGCCCTTCTCCGTGGGCCTCACTGCGGTCGACGCCCACAATTTTGGGGATGATCTCCCCCCCTTTTTCCACGAACACCATGTCGCCCTCGCGCAAATCCAGCCTGGCCATTTGGTCGGCATTGTGCAAACTCGCTTTCTTGACTGTGGTCCCTCCCAACTGCACAGGGTCCAACTCCGCCACGGGGGTGACTGCACCTGTCCGCCCCACTTGGTAGCGAACCGACTTCAACTTGGTGCGAACCCGCTCCGTTTCAAATTTGAAGGCGATGGCCCATCGGGGACTCTTGGCCGTCATCCCCAATCGCTTTTGGTGGTCGTAGCGGTTCACTTTGATGACAATGCCATCAATGGCAAAATCCAACCGATGCCTGGCCTCGTTCCAGTAAGACACAAACCCCATGACCTCTTCAACGCTCTGGGCCGCCTCCAATCGACGGCCTTCTGGAGTTTTGAACCCCCAAACCTTTGCCATTGCCACAGCTTCACTGTGGCACTCCACCTCCGCCCCTGACATGGTCTGCGCGTCGACGTTGTAGATCATGCAATCCAAAGGCCTCGTGGCCACCACTTTGCTGTCCTGCAATTTGAGGGTTCCGGCAGCCGTGTTCCTGGGGTTGGCAAACTCTTGCTCCCCCGCTTCTCGGCGTGCCAGGTTCAATGCCTCGAAGTCCGGCCACGGGAAATAGATCTCTCCACGGATTTCCAGAGGATCGGGGGCACCCGCTTGGAGTTGCAGCGGCAAGGTCCGAATCGTCGCCACATTGGCACGCACGTCCTCTCCGGTGGTTCCATCCCCTCGGGTCACAGCCCGGACCAATTTTCCTTGCTCGTACCAAAGGCTGATGGCCACACCATCGTATTTCAGCTCCATCACAAATTCCACCTCCTCGTCTGGCAGTCCACTTTTCACCCGTTCAACCCACTGTGCCACTTCTTCGGCGTTGTAGGTGTTGGACAACGAAAGCATTGGCGACCGGTGGGTCACTTTTTCAAATCTATCTGTCAAGTCACCGCCAACGCGCTGGGTAGGCGAATGTGGGTCTCTCCACTCTGGGTGAGACGCCTCAAGGCCCACCAATTCCTCTAGAAGAGCGTCAAATTCTCGGTCAGAAACCACGGGGTCCGCAAGCACATAATAGCGATGGTTGTGCGCATGCAGTTCCTCGCGGAGTTGTTCGATTCGGGCCCGGGCATCCATCTCATAAAGATACCGAACGTTGGCCCAACGCGTGCCTCGGTTGGCCTTGCATGTCGTACAGAATTTCCACGTTTTGCCAACCATCCATCCCCGTCCAAACCCTGCCAATGTCCAGCGCATGGTCCACATGGCATTCCATACCCAACCACCCTCCCTCTTCCAGACCGCCTTGAAGGCACCAGGACCAAAGCGCACGGTAAAACTTCAACGCATCGTCGTCAGGAACAAACAATGCCAAGTGGGGCTCGTGATCCACCACCCTGGGGTGCATGTCTGCGGCCTCTGCGCTTGGAATGTAAGGCGGGTTGGAGACCACCACAGAGGCAACAGGTCGAGGGCCTTTGGTTGGGCCAAACAAATCTTGGACTTCAAACGTCACATCGAAGCCGTGTCGCATGGCATTGCCACGCGCCAATTCGACCGCATCCTGGGAAATTTCCAGCCCCATCACCTTGGCATGGGGTGACCGTTTCTTCATAGACAAGGCAATGCATCCCGATCCCGAACACCAGTCCAAGACCAGTGGTGGAAGGCCATCCTTTCCGTGCTCAGGAACTTTCTTCGCCATCGCCACAACCAACTCCTCCGTTTCAGGTCGAGGAATCAGAACTTTGGGGGACACGGCCAATGCCAAACCGTCAAACCAGGCCTCTCCCAAAACATGCTGTATCGGCTCTCCTTCTGACAAACGATCGGCTTGAACAGCCAATCGGTCCAACGCCGACTCGCTCCATCGATGACGCTCCGTCATCCGCTGCCCTCGTGACTTGCCCGAAACATGCTCCATCAGCCACCTTACCATTCCCTCGCGTTCTTCTGGCTCCAATGTTTGCAGACGTGCGCGAAGCCACTCCTTGACCATTGTTTCTGAGTTGTCTGCAGGCCATGGAGGCTTGCCTCGCCTGACCTCGGACATCACCGCTGCCCCTTCCCGGCGGCGGACACCAGCCATTCGGCTGTCGCACGGTTGGTGGCCAAGGCCACATTGTGCACATCGCATTGACGAAGCAACATGTTCACATCGGGTTCATGGGGGTGCTTGCCCATCGGGTCGCGAAAGAAAATGACCGCATCTAGGCGTCCCTCTGTGATCTGGGCCGCGATTTGGGCATCCCCACCGAGGGGTCCTGAAGCGAGCCGCTCCACGATCAAGCCCAACTCTCCAATGCGGCCGCCAGTGGTTCCTGTGCCCACCAATTCAAGTTGTGAAAACCACGTCAAGTGCTTTTGGACAAACTCCACCAAATCATCTTTTTTCCCATCGTGGGCAATGAGGGCGACGCGCTTCAAATTCATGGTCCAAATGTACCCCAACCGGCCACACGGCAGGTCACGGATTTAGAACAAAGTCGCCTGACCTTGATCCTCCGCTGGGTCCTGAGCTGAGTCCTCAGCGACTTCCTCTGCAGCTGCTTCTGCCACGAGCTCCTCAGCAATCTGGCTCTGGGCTTCTGCCTTGTCTTTCGCTGCGCGCATGTCGTCTGCCTCACGTGCGGTTTGGAGTTCTTTCTCCAAGGCGTCCTCCAAGGCTCCAACTGGTGCCTCAAGCGCCACCTCGGTGATGGGCAAACCACTCAGCTTGTTGCCTAGGGCTTTGACGCCTTTGACCGAAATGAAACCTCTCAAGTCCACCACGTCGTCCTCCCGGTCCCTCGTGTGCTTGAACCTTCGGTTGTAACGGATCCGGACGTGAGGGTGATGCAAGGTGGAGGCCACCCAGAGTTTGGACTGTCCATGGTCGCCAATGAACCCCGTCGGATTTTTGCTGAATTCCGGGAGGAATCGTTTCACAAACCACTCGTCTTTCTCCCCCTCGTAATAGACCACAGACACGGCGCGGTCGGGGTCGAACTTTTCGAGATGAATCATTTTCTCGTCAAAATGCGTGCTCAGGTCAAACCCTGAGAACACATAGTCTCCAGTCTCTAGCAAGACCAAGATCTTGTCCTCTGCCTTGAAATCGCCCAAGAATCGGCCTCGCCCATCCGCATTGAGTCGGCGGACGGTTTCGTCGTACCAGACCTTCCTTGCACCAAGTGTGCTCACGCCTGCCTCCTTCAGTTCGACCTTTCGCACAGGGAATTTGGACACGAGGTTGCCTCCTGCCCCACGACCCTTGATGCCGATGTCACTGAAATCAACATCGAACTTGACCTTCTTCAATCTTGCTTGGGCCCTCAAAAACACGGAAACCACTTCCGCCTCACCATTGGGGTTGGCCGTGAAATACAGCAACTTGGACTTGGGCGTCCCCTTGGTGATGGGGTATTCTCGGTCGCGGGTGATGCTCGTCACATTGAACCTCTTGACCAGGCTTTTGCCTGTCGCGCCATCCAAATAAATGGCGTTGTAGGTGGTTCGTTTGTCACCGCGCTTCCAAACGGCGACATACAGCAAATTCTTGCCAAAGAATGCCTTTGAAGAAACCTTGCTCACCTTCATCGTTCCGTCGCTTCGGAACACGATGATGTCGTCGATGTCCGAGCAATCGCCAAGCAGTTCCCCCTCTGTGCGTTTGAGGCCTGTGCCCACAAAACCCTCTTCTGCATTCCAGTACAACTTGGCGTTGGCCACGGCCACTTTGCTGCGATCAATCGACTCGAAGGTGCGCAACTCGGTCTTTCGCTCTCGACCAGGACCGTATTTCTCCTTGAGGTTTTTGAACCATGCAACGGCATAGTCCGTCAGATTGTCCAAATGGTTTTTGACACGTTCAATGCCCCCCTCCAAGCCCGCAATTTTTTCATCCGCCTTGAAGCTGTCGAACTTGGAAATTCGCTTGATACGGATTTCGGTCAGCCGCGTCACATCCTCATCCGTCACCTCGCGAAGGAGATGTTTGATGTGCGGCTTCAAGCCCGCATGGATGGCTTTCAAAATCTCGTCCCAAGTCTCGCACTCCTCGATGTCTCTGTAAATCCGGTTCTCGATGAAGATCTTCTCCAAAGAAGCAAAATGCCAAGTCTCCTGCAACTCCCCCAATTCTATCTCCAGCTCCCTTTGCAAGAGGTATCGTGTTCTGTCGGCACTGATTTTCAGGATTTCTGACACGCCCATGAACACCGGTTTGTCATCAAACACCACACAACTGTTGGGTGCGAGGCTGACTTCACAATCCGTGAACGCGTAGAGTGCGTCGAGCATTTTGTCCGGCGAAATGTTGTTCGCCAGATGCACAACGACCTCCACCTTTTCAGCGGTGTTGTCCTCCACCTTTTTGATCTTGATCTTGCCCTTGTCGTTTGCCTTGAGAATGCTGTCGATCAAAGACCCTGTGGTCACCCCATAAGGCACTTCGCGCACAACGAGCGTTTTGCTGTCGAGCTTGTCGATGCGGGCGCGAACACGCACCCGGTCCCCGCGCAGACCGTCGTTGTAGTTTTCCATGTCGGCCATGCCGCCCGACGCGAAGTCGGGGTACAGCTTGAACCGCTTGTTTTGGTAGTGTGCAATGCACGCATCGATCAACTCCACAAAATTGTACGGCAGAATCTTGCACGCCAATCCCACGGCAATGCCGTCCACACCACTGGAGAGCAGCAAGGGAAACTTGACGGGCAAGGTCTCCGGTTCTTGGTTGCGTCCATCGTAACTCGAGAGCCATGTGGTGGTCTTCGCATTGAAGAGGACCTCCAATGCGAACTTGCTCAGCTTCACCTCAATGTAACGTGCGGCAGCAGCTCGGTCACCGGTCAAGATGTTGCCCCAGTTTCCTTGGCAATCCAACAGCAATTCACGTTGGCCAATTTGGACCATGGCATCCCCGATGCTCGCATCTCCATGCGGATGAAACTTCATGGTGTTGCCAATGACGTTGGCCACCTTGTGGAAGCGGCCATCGTCCATTTCGCGCAAGCTGTGCAAAATCCTGCGCTGCACAGGTTTCAGCCCATCGTGTTGGTGGGGAACGGCACGCTCGAGAATCACATAGCTCGCATAATCAAGAAAATAGTCATTGTACATCCCTCGAACGGGAATGACATGTTCCATTTCACCAGCCTCGGCGGCTGCATCCTCACCAGCGAACTCGTCGTCCCGCTCGTCTCGATCGTCGTTGTGAAGGTCCTCGTTGACACTCATGCTTCCGTCACTTCGTCTTTCTCCACCCGGAGGTTCTCAATGATGAATTTCTGCCGGTTGGGGGTGTTCTTGCCCATGAAGAACCCTAGCATTTCCTGCAGGCTCTGCTCCTTGCCAATCACCACGGGATCCAAACGGATGTCTTCGCCAATGAAGTGGCTGAACTCACTGGGACTGATCTCTCCCAGCCCCTTGAACCGCGTGATTTCTGCCCGTGCCCCCAAGTCTTGGAGGGCCTTGTGCTTCTCCATGAGGTCGTAGCAATAGCGCGTCTCCTTCTTGTTTCGGACCCGAAAAAGAGGTGTCTGCAGCACATAGAGGTGGCCCCGCTTGACCAAATCTGGGAAGAACTGCAAAAAGAAGGTGATCAGCAGCAGGCGAATGTGCATGCCGTCCACATCCGCATCGGTGGCGATGACCACCTTGTTGTAACGCAAGGTGTCCAATCCGTCCTCGATGTTGAGTGCCGCCTGAAGCAAATTGAATTCTTCATTTTCATAGACCACCTTCTTCGTCAACCCAAAACTGTTCAAAGGCTTCCCCTTCAAGCTAAAAACCGCCTGTGTAGCCACATCTCTGGCTTTGGTGATCGAGCCCGAAGCGGAGTCGCCCTCGGTGATGAACAGCGTGGTTTCTTCGTTTCTATCTTTCTTGCTGTCGGTAAGGTGCAATCGACAATCGCGAAGTTTGCGGTTGTGCAGAGATGCCTTTTTGGCCCGCTCACGCGCCAGCTTTTTGATGCCTGCAAGGTCCTTGCGCTCCTTTTCGCTCTGGACAATACGAGATTGAAGGGCTTGGGCCGTCTCTGGGTTCCTGTGTAAGAAATTGTCAAGCTCTCGCTTGAGGAATTCGAACACGAAGCTTTTCAGCGTGGGCCGGTTGGGGCCCACATCTTGCGAACCCAACTTGGTTTTGGTTTGGGATTCAAACACCGGCTCCTCCACCTTCACAGCGACGGCTGCAGAAATCCCGCCTCGGATGTCCTGGGCATCGTAATCCTTGCCAAAAAAGTCCCGCACAACCCGGATATAGGCTTCGCGAAAGGCACTTTGATGGGTGCCTCCTTGCGGGGTGAATTGACCGTTGACGAAGCTCTGGTAATCCTCCCCGTAGGCGTCGGTGTGTGTCAATGCCACTTCGATGTCCTCTCCCTTCAAATGCATGATGGGGTAACGAAGCTTGCTGTCCAATCGGTCCTCCAAAAGGTCCTTGAGGCCATGTTCACTCCTGAACTTCTCCCCATTCAAGTACAAGCTCAATCCAGTGTTCAGGTAGGCGTAGTTCCAAAGCAGCTTCTCCACATGCTCGGTCCGAAATCGGTAGGCCTTGAAAATCTCTGTGTCTGGTTTGAACCGGATGCGCGTACCGTCCCGTTTGGTGGTGGCTTCCAAGGCAGCATCATCGGTGAGAACTCCGGAGGTGAAACCGGCCCTTTTCATTTGGCCTTCACGCACACTTTCCACCACAAACTCCGTGCTCAGGGCATTCACTGCCTTGGTGCCCACGCCATTCAGCCCCACAGACTTCTTGAAAGCCCGGCTGTCGTACTTGCCCCCTGTATTGATCTTGGAAACACAATCCACCACCTTGCCCAATGGGATTCCCCTTCCGTAATCACGGACACGCACCTCATCGTCTTTGATGACCACTTCCACTTTGCGCCCATGGCCCATGGTGTATTCATCGATGCAATTGTCCACCACCTCTTTGAGCAAGACATAAATGCCATCGTCGGCGTCCTTGCCATCGCCCAACTTGCCGATGTACATGCCCGGACGCATGCGGATGTGCTCCTTCCAATCCAGGCTGCGGATGTTGTCTTCTGTGTACGTGACTTGCTCTGCCATTTCAACTTCGAAAGTACCTAAGCACACGCTCCGAAGCACTCAGGCAAAACCTCAACTTTTCCACACCATACGCGCCTTTCACACACCAATCGGTGCCTACCTTTCGGACCATGAAGGACCACGCCGATCACCCCACCCACCCGGTTCGCCAACTCGAGCCGCTTGACCTCTGGAACCGATTTGCCGATTTGAATGCCATTCCTCGGCCCTCAAAGCACGAAGGAAAGGTCGTTGAATGGCTGCACGAGTGGGCCGCAAATCATGGTCTACAATCACTTCAAGATAAAGTAGGCAACGTATTGATTAAAAAGAATTCAACTCCAGGAATGGAGGCCAGAAAAACCGTTGTTCTTCAAAGCCATGTGGACATGGTCTGCCAGAAGAATGAAGCCACTGATTTCGACTTCATGTCAGAGGGAATCCGCATGATGGTCGACGGCGATTGGGTGCGTGCAGACGGCACCACGCTCGGCGCAGACAACGGCATTGGGGTGGCCAGCATTTTGGCAATTCTCGAAAGCGAAGACGTGCCACACCCTGCTTTGGAGGCACTATTCACCATTGACGAGGAGACGGGAATGACCGGCGCTTTGGGCCTGAAAGAAGGCTTTCTCTCAGGTGACATCCTCCTCAACCTGGACACCGAGGACGACGATGAAATCAGCATCGGATGCGCAGGAGGCGTCGACCTCACTTCACGAGGCACCTACACGGAGGAGACCACGGTGGATGAAGGCAACATGGCCCTTGAAATCGTGGTGCGCGGTGCATCCGGTGGACACAGTGGAATGGACATTCACAAGGGATTGGCAAACGCCAACAAATTGGGCAACCGCGTCGTGCTTGAAGCACTGGACCACGTCGACCTGCGTGTCGCCCAGATCAAAGGAGGTGGCCTGAGAAATGCCATCCCAAGAGAATCCCGAACCGTGGTGGTTTGCGCGAAAAGTGACCTGGACCCGCTCGCACAAGCCTTGACCCAAACCGCAGAACGCCTGAAGTCAGAGCATGGCACCACAGACCCCGATTTGGTGGTGGAATGGAATCCTGTGGACGTTCCCAGCCACGTTATGGGCGAAGAGGACCAGTACGCCCTGCTGCTTGCGCTCCAGGCTTGTCCGGTTGGCATCCACCGCATGAGCCCAGACATTGAGGGCTTGGTGCAAACCTCCAACAATTTGGCACGCGTGGATGTCAAGGGCGGAAAAGTCGAAATCCAATGCCTGAACCGAAGCAGTGTCGACTCTGAAAAGGACGACCATGCCAGAGGCATTGAGGCTGCCTTCGCCTTGGCAGGTCTCCAAACAGAGCGAAGTGGATCGTACCCTGGATGGACCCCCAACCCCACAAGCGAGGCCGTTGCCATGTGCCGCGTTCTGTACACAGAGCATTTTGGAGAGGACCCGCGTGTTTTGGCCTGTCACGCCGGACTCGAATGCGGCATCCTCGGCACGAACTACCCCAACATGGACATGGTGTCGTTTGGCCCCAACATCCGCGGTGCGCACAGCCCCGACGAATGTGTTCAGATCAGCTCCGTTCAAAAGTTCTGGGGCTACTTCCTCGAAGTTCTTCACCGCACCCCTCAAGCCTGATTGAACATGACCCAAGACCCCTCCAAACGGCCTCTGATTCTCGTCACCAATGACGATGGCATCACCGCACCTGGCATCCGGAATTTGGTGGAAAGCATCTCCGACTTGGGAGATGTCGTGGTCGTGGCGCCAGACAGCCACCAAAGCGGCATGGGCCACGCCATCACCATCAGCAACATTCTGAAAATGTGGCCACATGACTTTGGTACCGCCAACATCAAGGCGTATCGAACTTCTGGCACCCCAGTGGATTGTGTCAAGTTGGCGATCTACAAAATTTTGGACCGTAAGCCGGACATCTTGTTGAGCGGAATCAACCATGGCAGCAACAGCTCCATCAATGTGATTTACTCCGGAACGATGTCCGCCGCAGTCGAAGGGGCCCTTGAAGGCATCCCGTCCATTGGCTTTTCGCTGTGCGACTTTGATGAACATGCAGATTTCGCAGCGTCGCGGGGGGTCGTCAGGACCTTGACCCAACAGGTCCTCCAACATGGCACGCCCAAAGGCACATGCCTCAATGTCAACATTCCCAAAGTTGCGCCCAATGAGCTCAAGGGCATTCGCATCTGTCGACAGGCTGCAGGGCATTGGGCCGATGCCTTCGAAGAAAGAAAGTCCCCTGGCGGCCGGCCCTATTACTGGATGACTGGGAATTTCACCGACATTGACTGCGGAGAAGACACGGACGAATGGGCATTGCGCAACCACCATGTCAGTGTGGTGCCTGTGCAATACGACTTGACCGCCCACCACGCCTTGGCCGAGTTGAACCAATGGAACCTGCGACTTGAAGACTAACATCGCGCGATACGATCATTTGGCCACTGGATTGGCCGCGGGAATCATGGGCACTTTGCTCGGAGGCTTGTTGCTGGGACAGTGGTGGGCTTGGGCCAACCACACCACGTTTCAAGACTTTTGGAAAACCGTGGTACTTGGGAGCACCCTCTACCGTGACAGCATTCTCACCGCCAGCACACTTCTCAACGTTGTGCTGTTTTGGCTGGCCAACCGAATGGACTGGGAACGCATTGCACAGGGGATTTTGGCGGTCATTCTGTTGACCGTGCCCCTCATCATTTACTTCCAATCCGCCGCCGGAACGTGGTGACTTCCCGTCCCCTGCAGACCCCGGGGCACTTGAAGGTGTTCCTTGTCGCTGGCGAAGCCTCCGGGGACGCGTATGGCGCCATGTTGGTTCGCCAGCTTCAAGGGATGGCCCAGCAACGCGGATGGCAGGCAGAATGTGTTGGCTGGGGAGGAGATGCCATGGCCGCATCGCACATGAAGGTGTTGACCCATTGCAATGACATCAATTTCATGGGATTTTGGGAGGTGGCCCAAAACATTGTGACCATCTTCAAAAACCTGCGACGCATCCAGTCCGATATCGAAGATTTTTCCCCTGATGTGGTCGTGACCATCGACTTCCCTGGCTTCAACATGAGGCTTGCAAGGCGTTTGCGAAAAACAGGCCATCCGGCCCTCAGGGTGCAATGGGTGACTCCCCAAACCTGGGCATGGAAGGCCAGTCGGACAAAGGCCCTGGCAGAAGACTTCGACGTGGCCTGCCCCATCCTCCCTTTTGAAAATGATCTCCTGACGCAAGCTGGGGTGACCACCTGGAATGTCGGTCACCCTCTGGTGGACGGGTTGCATGAATCAACCGAGCTCATTCCGGAAAGGACCCTGGCATTGGCGATGCTCCCAGGGTCGAGGCACCAAGAGCTGCAACACCACCTCCCCATCCTGGTCGAAGCCGCTCAACGAGGAGCTGCCCAAGGAAGGTGGGCGTTGCGGGACCTGGCCATCGCTGGAGCTCCCGGAAAGCAGCCCAAGGACTACCAATTGGCCGTGGATGCAGGTGTCGAGGTCGTGTTTGGGGCCACCGAGGAGGTGCTGCAACGGGCCCAAATGGCATGGGTGGCCAGTGGGACTGCCACCTTGGAAGCCGCATTGGCGGGCACCCCGCATGTT
This sequence comes from uncultured Flavobacteriales bacterium, assembly GCA_963933635.1. Taxonomy (GTDB): domain Bacteria; phylum Bacteroidota; class Bacteroidia; order Flavobacteriales_D; family Sanyastnellaceae; genus UBA11663. The sequence goes on from CAWVVM010000005.1 coordinate 26,517, forward strand.
CTCGTGTACCGAACGAGCCGGCTCACTTATGCCGTGGCCAAGCAACTGGCAAAGGTGCCGTTCATCGGGTTGCCCAACATTTTGCTGGGCCGGAAAGTCGTTCCTGAATTGATCCAAAACGAATTGACGCCTGAGGGTCTCTTGGGCCTGACGTTGGAGGACCTTGCCCCTCAGAAAAAGGCGTTTCAGGAAGTCGCCTCAAAGCTTGGTGGCCCAGGTGCCGCTGAACGTCTTGCCCAACACCTCTTTCAAGTACTGGGCTGAATCTGTAGTCCATCAACTTGCCTCAGAACCCCAGCAGTTGCTGGCCTCTTGGCACCACAATGTTGATTCTGACTTGCGCGGTCCAGGTGCTTTCAGGGTCCATATTTACTTGCCGCCAAACAACCTTGCCTGTGGCCGCATCGTACACCCCTCCCTCGGTGGCCTGGACTTCAATGTCCCACCCGGTTGCCAATGGGAGTTGCTCCTCGACTTCGATGGAGGCCTCTGTGCGACGTGTGTTGTGCACGGTCAGTTCACGCAATTGCTCCACCACGCGTTTCCCACTCCACCTCCGTGTACCGCTATCGTCACGCAGCAACTCACGGGCAATCCGGATGGTTTGATCCATGCCCAATTCCACGGTCAGCGAGTCCCCCCATGGAGGCATGTTCACAGGCATGACTCCCAACATCGCACTGTTCTGGAAAATCCTTCCTTCCCCAGACAGCATGTTCGCATCCATCCATGAACCCGTCTGATAGGTGCGAAGGGCCGACCCACCTCGCTGAACGTTGGCCACCCAGTGTGGACTGCCTTCCAACTGCTGTGTGTCGAGTTTGATCCGGGCCGCAGCACCATCGCCGGAGACGGTCACCCTGCCCTCGGCGGCCATTCGCCAATTGGAGGCTTGGGCGCCACTCAAGCTCAGCACATCTTCTCTTGCACGCGTGTCGTGAAGACCACTGTTCACCCAAGCCACATTTGCAGAGTAACCTTTGTAGGCGGCCTCACTTGAAGCCCTCAACACAGGACGGGTCGGGACAACATGGGCGAGGCCCAGCGGCTTCCCTGTCCGCAATTCCAATTCGACCTGGTCCCAATCCAATCCCGTGTTTTGGACCACCACCGCAAAGCGATCGGCTTTCAGCACCCCCTGTGACTCCTCCCAAGACAAATCGTAGGAACTGGCCCATCCAGCTTGTTGCGTCGCCACCTGCACCCTCAAAGATCCACGTCCCTCCCCTAAGAGAACCAATTGCAGGGCATGCAATGGCGTCGCTGCTTTCCGTTCGAGCTGGGCCAATTCTTGATCCGATTCAAGCAGTGCGTCACGCATGACCCGAAGGTTGCTGACCAAGTCCACCCTGTCCAAAGCCAGCTCTCGGTGACGCTGGGCAACGTAATGCCGCATCTCCTCCACATCGTCGACAAGGAGCACCTCGTCACCGCCGCCAATCGTACGGTTGTGTTCGAGGAATGCGCGTTCTTGGTCCAACGCAGAGAGCAATGCTTCCTCCAGATCGATGGCCAGCCGCTGGGCGTTGTTTGCGGCACGTATCCTTTTCAATCGCTCATCCATGTCTGGCAAAGGCGCCGCCTTTGTGACCGAGACCAACGCCATGCCTTCTGGCAGCATGATCTGCGCACTGGAAACCTCCACATCTTGGGGCAAATCGGAGAGCAAGGCCAAAGACTCCCCACCATTGGATTCAATGGTAGTTTCAAACGTCATCAAGGCACCAACTTCATGGCAGGTCACGGCATCCAAGCGCCAAGTTTCACTGCTGGTTTGTGACCAACCAAAGCTTGGCAACAACATGATTGACAACATTGAAAAAGAGGCCCAAGAATTCAGAGAAAGAAGCGTGTTGGGACGCATGGATGTGGTTTTGATGGAAATGTACAATGCTCAGGTTGTTTGGACCCAAAAAATCAAGGGGTGCAAACCACAGTGTCAGTGACACCGGCATAGGCCACGAACCACCCGAGCCCCCCTTCCACATTGGAACTCGCGGAAGAAGGCAAGGCAAACGGATTCCCTTGGTTCGATGCACTTGTCTCAAAATCCCGAAGCACTTCAAACACCTCATGTTCAATGGCCTCCAACCGGACCACAACGGTGTCTCCGACCTTCCAAAACCCGACCTCTCCGGGTTCTTCTTCCTCACCGGGTTGCGACACCCTGAAGCTTTGGAAAGGAAAGGCCAACCCGTCGACAAAGACATCGTCAAACACACTGCCCAAGGGATAGAGGAATTCCTCGGACTTGTTCTCTCTTTTGGAAGACCATCGGTAGGCATCCCCAAGGCCCGGAGGATCCGTGAAACTCGTCCAGATCAGACCCAAACTGTCGTTGGTGGACGTTGGTGGAATGGCAAACCAGCTGCTGTCCAAGGCAGGAACCGAAGGCATGGTGGTCGTCGCAGACAAATCAAACGATTGCTCCCCCTCCGTCCATGTGGCACGAATTCCATATTCGACGCCTACCTGGCCATACGTTGAGGGTTCTGCAAGCCCTGTGTAAATGCACAAATCAAAATCTGTCAGTACCTCTACAGAGACCCCCAAAAAATCCGCCGCTGCCACCAAAGCTTCTGGCGGAAGATCTCCGGAGCACAAGGCAGGCAATTCCACCTCTTCTCCATCCACCGTCATGAACACTTCAGCATTGCCCACAAAAAGCTCAGGGAGCGTGGCGGCATCCGTGGCTTCAAAATACCCCTGTGTCGTGGTCAACAAAACCAGAGGCGCCTCATCCAGCCGCAAGCTGGCCTCCATCACCCCTTGTGCTGGGAGGTCTGGGAGGTCGACTTCCACCAAGGTGGTGCACCCCACTCCTCCCATCAACAGAAGAGGCAAAACATGGTACGTTCTAAGATGTGGTGATTTCATGAGCTCAAAATTAACCGAGGCTCAGACGATGTCCTCTTTCGCTTGGTGAAAAAACTTAAAGAAGGCTGAGATGTTCTCTTCGCTTGCCTGCCTACTTTTGAACCCAACTCGCTACCATGCTCAATCGCCGTCATCTCAGGATCAAAATCCTGCAAGTTTTGTTTGGATACTACCAAGATGAGGAACGCGACGTCGTACGTGCTCGAAAAGCATTGGATCACAGCACGATGAAGATGCAGGAATTGTATCTGATGCTGCTCGACATGGTGGCTTCGATGCAGGGATTGGCCATCGACCGCATCGAAGCCGGGTACAAAAAGAAACTTCCCTCGCCCGAAGACCTGAACCCCAACACGAAGTTTGTCACCAACAAACCCCTTCGGGTCCTCGCCAACAGCAAAAACTTGAGGAAAGCGTGCGAGTCCACAGGCGTGGGCTGGGCCAACCGGCAAGAGCTGCTGCGTGCCATTTTCAAAGGGATGCTCGACAACGAAGAGTACCAGGAATACATGGCGATTGAAGAGCGTGGGTTCCAATTCGACCGGGAGAGTCTCGTGCGGATGTTTCGGAAACACATGGTGAATTTCGATCTGTTCCAAGACATGTTAGAGGAAGAGAGCATCTTTTGGGTAGACGACTTGGACTTGGCCGCGAGCATGGCCATCAAAACCATCAAAACCATCAAGGAAGGCGACGAGGATGTCGAACTTCTTCCGTTGTGGAGGGACGACGATGATGACAAAGCCTTCATGGAAGGTCTTTTCACACAGACCCTTGCCATGGGTGAGGCCAGCGAGGAGCACATCAAAGAGGGGGCGCAAAACTGGGAACTTGAGCGCATCGCCACCACAGACCGCATTTTGATGAAAATGGCCTTGGCGGAAGCACAAACTTTCGACTCCATCCCATTGAAAGTGACACTCAATGAATACATCGAATTGAGCAAGTACTACAGCACCCCCAAAAGCCATGGGTTCATCAATGGCATCTTGGACCAGTTGTTCACGCAATTGAAAGAAAGCGGAGGCATCAAAAAAGTCGGACGGGGATTGATCGAATGACCATGGTGTCCAAGCGCAACCTACTCCCTGCTCTCGCTGTTGTCGTGATGGCCCCCTGGGTCGCTTGCGACCAACCTCAAGCCCCCGGTACAAAAGCCATCGTCATCCCTGCGACAGCAGCAGAAGGTGGAGCAAAAAATGTGGCAAGACCCACTCTGCTGTTTCAAGACACCATGCACGCATTTGGCACCATCAGCGAGGGCCATGTGGTCACCCATCAATTTGCATTTCGCAACGAGGGTCCTGGAGAGGTCTTGATCGCGGATGTGTCCACAACATGCGGATGCACAGTCCCCAAGACATGGCCCCGGCATGCCTTGGCTCCCGGCGAAGAAGGTGTCCTTGAAGTCTCCTTTGATTCCCACGACAAATCAGGACCTCAAGACAAGGTCATTTCCGTCGTGGCCAACACCGATCCCAGTGTCGTGCGTTTGCATCTTGTCGGGGAAGTGTTGACTTCCCTTTGACGCAGGAACCCGCTCGATGGGTACATTTGGCACATGATTCTCAACCTTCTTCTCCAAGCCGCTGCCGGAGGCAGCAGCATGTCCACATTGCTCATGTTGTCGGGCATGTTTGCCATCATGTATCTCTTCATGATTCGGCCCCAAATGAAGCGCCAAAAGGAAGCCCAGAAGTACCGTGAAGCTGTCAAAAAGGGGGACCATGTGGTCACCATTGGCGGGTTGCACGGCAAAGTTGTTTCCGTCAGTGAAAAAACCGTTGTGGTGGACATGGAGTCCGGCAAGGCTCGCCTAGACAAATCCTCTTTGTCACCCAATGGCGCGGCAGACACGCAAGAGCTCGAAGCGAAGACCAAATGACCTCCCGGCCGAGCATGCCCCTTCTGGTGGCCCTGGCACCAGTGGTTCTTTTGGTCTGCCTTCTTGGCGCAGATGTCGTCTTCTTTGGAGAAGACAGCTCCTACGGATCCAACCAAATCGCACTGCTCCTTGCGGCATTGAGTGCAGGTGCATTGGGGATGGCCAGAGGCACCACTTGGGAGTCCATTCGCGAGGCCATCGCCCACAGCATTGGCACGGCCACTGAGGCCCTTTTGATTCTGCTGCTCATCGGCGCTTTGTCGGGTACTTGGCTTCTCGCAGGCATCATCCCCGCCTTCATTCACTACGGCATGATGGTGTTGCAGCCAGGCATCTTTTTGTTCGCCGCCTGCATTGTGTGTGCCGTGCTTTCTCTCGCCACAGGCAGTTCTTGGGGCACAGTAGGCACGGTGGGCATTGCACTGATTGGCATTGGACAGGCCATGGGCCTTTCTGAAGGATGGGTGGCCGGCGCCATCATCAGTGGCGCCTACTTTGGAGACAAGATGTCCCCGCTCAGCGACACCACCAACCTCGCACCTGCCGTGGCAGGAACCGATTTGGTCACGCACATCCGCTACATGCTCTACACTACAGGTCCAAGCATTGCCGTCGCCCTTTTGGTCTTTCTGGCAGTGGGCTTCACTGGAGGTGCCGCAGATGCCAATGCCACCTTGGCGCCTGGATTTGCAGAGGCTGTGTCAGGTGCTTTCAACATCCACTTGGGCCTTTTCCTCGCCCCCGTTGTGGTGCTGGTCATGATTGCGCGCAAGGTGCCCGCCGCCCCTGCTCTATTTGTCGGAGTGCTCCTCGGCGCATTGACTGCCGTGGTGTTCCAGCCCGATGTCGTTGCTGCCGTCGCCGGACCCGAATGGGGAGGCGCCGCAGCCGCATACATTGCTTCCATGCAGGCGATGGCCTTGGATGTCAGTGTGGTGACAGGCCACGAATTGGCTGACAAACTGTTGAGCTCGAGTGGCATGGCAGGTATGCTCAACACCGTGTGGCTGATCGTTTGTGCCATGACCTTTGGCGCAGTGTTGCAAGCCACCGGTATGCTTGCGCGGTTGACACAAGCCCTCGTCGGAGGTGTCAACAGTGCCCTGGGATTGATTGGCCGCACCGTGGGAGCCTGCTTGGCATTCAATGTCCTCGCCTCGGACCAGTACATCGCCATTGTCGTGCCAGGCAAAATGCTGGGAAGTGCCTACCAAAAACAGGGACTCGCGCCTGAAAACTTGAGCCGAACGTTGGAAGACGCAGGCACGGTGACATCAGTCCTCATTCCCTGGAACACTTGCGGCGTGGCCCAAAGTGGCATCCTTGGCGTGGCAACTTTGGCCTACGCACCCTACTGCATCTTCAATTGGGTGTCCCCGCTCATGACGTTGCTGGTGGCAGGACTAGGATGGAACCTGAGAACGCTGTCAGAGACCTCGTCCCCAGAGATCCGCACCGAAGCGTGAACGAGTTGACTGCAAAATTGTTGCTCCCCCATGTCGACCCTCCAACACCCAACCCCCGACCAAAGACAAGATCGTCTAGTGGTCACGGGAGCGTCGGAACACAACCTGAAGAATGTCGACTTGGAACTGCCCCGCAACCAGCTCGTGGTGTTCACTGGCGTCAGCGGAAGTGGAAAGTCCAGCCTGGCGTTTGACACGCTCTACGCCGAGGGCCAAAGGCGATTTCTGGAGACCCTAAGTGCCTACGCGCGTCAATTCCTCGGAGGCTTGAAACGCCCCAAGGTGGAAAGCATCACTGGGCTCAGCCCGGTGGTGGCCATCGAGCAAAAAACAGTATCCAAAAACCCACGGTCCACTGTGGGCACCGTCACCGAAGTCCATGATTTCCTGCGTCTTCTTTATGCGCGGGCTGCCGATGCCTTCTCCCTGGAGACTGGTGAGCCGATGGTGAGGTACACAGATGGGCAAATTGCAGAGAACATCCTCGCGCGTTTTGAAGGTGAAAAGCTTCTGCTGTTGGCGCCCATGGTCCGCGGTAGAAAAGGTCATTACCGCGAGTTGTTTGATCAAATCATGCGGCAAGGCTATGTGCGCGCCCGTGTGGACGGACACCTCAAGGAGCTCGAGCCGGGGTTCAAGGTGGACCGATACAAGGTTCACGACATTGAGGCCGTGGTGGACCGCATTGTGGTGCGTTCCCAAGACCAAGCACGCATCTTCAAGTCCGTGCAGACCGCACTGGCGCTTGGAAAAGGCACCATGGCGGTCATGCCACTCGAAGGAGACGAGCCCATTCACTTCAGCAGGAACTTGATGTGCCCGTCCACAGGCCTCGCCTACCCCGATCCGGAACCCAATCTTTTCAGCTTCAACAGCCCATATGGCGCCTGTCCCACCTGCAATGGATTGGGCAAGGTCGCCGAAGTGGACCCTGAGACCTTGATGCCTGACCCTGCTGCCAGCGTCAAGCGTGGAGGCATCGCCCCTCTGGGCAAATTGAAGGACAATTTGACCTCGCGCATTGTGGCCTCCATCCTGGCAGGTCACAAAATCTCCCCTTCCACCCCAGTGGGCAAAATCCCGGAGGCGGTGATGGGAGAAATTCTGTACGGCACGGACCGAGAGGTGAAGCTCCAGGACAAAGGAGGCATTCGAGGAGGCAGCGTCCCCTTTGAAGGGTTGGTCGCCGCCATCGTCCGTTCGGCCCAAAAGGCCAAATCCATTCCCCTTCGCCGTTGGGCCCAGTCCTTCATGCACAAGGTCACCTGCCCCACATGCGAAGGAGCCCGATTGAAGCCTGTCAGTCTTCAATTCCGACTCGGCGGAAAAAACATCGGGGAATTGGGGCATCTCGACTTGGTCGATCTCGCAGCCTTCTTGGAAGGCTTGGAAGAACAGCTTTCTGAGAAACAAGCCATCATCGCCCAAGCACCGTTGAAGGAGGTGCGCGCCAGGCTTGGGTTTCTTTTGGATGTAGGTTTGGGGTACCTCAGCCTGGACCGCCCCACTCGAAGCATCAGTGGCGGAGAAGCACAACGCATCCGGCTGGCCACCCAAATTGGCAGCAGACTGACAGAGGTGCTTTACATCCTTGATGAGCCCAGCATTGGGCTTCACCAGAGGGACAACCGCAAATTGATCGACAGCCTCTGTGCCCTTCGTGACGCTGGCAATTCGGTCATTGTGGTGGAGCACGACGAAGACATGATGCTTGCGGCGGACCACCTTGTGGACATCGGACCAGGAGCAGGTGTGCATGGTGGTGCCATCGTCGCACAAGGACCTCCCAATGCCCACCTCGCATCCGCTTCTGTGACGGCACAATTCCTCAATGGAGAAAAGTGCATCGCCCTTCCTGAAAAGCGCCGCAAGGGACACCGAAAGAACCTGATTTTGAAGGGAGCCACTGGCCACAACCTGCAAAAGGTTGACTTGAAACTGCCACTGGGATGCTTGATTGGTGTAAGTGGAGTCAGTGGAAGCGGAAAAAGCTCCCTCGTCAACCAGACCTTGCTGCCCGCCCTCCTCAATCACCTTCACGACGACATCCGCATCCCGCTGCCCCACAAACACATCATGGGGATGCAGCACATCGACAAGTGCATCGCCATCGACCAAAGCCCCATTGGAAGAACCCCACGCTCCAACCCTGCAACCTACACCGGGTTGATGGACCTCATCCGGACACAGTTCACACTGCTCCCTGAAGCCAAAATCAGGGGCTACAAAAAGGGTAGATTCTCGTTCAATGTAGCTGGGGGGCGCTGTGAAACATGCAAGGGTGCTGGGGTTCGAACCGTGGAAATGAACTTCCTGCCCGATGTGCATGTCACCTGCGAAACGTGCCAAGGCAAGCGCTTCAACAGAGAAACTTTGGAGGTGCGTTACAAGGGCAAAAGCATTGCAGATGTGTTGGCCATGACCGTGGACGACGCCTTCGTCTTTTTTGAGGCCATCCCCAAAATTCACCGCATCACCTCCACCCTCCGTTCTGTGGGATTGGGCTACATCACCTTGGGGCAACAGAGCACCACATTGAGTGGCGGTGAGGCACAACGTGTGAAACTCGCCTCGGAACTTGCAAGGGTGGGTACGGGAAATACGCTCTACATCCTAGACGAACCGACCACGGGGCTTCATTTTCAAGACGTGCAAATGCTGATTGATGTGCTCCATCGGTTGGTGGACCAAGGCAACACCGTGGTGGTCATCGAGCACCAACTCGATGTGATCAAGGTCTGCGACCATGTGGTCGACGTAGGACCTGAAGGAGGAAAGCATGGAGGGACAATTGTGGCCCAAGGCACTCCTGAACAAGTAGCGGAAGCACCCCAAAGCCACACCGGCAAGTACCTCAGGGAACTTCTCGCGAGATAAAGACTCTGCCAAAAGTTTGGGCCGGGGTTGGAGTTGGTGCATCTTCCCCTCATGAAGAAGCATCCACAATTGCCTTGGGCAGAAATCAAAAGCAACGACAGCTGGTCGATTTTCAAAATCATGAGCGAGTTCGTTGAGGGCTACGAAACCTTGCAGCGCATTGGACCTTGCGTCAGCATTTACGGCTCGGCAAGAACAGGACCAGAAACAGAAACGTACAAAGCTTCACGAGCTGTGGCCTCGGCCCTTGTCGATGCGGGATACGGCGTCATCACGGGCGGTGGCCCAGGGGTCATGGAGGCGGGCAACCGAGGTGCACAAGACCGTGAAGGCGTGTCTGTGGGGCTCAATATTGAGCTCCCTTTCGAGCAAAGTCACAACGATTACATCAATGCAGACACTTGCCTTCACTTTGACTATTTCTTCGTGCGAAAGGTCATGTTCGTGAAATACAGCCAAGCCTTTGTTGTGATGCCTGGAGGGTTTGGCACGATGGACGAGCTTTTTGAAGCTTTGACATTGATGCAAACAGAGAAGATCAAAAAGCAACCAATCGTATTGTACGACAGTTCATTCTGGACTGGGTTGCTGGATTGGTTCCAAAGCGTCATGGCCGAGCGTTACCAAACGATCAGCCCCGACGACCACAAACTGTTCTACATGGCCGACTCCCCTGAACAAGTGGTCAAGGCCATTGAGGATTTCCACGTCCAAAACAAGCTTCGCCCCAACTTTTGATGCTTTCCTTTCCAACAAAAACTTCCATCTCATTCTCATGAAACAACACTCTTGCATCGCCTTGGCCTGTTTGGCCCTTTGTTCTTTTGCCCTTCAAGCCCAAGACTCTCCCTACACTGTTGTGGTGGGAAGCCAAGCATACGAACCGCTTGAAGAATACAGCATCCTGCCCCTTGGTTTGGGCTGGGACGATCCTGAAGTTCTTCTGCCCTTGCCCTTTGACATGCTCGTTTGGAACGACACATGCACTGGAATTTTTACAGCCGAATTGGGAGAAGTGCTTTACTGTGAGACTCCTTCTGGCAACCCTCATTATTTGGCCCCCATGTTCGGAATGGACATTTGTGATGTATCCCCAACAGACAGCACCGGTCAGGATGTCAGTGAAATTCGACACGCCTTAGAAGGTGTCGCGCCCAACCGCATTTTCAAATTGGAATACCACAACGTAGGCTTTTATGAAGAGGTTTACGAAGACTCAGTAGATCTGGACTTGCTCCAAAAGATCAACCTTCAAGTATGGCTGCATGAGTGGGGCACGATCACCTACCATTATGGCCCCAACTCCATCACCGACCTCGACGCATTGACCGCAGAAGGCATCGCCACTGCTGGCATTTTCGGGAATTTGGATGAAAACACCTACGAAGCCACCATTTTGACGGCGACCGGCTCCCCCGATGACCCCACTTTTGAAATGTTCACGGACCTCTATGCGTGGTTTTACGGTGGAGAACAAGGTTGGGTTGGTGGCTGGCCCTCGGCAGGGGTGTTTTATGAATTCAACCACGCGCTCCCCTTGAACGTCTTGGAAGCGGAGATGCAAGAGGTGCGAGACATCCAAGCGTTTCCCAATCCCGCACACCAAGTGGTTCAACTGACCAATCCTTTGTCCCATGTGGTCCAGATGACCTGGGTGGATGCCTCGGGCAGAAGTCTCAGAGAACACTCCCTTGCACCAGGCACTCACTCCGTATCGGTGTCGGACCTCCCAGCAGGAGTTTACTTGCTTCGGGCCAACGGCGTGGCGATGGGCCGAGTCCAAATCCAACACTGACCTCGGCAAATGCTGACACGATGTCACCTGTGAGGCACCGATTTTGACGACTCTGTCAGCAAATCAGAAGCCAAGCCACGGTGGCACAAGAATTGACTTAGACAGGACGCTGCTTCAAGCAGTGTCCTTTTTTTTGGACTTCACCCTACAGAAACAAACCCCACAACGACTTCCCCGCCATGGCACAACAAGGCACCATCAACGTCACGACTGACAACATCTTTCCCATCATCAAGCAATTCCTGTACAGTGATCAGGAAATCTTCTTGCGCGAACTCGTCTCCAATGCTGTCGATGCCACGCAAAAGCGGACCATGCTTGCCCAAATGGATGAGGTTGGCCCCATCACCTCCACACCTCAAGTGGAGGTCCTGTTGGACGAAGAAAATGGGACTTTGACCGTCCGTGATGCGGGCATCGGAATGACTGCGGAGGAAATTGACAAGTACATCAACCAAATCGCCTTTTCAGGCGCCACGGAGTTCTTGGAAAAGTACAAGGATGCCGAAGCCAAACAAGCCATCATTGGCCACTTCGGGTTGGGATTCTATTCTGCCTTTATGGTGGCGGAGCGTGTGGACATTGTCACACGGAGCCAGCGTGAAGGAAGCAGTGCCGTGAAATGGAGCTGTGATGGGTCCCCCAACTTTTCGATTGAAGATGTCGAGAAAGACACGGCGGGTACGGACATCGTGCTGCACATCTCAGATGATGCCAAGGAATACCTCGAGCAAGCCCGCATCCGTGAGGTTCTGAACACCTATTGCAAGTTCATGCCTGTGGAAATTGTCCAAGGCACCAACACGCAGTCGGTCGACGATCCAGAAGGCGCCAAGGACGACGAAGGCAATGCAAAGAAGGTCTCCGTGGAGGTCCCGTTTGTTGTGAACAAAACGGAGCCTGCCTGGACCAAAAAGCCAGCCGACCTCTCCGATGAAGACTACAAAGAATTTTACAGGGACTTGTACCCTATGAATTTTGAGGAGCCCTTGTTCCACATCCACCTCAACGTGGATTTTCCTTTTCACCTGACCGGCATCTTGTACTTCCCCAAGCTCAAGAAGCAAATGGACATGCAGAAGAACCGCATCCATTTGTATTCCAACCAGGTGTTCATCACGGACAATGTCGAAAACATCGTTCCGGACTTTTTGACCTTGCTTCATGGTGTCATCGACTCCCCTGACATCCCACTGAACGTCAGCCGGTCTTACCTCCAAGAAGATGGCAATGTCAAGAAAATTTCAGGCCACATCAGCAAAAAAGTCAGTGACAAGTTGGGCCAAATGTTCAAGAAGGACCGCGCAGCATTTGAGGCGCAGTGGGACGATTTGCGGGTCTTCGTGGAGTATGGGATGTTGACAGATGAGAAGTTTGCCGAGCGTGCGCAGAAGTTCTTTCTCTACAAAGACACCGAAGGCAAATGCCACACCCAAGAAGAGCTGATGGCCTTGGTGGGGGAATCCCAAAAGGACAAGAATGGAAAAGTCGTCTTGCCATACACCCCCGATGCAAGTGCACAACATAGCTACGTCAAGGAAGCCACAGACCGGGGTTACACCGTGGTGGTGATGGACGGGCCCTTGGCCTCACACGTAGTGGGCAAAATCGAGCAAACCCACACGGACTTGCAATTCAAGCGAGTCGATGCAGACATCGCAGACAAGCTGATTGAGAAAGACGAGACGCTGAGTTCAGCCCTCGACGAAACACAAGAGTCCGCTGTCCGCCCAATTCTGGAAGGTGCCTTCCCAGGAGAGACCTACAAGGTCCAATTTGCCGCCATGTCCCCTACATCGTCGCCTCTGGTCATCACACAATCAGAGTTCATGCGCCGCATGAAAGAACAACAAGCAGTCGGAGGAGGCGGATTCGCCATGTTTGGCGACATGCCCGACAGCTACGATGTCACGGTGAACGCCAACCATCCTTTGGCCATGGCCCTTCTGGAAGAGAAGGACGAGAACAAGCGGAACAGTATGGCCAAGCGGGCCGCCAACTTGGCCCGGTTGTCCCAGGGCCTGTTGGAGGGCGAGGAATTGACCGCTTTCATCGCTGAAGGCTTCGACCAGCTTCAAGGGGCCTAATGGCATACTCCAAGTGGATCGGAGGCGCTGTTGGCTGGGCGCTTGGTGGGCCCGTGGGCGGCATTTTGGGTTACTGGCTCGGCAAGATGGTTGCCGAGGACAGCCTGAACATGGAAGGTGCTTCCCCCATGGGGACCGCAGCACGTGGCAGAAGGACCACCCACGCTGGAGATTTTGCACTGAGTATGGTTGTCCTGAGCGCTGCGGTCATGCAGGCAGACCAGCGGGTTCTCAAGTCTGAGCTGGAGTATGTCAAGGGATTTTTCAAGACCAATTTTGGCCAAGCCCAAGCGGAACAATTGTCGCTCGCGCTTCGCGAAGCCCTGAAACAAACGGTGGATGTCCGTGGCGTGTGCAGCCAGATCCGGACCCACATGCCTCACGCCAAGCGGTTGCTGCTGCTGCAATACCTCTACGGCATTGCCCAAGCAGACGGAGATGTGGACCCACGTGAAGTCGAACTGATCCGCCGCATGGCGGCAGCCTTGGGCATCAGCGAAAAGGACCGAAACTCCATTGAAGCGCCATTCCACAGTGACCGCCCAGACCCTTTCACCGTGTTGGAAATCCCCTCTGACGCCACCGACAGCGATGTCAAAAAGGCCTACCGCAGACTCGCGTTGAAATTCCACCCAGACAAGGTGCGTGACATGGGCGAAGCTTATGCCAAGCAGGCGGAGGCGCGGTTCCTAGAAGTGCAAGAAGCGTACGAGTCCGTGAAGAAAATGAGGGGCATGAAGTGAGCCTTCAGTGGGTTGGAACTCCTCTGGGACACTTGTAACTTCACAGACATGAAATGCACTGCAAGTTGGGTGGCTCTTTTCCTTGCCACCACCGCGCTGACACTGTCTCCTTCCGACAGCTGGGCACAAAAAGGGAAAAAGGGAAAAAGAAAGAAAGGCAAGACAGAACAAGCAGACGGACCCAAAAAAAAGGACAAAAGCGAAGCCAAAAGCGTCGCTGACTTCACCAAGGAGTTGAAATCGATGGACGGGTTGTTTCCCCTCTTTCAAGACACTGCAAAGGGAGACATGTACCTTCATGTACCTGCCGAAGCCATGGCCCAAGAGTTCATCTACTTTTCTCAGGTCGAAGATGGCGTGGTGCAAAGTGGCTTTTTTAGAGGGAGTTACAGGGGAAGCAAAGTGGTGACCTTTCATCGACATTTTGGTCAGTTGGAGATCCATGCGGAAAACACCAACTTCCATGTCGACCCAGACAATGCTTTGATCAAGGCCGCCGATGCCAACCTGAACACCCCGATTTTGGCCAGCGTCAAAATCGAAGCTGAGGACAGCACGGGCTATGTTATTTCAGCGGATGACTTGTTCCTTCGGGAGAACCTGCAAATGGTCAAGCCGCCCTCACGCCCAGGCAGAAAACCTGCCCTGGGCAAACTCAGCAGCACCAAGAGCAAGGTGCTTGAGGTGGCCAACTATCCTGAGAATACTGAACTTTCTGTGGCGTACGTCTACGACAACGGCAACCCCACTGTGGGCGGCCCCCAATTTGAGGATGGCCGTTACATCACCGTGGGCTACCGCCACGCCCTTTTGCCCATGCCTGAAGATGGATTCATCCCAAGGGGAGACGATCCACGGATTGGCTTTTTCGCAACGGAGGTGGACGACTTGACTGGCGTCACTGCCACCCCATGGATGGACATGATCCACCGCTGGAGACTGGTCAAGAAGGATCCTGATGCCGCGATGTCCGAACCCGTCGAACCCATCACATGGTGGATTGAAAACACCACCCCGGAGGAGTTTAGGCCCATCATCCAAGCTGGCGTTGAGAAGTGGAACCAAGCCTTCGAACCCCTCGGATTCAAAAACGCCGTCGTGGTGAAAGTCCAACCGGACACGGCCGACTGGGATGCGGGAGATGTTCGTTACAACGTGCTGCGTTGGACGGCCTCCCCTTCGCCACCATTTTCCGGGTATGGTCCAAGCTTTGTCAACCCTCGGACAGGAGAAATCCTAGGCGCAGACATCATGTTGGAATATGGCGGTATGGTTGGCCGGTTGTGGCGTGCGGAGGTCTTCTCCAAGGCCGGCATGGTGGAAGATGGTTTGGAGATTGAAGATGCCGAATGGCAAGCCCTTGGAACGGGACGCTCCTCACGAGAAACGCTCGCCGAACAAATGAGCCGATGCCATGCCGGAAAAATGATGGGGCGCAACAGCCTTCTCGCGGCAGCAGCCATGCGCGCGTACAACTTCACCGACGAAGACCACGCTGAATTTGTACGTCAAACCTTGCACCGTTTGGTCCTCCATGAGGTCGGACATACCCTTGGCATGAGCCACAACATGCACGCAAGCACATTGCTGAGTCCAGAAGAAATCAAAGACCCCGATGTGGTGGCACAAAATGGCATGTGCAACTCCGTGATGGAATATCCTGCCATCAACTTTGCCCGAAACCCGGAAGATCAAACCCGTTTTTACGATGACAGTCCTGGCCCTTACGACAAATGGGTGATCGACTATGGGTACAGCGTTGGGCTCGATGACGAGCTTGCAGAGGAGGCCCGCTTGAGCGCCATCCTTGAAAAGTCGATTGACCCGCTCTTGCAATTTGGCAACGATGCGGACGACATGAGAGGCACAGGCAGAGGCATCAACCCCGACGTCAACATTTACGACTTGAGCAACGACCCTGTGGCCTACGCAGCAGAACGCTGTGACCTCGTGAACGACCTGCTCCCCGCCATTGTCGAGAATTTTGCCCCAGGGGTGGACAGCCACCAAGAGGTGCTTCGGGCCTATTACGCATTGACGGGGGAGTATGCCACCCAATTGCGGGTAATGACCAGACAGATCGGGGGCGTGCGTTACAACCGTGCAACACCGGCCCAGCTCGCCGGTGCCGCACCCTATACGCCCGTGTCGGAAGCCGACCAAAAGGCCGCCATGAAAGCCCTCGCATCCTACGCCTTTGCACCGGAGGCATTCGATGCCCAAGCTGAGGTACTGGGCTACCTCCAAGCCCAGCGTCGCGGATTTGGGTTTTTTGGAGGAGGGGAAGACCCCAAGGTCCATGCAAGGGTGGCAGGTGCACAGTTTGGCGCACTTGCCCAACTGGTTCATCCAACGGTGTTGATGCGCATCCTCGACAGCGGTTTGTACGGCAACACCTACGACTTGGCTGAATACATGGACGATGTGACGGAAATGATCTTCAAGGCTGACCTGAGGAAGTCCGTGAACACCTACCGCCAGGGCCTCCAATTGATGTATGTCAAGGCACTCATCCGTTCCTTGGATGCGAAGTCACGCCTGAATGGTGTGGCACAAAGCGCGGTACTTGCACAGCTGCGACGGATCGACCGCCAGCAACGCGATGCCTCCTCTCCAGATGGCCTCACGAGAGCGCACCGTGATCACTTGGGGCACCTCATTGAAGTGGCACTCGATCGATGATGTCCAAACATTGTGCATAAGATGAAGAAGCAGGGCCCCGGCCCTGCTTTTTTTTGCCCGTTTCTCAGCCTAGCTTAACGTCATGCAAGAGGCCGATAGACGGTTCCGTGTGATGGGTGGGAAATTGCAGCATGATGTTTGCGATTACATCACCACAATGACCCGTTCTTCCGACGTGGAAGTACATGTGGGCTGCGACTCTCAAAACCACAAAAGGCACACTGTGTATGTGACCACGGTGGTCTTCCGGTTCCAAAACAATGGAGCGCATGTCATCTACCGGAAGGAACGCGTACCCAAAATCTTCGACATGTGGACCAAGCTTTGGGGAGAGACAGAGCGGTCCGTAGAGTTGGCCAATCTCATCCTCGAAGAATGTGGTCTACGGGTGCACCAAATCGATTTGGACTTCAACAGCGACAGCAAATACGCGAGCCACAAGCTCGTCAGCGCAAGCACAGGCTACATCACCTCTTTGGGCTTTGACTCGAAGGTCAAACCCGACTTGCTGATGGCGGCATGGGCCGCCAACGTGCTGTGTCAGTGAAAGACCGACCCTAGATCTTTTCCGCCAAACTTGTCAAGCAAGACCTTCGTGCGATGGTCAAATATGCCTTGGACCTTCCCATGGACCAGCCACCCGGTCAGGACCTTTCCAAGCCACCCTCCCTTCAATTTGTAATCCAAAATGTCGTCCATCTGGACACCTCCCTCCACTGATTTGAAATGATGCTGATGGTGCCACATGGCATAGGGGCCAAAACGCTGTTCGTCCACAAAGTAAGACTGGTCTGCACAGTGGGTGATTTCAGTGACCCATGACAACGACAATCCCAGAAGCGGACGCACCCGGTAGCGGATGATCTGTCCCGCGTAGGTACGCCCTTCATTGCGCGTCAGGATTTCAAATCCCATGTCTTCTGGCGTGATGGCGTCCAGATTGTCTGGAACACTGAAAAATGCCCACGCCTTTTCCAAGGAGATGGGCAAAAACAAGGAAGTCTTCAGTTGGTGCATGTGGAGGTAACCTCCCATCAGGTCATAAGGTTCAACACCGCATTTGCCCCCATCCGCAGTTGAATCTGGGACAGAAAAAATGGAGCACCCGCCGTTGCCGGTGCTCCACTACGATTCACAACGAGGTCCTCCTTTCGGTCAGACCTTCGGTATCTAATTTACATAATTATAGGCCTGATGTCCAACTTTTGTCGAACAAATGTCAGGATTCAGCGATTTTCAGTGCATTCAACATGGCCTCAGGAGAGAAAGGCTTGGCCAAAAAACCATTGGCCCCGTGAAGCATCGCCTGCCGCCGAGTTTCATCGTCGGCAAAGGCAGTCACCATGAATACCGGCAAGGCCAATTGTGAACGGCTCTTGATGTCCATTTTGCGAAGTGCGATGAGTGCGCTCATGCCATCCATCTCGGGCATTTGGACGTCCAACAGCACCGCATCGTACGGGGTGACTTTCAAAGCCTCAATGGCTTGCAAGCCATCGCGCACAATGTCAAAACGGACGTTCCATTTCTGAAGCAAGGCCTTGAGGTACAAGATGTTCAAATCGTTGTCCTCGGCCACGAGAATCTTCAAATGGCATCCGTCCCAATCAGGCACGCTATGTGAACCTCCAGATTCTGCCGACTCATTTTCCTTTTTCTCCCATGTTGGCGAAGGCACTTCCAATACAAACCTCGCTCCCTTGTCCGAGGGCATCAAGAACAAATCTCCACCCATGAGCAAGGCCTGTTCCTTGGCTATGGCAAGGCCCAGTCCAGTGCTTCCCATCCCAGAGCGACTCGATTCATCTTTGACCCCAAACACTTCGAAAATTCGTCCCTCCATCTCCTGAGACACGCCTTGACCTTGGTCCTTGACTTCGGCAAAAATCCAATCTGGACGATCCGCCTCCTCCCAAATGTCAAGTTCCACCGTCCCGACCGCGGCATACTTCATTGCATTGCTGAGAAGATTGGTCAAAATCTGGATCCATTTGTCTGCATCCAGAACACGCCTTGTCTTCAGCAATCGGCAGGTGCAAATCAATTGCATCCCGCTTTCCTCTGCCAAAACAAAGTGCATTTTGGCCAGGCCCTCTGTCAACTCACGAACATCGACTTTTTGAGGCGTAACCTTTTGCGATCCTGCTTCCAACTTCGTCAGTGTCAGTACCTCGTCGACCACCTGGCGGAGCATCGCTGTGGCACGTTTGGCGCCTTGCCACAGTGCATCCTCGTCACTCCCCCTTGCCTGGGCATTCATCAAATGAAACATCCCATTGATGGCGTTGATAGGGGTGCGGATCTCGTGGCTCATTTTCATAAGCAAGTCCCTCTCACGCTGACGGGCCAGCGCTTCACTTGCCATGGCCCGGTTGGTCTGCATTTCCATCTCTTTTCTCTTTGTCACATCGAAATGGATCCCCACGGAGCCTGTAACGTCACCT
This sequence comes from uncultured Flavobacteriales bacterium, assembly GCA_963933635.1. Lineage (GTDB taxonomy): Bacteria > Bacteroidota > Bacteroidia > Flavobacteriales_D > Sanyastnellaceae > UBA11663. The sequence continues at coordinate 45,373 of CAWVVM010000005.1, forward strand.
GACAGGCTGCGAAGTGGTGCGCCCGTGATCAGCAGCCAAATTCTGTGGCCCAACCGATGGCGCACCGGAACTTCGTAGGACGTCGCGCGTCCATCCGCTCTCTCTTTCAGAATGTTCGCCATGATCGCTCGGCCATCGTCGTCCAACATGACATTGCCATTCTTGCCCAACAAGTCCTCGGCCGCATAGCCGGTCATGGCTGTAAATCTTGGGTGCACCTGGGTCACCACTCCTTGCACATCCACTTCCATGTACCCCAAATCCATGTCCTCTAGAATGGACCGATGCTTGTGCTCACTTTCGCGAAGGGCATTTGCCAAAGCCAGAATATCTTCTCGGTCAGGCAAGTTTTCCTCCAACAAGGAAATCAATCGTGAAGAATCTTGTGCATTCATAAGCTTGGCCCTGGCGAAGCTCAAAATACCTTTGAACCCAATGTCATTTGGAAAAACCGAATTTTCTTTCACAATGTTCACTCAAAAGGTGGCGTTGTTCATTGCTTTTTCTCCTTGCTTGCATGGAACTGTGTGCGCTCAATCTTCCGAACCTTGCACCGAACGGCCTCTCGGATTCAAATCTGAAATCCGCGCCCCAGATGCATGGGAACTTGCTTGGGAAACAGCGTGGCCGGAAGTTGCTGGTGAATTGGCACATTGGCGGAGTGACAATTTTGAAGCCGTCCAAGTGCTGTGGCAGCGGAGCGCAGCTTGCGTCAAAGATTGGCGCAGTGATGCGCAAAAGTCCGGCCTTCCCGCCAGCGCGGCTTGGCTTCCTCTTTGGGTCTTGCCGCCCACAACATGTGGTGAAGCGAAACTGCCTTGCGGCTGTCCCGACCTTCCTGCCGACTTTTGGACAGGTTTGGCGCGTGCAAGCGCTCCCCAGGAAGTCTTGATAAAAGTCGAGGCCATGGAGGTCAAAAGCGGTCTCAGGGGAGCCTCCACCCCGCCCCATGTCAGAACTGGGATCCGGTTGTTGGAAAATTTGACCATGCCCGATGTGCATGTTGTGGAGCCTGGCAATACCCTTTACAGTGTAGCACGGCTGCACAACATCTCCCCCTCCTGCTTGTCACAACTCAACGGTGTGTGGGATCACCTTCAACCGGGCATGGTGCTGCGAATCCCCAACCCATGAAAGACTGGCTGCGCTGGGCCATCCTGTGGGCAGCCTTTCTCGGGACATGGCAGGCCGTGCAGTACGGCATGCCACACCCTCCCTGGGCAGTGGACCTTCGTCAGACTGTGGCAATGCCAATGCCCAAATTGTCCCTCAGGCCATTGCCACAAAACCTATCAAGAACCACGTCTGCCCAACCAGACCTGGTGCCAACGGCCATTCGGGACAGCGTGCCGCTCCCCAGATCATGGAAATTTCAAGGCTCTGCAACAGCATGGAATGGTTTGGCCATGTTTTTTTCTCGCCTTGAATCCTGTGACCGTGACCGCATCGATATCTACCACTGGGGAGACAGCCAAATTGAAGGGGATCGAATCACGGGCCACTTGAGGGCGGAAATGCAAGAACGCTTTGGCGGCCGTGGCCCAGGGTGGGTGTTGCCCAGAACGCCCGCTCCCTCCTTTGCCACCAAGCAGGTCCTGCATGGATCCATCGAAAGAAGCGCCGGCTTTGGCCGACGCCGTGACACAAGTGCATTGAGACTTCCTTTTCTGGCCATCAACAAGTTCACGGATTCGGCCATCTGGCAAGTCAACGCCAACCCCATAGGGCACCACACCAACCGTCAATGGACCCGGAGTCGCATATGGAGTTCTGCCGCGTCGGCATGGTCTCTGATGGTTGGGGACTCGACGCATCTCATCACGTCAAGGTCCACAAGTGGAAACGAAGAAGAGCTTTGGACATGGCAACATGCCGGATCAGCTTCTGGCATTGAACTCACGGGCACTTCGAACGCCTTGCTGGGTGCCGAATTTTCTACCGCTCATGGCGTCTTCGTGCACAACCTCCCATTGCGGGGTGGTTCAGGCACCCTCTTTGACGACGTCCCAGCAGGAGATTGGAAGAAGCTCAGAGAATGGACACGTCCCGGGCTTGTCATCTTGCAATTTGGCGGGAATGCTGTACCCTCTCTGTCCTCCGTCAAAAGTGCCGAGCGTTATGCCCAAAGGGTGGCGAACAACATCCGACACATCCGGCGACAATGGCCAGGGGTTGCCGTTGTTTTCATCGGGCCTTCTGACATGGGAGATACAGACCAAATCTACCCGCAATTGACGGCGTGCATTGAAGCACTTCGCAAGGAGGTTCAAATGGCGGGTGCCTTGATGTGGGACTTGAGAGAAGTCATGGGCGGGCCCGGCAGCATGGCGAATTGGATGGACCGTGGTTGGGCGGGTGACGATGCAGTGCACTTCAGCCCGCGCGGCGCCAAGGAAGCTGGGAAACGACTGTGGCAGGCACTGGACCATGAGCATTGGCATTGGCAGTCCACCAGAAGACAACCTCAACTCTTGGAACGATGATGAACATGTCGTTTTCCAGTTGGACGTTTTGGGTCCTGTTTGCCGCCCTGTTCATGGTCCACGCAGGATTTCAAAAATGGAACGGCAAAGCGACCTCGACCCTTCATGCACGCGTTCGTAAACTCATGCTTTTGTCGTTTAGTTTGGGCTTCTACCTCTTGGCTGCGGGCAAACTGTTGGTTGTCATGGCCACAGCGATTGTGCTGAACCACCTCCTTGTGCATGCCATACATCGCAGCCAAGGAACCCAGAGATCTTGGATCTTCTTCACGACACTTGCCCTCAACATAGGGGCTTTGGCTGCTTTCAAATATGCGTTTTTCATCGCCGACTTCTTCCCTTCCATTGGCGATGGAACGTGGAGCGACTGGAGGATGGACCGGTGGATGCTGCCTCTGGGCATTTCATTTTACACGTTCCAAGCCATCAGCTATGTGATCGACGTGCACCGTGGGACCTTGGACAAGCCCGCTTCCCTCTTGTCCTTCGCCACCTACCTCACCTTTTTCCCCCAGCTGGTGGCAGGACCCATTGTCCGTGCCAAGGCATTTTTGCCACAACTTGAACGACGTGAAGGCGAACTGTCTTCCTCTGCAGTCCGGTCAAATGTGCTGCTCCTGGTCGAAGGAATGCTGAAAAAAATGGTGCTTGGCGACATGGTAGGGGCATGGTTGGTCGACCCCGTCTTTGCTGAACCCGGAGCAACCTCAGGGCCTTTTGTGCTTCTCGCCCTGTATGGCTACAGTTTGCAAGTTTATGCGGACTTCAGTGGGTACACGGACATGGCCCAGGGCATGGCGGGACTTTTGGGCATCCAGCTTCCCCGGAACTTTGACTTCCCCTACCGCGCCACCTCACCTTCTGCTTTTTGGCGACGGTGGCATATGAGTCTTTCCGCATGGTGGAAGGATTACGTGTACATCCCCTTGGGCGGCAACCGCAAATTCTCATGGGTGACCATCTCATTCGTCCTGCTGGCTTGGGCCATGATTGGAATGTGGTGGGATTCCTTGGGAGGGTGGTTCATCCTCTCAGGAACGGGACTCCTCCTGGTGGCTGCCATGCTCATGTTACCCGCCATGAAAAAGAAAACGGCCACAGCCGCGAATGTGTTGCTGGTGATGCTGATTGGAGGGCTTTGGCATGGAGCACATCTGAATTTCCTCCTGTGGGGCGCCATCAATGGAACCGCACTTGCCCTATGGGTGCTCATATCGAATACAACCAATGGACAAACAAACCGCTGGACCCAAGCGGCAGGATGGTTCTTCACCTTTCACGTGGTCGTTTTTTCAAGAATCTGGTTCAGGGCAGGAAGTCTGTTGGAGTGGAATGAGTCTACCGTCGGCCCACATCCTGAAAATGCGTGGGGCATTGCCAAGGCCATCTGCGCTCAACTGCAACGTCATTGGTCTTGGGAACTCCCTCCGTTCTGGGGGACAGAAATGGCTTGGGGTCTTTTGCTTTTGGGGGCGGGCTACGCGTTGCACCTCATGCCTTCTTCATGGCAGATGAAAAAGCAAACCACGCTGCACAAGCTCCCCTTGGCGTTGCTTTGGGCCGCGTGGTGCGCATGCGGATGCCTTGCCGTTTGGACGGAAGCGTCCTATGGCAAGCCATTCATTTACTGGCAGTTCTAGTTCTGACTCAGCGTATCGGATGGGCACCAGTCTGCACTTGCTGGTAGGCACTGCAGTTCTGGGTTTGCGTGGCACAAGAAGCCAAAGTTGCTGCAAAAAGTGAGGCTCCCAAGAGCCAAGCAAAAAAGGAAAGTTGACGGGTCTTCATGTCAAGCAAGATGGACATTCCCTTCGCCAAAGTCAAGCCCTTGACCAAGGTTTTCCAACATTCCGAAGTGTACTTTTGCGCTATGGCTCCCAATCGACTTCTTGATGCCGTTCTTGGCATCCTCCTCACCTACAATGCCGTCTTCACCGCTGCACAATGGATGGGTGAATCAAGGGCGTTGGCTGCGGCAATGTCGGACATGCAATCCGTCATCAACGTGCTTGAGTTGCTTGCGGTAGGAACCCTATTTGTGGACCTCGTGCTGCGCTACGACCACCTCTCTGATCGCTGGCGAATCCCGCGTGTGATGGGCGTCGGACTTTGTCTGACCGGGATGCTGTTCAAGTGGTTCATCCTCTATCTGCATTTGAGCTACTTGGTCGATTGACCCGTTGACTTCTGGAGGAAGTGCAAGGGTCAATCCTCGTCCAGGTGGTACTCCATGTCACCTGCCGGCAGGTCGCGGGGCATCATTCGGAACACTTGGTAGCGTTGCTTCACATACTGAATGAACTCGTACTGTGACCATTGTTTGAGCATGGCATCACCAGGATCGCAAAAGCGTGCAAAGGCACCGAATTCCCAAGGTTCCAAATCCACTATGTCGTAGTCCACGTACTTGGTGAACAACTCCTGGAGGAGCTCTCTTCTCTGGTCGTCATTCTCAAGTTGGGCCACCAAACGTCGGCTTTGGGCCTCCCTTGCAAACGTCTCGTAAAGGAAGGTGATGGGGCTTTGCATCGCATCGATCCCTGACAAGCGAAAATCCTCCTCACGGTACCCCAACGCTTGGATGTCTCGCACGATCTCCCGCAACGTTCTTGGGGCAAGAACCTCCGCCGTCCCGATTTCCACTTGAAGCACCCGAAGTCTAATGTCCAACCTCGCATCTGAGGCCACGAGACGTTCCAGGGTGTGGTAGCCCACCGCTCCAAACACAAGCGTATCCCCAAGCCTGGCACGGACCAAAAATTCCCTATCACTGCCTACAAACTCACCGGCGCTGCTCCTCCGGTTCACAACCATCGACGAGGGAACCCATCGGCCTGATTCATCAGACACTGAACCAGAAACGACCACCACAGAGTCCGTTGCGTTTGGAGCCAAGGGCTCAACCTGTGCCCGGGACATGGTGCCGCCCAACAACCAACAAACGACGGCGATGAACAGGGTGCGCATGTCTGCAAAGAAAAGAAAAGACACTTCCATCAGGGTGAGCCTTTCACGTATCTTACCAACGTGAGCAGCTCCTCTTCTTCCAGACAAGACGCAAAAAAAAGGGCAAGGGCCAACGCAAAAGCACACATTCTGCATGCCCAACACTGGACTCCCTCCTCTTTGGCCGCAGCGGTGTGTCAGGGGCAGCGGGAAGCTTTGGCCCAGGCCATCACATGGGTTGAAAGCACTTTGCCAGAGCATCAAGAGCGCATCGCCAAGCTCTTGGAGGAAATTGGAACGCCTGCTTTGCGAAGCAAACGCCTCGGCATCACAGGCATTCCTGGCGCTGGGAAAAGCACCCTTATTGAACGTTTCGGTATGGAGGCCGTCAAGCGTGGTCACAAGGTGGCTGTGCTGGCCATCGACCCCTCTTCTACACGGACGAAGGGGGCTTTGCTAGGTGACAAAACACGCATGCACGATTTGTCGATGGAACCCCATGCCTTCGTCAGGCCGACTTCTGCTTCAGGCACCCTAGGAGGTGTGGCAAGGGCCACAGCAGAAGCGATTTTGTTGTGCGAAGCTGCTGGTTTCGACATGGTCGTCGTGGAGACCGTTGGGGTCGGGCAGAGCGAAGTGGCCGTCAGGGAAATGGTCGACATCTTTGTCTTGACCTTGATTGGAGGTGCTGGCGACGACGTTCAAGGGATCAAACGAGGGGTCGTGGAAATGTGTGACCTGTTGCTGATTCACAAGGCAGACGGTGAGTACATCCCTTCCTGTCAGAAGACTGCGGCGGCTTACCGCCAAGCCCTTCATTTGTTTCCATTGCCACCTTCAGGGACATCCGCTGAAGTGATTCTGGCCTCCAGTGTGACTGGAGAGGGTCACGATGAATTGTGGGAAAATCTCATGGGCCTTGAAAGGGCATGGAGGGCCTCTGGTTGGTGGGCAATGCAGCGAAAAACACAAGAAGCACAGGCCATGCATCGCCATGCCAAGCAGTTGCTTGTGGACCATCATATGCACCACCGGAAAGCTGAATGGGAGGTTCTAGAACAACAACTTGCACAGCGCAGCACGGGTGCGTTTGCCGCGGCTCGGGCTTGGGTCAATGAGGCCTTGAAAGCCAACGAGGGAGACCAAGCATGATGGGCCTTTGGTTTGGGTTGGGCGTCAGCGCGACACTGGGCTTTTGCCTTGGGTGTGAATGGGCCAAGCGACGTATCATCCAAAAAGCCCAGCTTCTCAATGGCACGTCCTCTTTTGACCTCATGAGGCTAGAAAGTCGCATTCAATTTGCGCAAAATGCACGGATGCGCCTGCAAGAGATGTCGCACCAACATGCCACGCTCACCGTTGAAACCGATGTTCTTGAGGCGTTGCGGCGAATCAAACGTGGGACTTCGATCATGCTTGAGCTGCTCGCCACAGAACTTCAACCTCCTCATCCAATCACCACCGAGGAAGAAGAAAACTTGGAGGGTTTGATTGGTGCATCGGGCAAGGCGCTTCGTTTGACTTTGGACCTTGGCCGTGCCCCTCAACAGTCAGCGGAAGACTGGGGGCCCAAGGTTCAATCCATCCAAAAAGCACTGGAGAATTTATTGCCTAAAGGGAAGACTCTAGTCATTGACAAACAAGAGAATGCAATGAATCACCTCGTTAAAATGTTTGGTGAATTCGAAAGGCTTCAAGAGCGGACCTTGGAGGCCACTTCCCCCACTTTCAATTGAATCTGGGTGCCCTCGGCCATATCCTTCAATGCCACCATTCCCGAAGAGCGCTCCTCCTCACCTTGCACCACCACCCAACGCACTCCTCTGTCGTTGGCGTATTTGAATTGACGCTTGAACTTGGCTGGCTCAGGATAAAGCTCCACAGACAGCCCTTGCTGGCGAAGAGCCTGGGCGATTTGAAGCTCTGATTCCACCTCACCCCCCTCTGACTGAACCACCATCACGTCGAGGCCCACATTCGACAGCTCAGGCCAGGCGTCGAAGTGATTGAGCACGTCCTCAATCCGATCGGCACCAAAACTGATGCCAACACCACTCATGCCTTTCCACCCAAAAATACCCGTAAGATCTGCGTACCTGCCCCCTCCACAAATGCTCCCCACTGGGGAGCCTTCCACCGTCACTTCAAAGATGGCCCCTGTGTAATAGTCCAAGCCCCTTGCCAAAAGGGGGTCCAACACCATGACTTCTGGAGGCACCCCTAGCGCAGTAGCCCGTTGCAAAAGTGATTCCAAGGACTCCAATGCCTCTTGGGCATCTGGCGAATTGGCCATGGTCCCCGAGACGGCCTCCAGTACCTCCGCTGCGGAGGACAAGGTGCGCATTTCCACGAGGACCTGCAAATGAGAGGAGGCCTCATGGGAAAGGCCGCGTTGGGCCAGCTCCTTGGTGACGCCTTCCACGCCTATCTTGTCCAGTTTGTCCACTGCGACGGTCCAATCCGCGAATTGGCTTTCTTGCACTCCACTTGCCTGGGCAAGGGCAAAGAGCAACCGCCGGTCATTGATTTTGATCCGGTAGCCAGGCACTTGCAACAATTGGAGCCCCTCGTGGAACACCTGGATCAACTCCAATTCGGCGAGGGTGCTTTCCGTTCCAATGATGTCACAGTCGCATTGGGTAAACTCCTGGTACCTCCCCTTCCCGGGACGATCCCCCCTCCAGACGTTTTGGATTTGGTACCGCTTGAATGGAAAGGGAAGCTCGTTCCTATGCATGACCACAAAACGTGCAAAAGGCACAGTCAGATCAAAGCGCAAGGCCTTTTTGGACAGGCTCGGCAACACTGCGTTGCTGTCCTTTCGGCCCAATGCATCAGCAGAAGCTTTTGCCAGAAAGTCTCCGTTGTTGAGGATCTTGAAAATCAATTGGTCTCCCTCCTCTCCATACTTCCCCGTCAGCGTGGACAAGTTTTCGAAGGAAGGGGTTTGAATGGGCAAAAAACCATGGCGCTCAAACACACTTCGCAGGGTGTCAAACAGCCATTGCCTCCGGACCATGGTGGTCGGTCCAAAATCACGTGTTCCTTTGGGAATGGAAGGCTTGCTCATGGCCAAATAATTCAGGCGACGAAGCTCAGCGCTTCAGCCGGCGACGGTATTGCACAAACAACGTTACAATGAGCACGGCAGTCAAAATCCAAATCACTTGCATGGCTGCAAACTACAACGCAAAGTCCAAGGTCAGCAGCGTACTTTTGGGAACATGTACCCGTTCCAATCCACCCGCCTTTGGCGCGGTCACCAAGGTGCCATCTACGACCTCGTATGGCATCCACAGGCGAACGCATGGCTCTCTGCAGGAGGGGACGGTGTGGTGGCTTCTTGGCAGGAAAACAACGACCACGGGAAGGCCATTTTCCAGCACGAATCTGCCTTTTACAGCGTACAAGCCTTGGGGGGTGGTACCGTAGCAGGAAACAGCAGCGGCGAGATCTTTTGGACCCTTGGGGAGGTCGTAAAAAAGTACACTGCCCACAAGTCGGCCGTTTTTGGCTTTGGAATCGATGCGGAGGGAAGGCTTTGGTCAGGCGACGGCACCGGAAACATTGCCATTTGGACACCCCACGCTCAAGGACTTGAATTGACCGCGATGTGGGCCACAGGATTGGGGAAAATCAGGCATTTGGCTCCTTTTGGAATGCAAATGATTGTTGCTTCTTCCTCGGGAAAATGGAGTGTCTTCAGCCTCGAAGGCAAAATCAGCATGGAAGTGCAAGCCCATGCCAGAAGTTGCTACTGGGCCTTGGCCCATCCCAACAAGGAAGGTGTGGTGTTGAGCGGAGGTCAAGATGGAGAATTGACGGTCCACCAAGGCTCAGAAGAAATCATGCGGCTGGCGGTGCACCAATCGGCCGTCTACCGAGGCGTGATCCAAAATCAGATCCTTTGGACAGCTGGAAGGGACAAGGAAGCAAAGGCCTGGAGCTTGGACAAGCTCGAATCGTTGGGGAAGTTGGCCCTTCCGCACACGCGCTCCATCAATGCCCTCGCTCTTGGAGGAATCGACAACAAATTGCTGGGCACCGGATCGGACGACAGAAGTCTAAAACTTTGGGCCCAGAAAGAAGGCTCTGAAGCTACGGGAGCTCCGCGCAGCTCATGACTGAAGACGTCCGTGGGATCACCATTCGATCGGGGTTTGACCCCAAGAAACAAGGGCATCGTTTGCCTTCGTGAACGGACGACTCCCCCAAAAACCTCGGTAAGCCGCAAGTGGGCTGGGATGGGGTGAGCGAATGCACTTGTCCCCCGCGCGGTCCTCTCCAAGGCGGTCCAAGACGCGGCCATGAAGCAACTGTGCGGGTTTCCCCCACAAGACCCACACCAGGTGAGGCCGTTCTTGGCAGAGGCGACACAGCGCCTCAGTGACGGCATCCTCCCAGCCCAATTTTTGGTGTGCGCCAGCATGTCCCATCTCCGTCGTCAACACTGTGTTCAGAAGCAGGACACCTTGTCGCACCCAATCCCCCAAATCCGAGGGCCGCTGCAGTGGGCAACCGAGGTCCGAAGCCCTCTCCTTGAAGACGTTCCTCAAAGACGGTGGCCAAGGCAGGCTTGGGTCCTCCACGCTGAAGGCAATGCCGTGGGCTTGGCCCGGCCCGTGATATGGATCTTGGCCCAACACCACCACCTTTACGTCCTCAGGCGCCGTCCATTCCAACACTTGCCAAATTTGATGCAACGACGGGCAAAGAACACCGGCTTCGTGGGCTTGAATGATCTTGTCGACGACCGCAGGAGAACCTGTCCCCTCTGGGTTCATATCCACGCACCATTCTGGCCAAAAGGGACGCCACGCCGCTGGCATTGGATGTCTATTTTTCAGGCGTTTGTTGGGGGGCATTGGGATGATTTGTGGAAAAAGTATGGCGACATTCCCGCCGTCTGCTTTCAACGGGACAATCTAGGGGGTATTTTTGCGCTTTCCCACTTGATTTCAACCATGACCGAAGCCCTGCCCATCGACGAAGCAATTGCCAAGCGCATGCAAAGCAAAAAGGGCAAGGAACTTTATGGTTATCAGAAGAATGCGATCGACACCATCATGTCCCGTATTCGAAAATTTCCCGAGGGATACAACTTGCTTTACCAGCTACCTACCGGTGGTGGAAAAACGGTGATTTTCTCGGAATTGGCCAAGCGCTTCATCCTGGAAACAGGCAAGCGGGTCCTGATTTTGACTCACCGAATCGAACTTTTGGGCCAAACCTCTTCCATGCTCACGGAGATTGGGGTCCCCAACAAGATCATCAACAGCAAGGTAAAGGAGCTAGAAGACAGCGACGACCATTGGTGTTTTGTGGCAATGGTGGAAACGTTGAACAACCGTCTCAACGACGAGCAAATCGAATTTGCCGACTTGGGCTTGGTGGTTGTGGACGAAGCGCATTACAACAGCTTCAGAAAGCTGTTCAAGCATTTCGACAGCCAAATCCTGTTGGGCGTGACCGCCACCCCGCTCTCCAGCAACATCAAGTTGCCATTGCACGACAACTACTCGGAGCTCATCGTTGGAGAATCCATTGGCAATTTGGTGGGTCAAGGTTTCTTGGCCAAAGCCGGGACTTATAGCTACGACGTGAACCTTCGGGCCCTGAAAGTTGGTATCAACGGGGACTACACCGTCAGCTCTTCCGAACGACTGTATGGCAACTTCCTGATGCAGGAGAAATTGCTCTACGCCTACGAGGAGAAAGCAAAAGGCACCAAGACCCTTATTTTCAACAACGGCATCAACACCTCCAAGCAGGTCCAGGCCATGTTCGAAGAGGAAGGCTATGCCTGCATGCACTTGGACAACACGCACAGTGAAAAAGAGCGGGCAGACATCCTGCATTGGTTCCACACCACCCCCGACGCTGTGCTTTCCTCGGTGTCCATTTTGACCACGGGCTTCGACGAGCCCTCGGTGGAAACCATCATCCTGAACCGGGCCACAAAATCCCTCACACTTTACCACCAAATGATTGGCCGCGGGTCCAGGATTTTGAAGCACAAGAGTGCTTTCACAGTCATTGACCTTGGCAACAATGCGCGGCGGTTTGGACTTTGGGATGCCCACATCAACTGGCACGACATTTTCAAATCTCCTCAATCCTACATCGACGGTCTATACACCGACGAAGAAATCGAGGAGGAATTCGTCTACGAGATGCCGGAGGAATTGGCCGAGCGCTTCAAAGACGGTCCCCAAATGACCTTCGACATGGCAGAAACCTACGCCGAAGTGACACGCATGGCGTTGCGCCCCAAAGAAGCCATCCACAGAAGCATGGCCCAACACGTGGCCATGATTCAGCATGCATCTGACGACTATTGGGATGCCGTTGAGATTGTGGATTTGCTTGGAGACGATATCAAGTTCAGAGTGAAACAATATGCCAAGTGCATTGCCAAGGCCACAGCGAACTACCGCAGCTGGCTCGAGGAGGAATACACGAGGAACCTGAAGACCTCGCTCCGACACGCGTTCAACGACGAGGAGTGAACCCCATCGTCGACGGCCATCCATTTGAGGCCATCGTTCACAAACTTCACAGCCTCCGTCCTTTCAGACAAGCGCCTGTCCAATACCTTCCGTGGCATGAATGCCATGGGGTGCATCGCAGGTCTTCTATGTGGACTGTTCGGAGGGGTCCTGTGGGCGAGGTACGTCCTCCCTATGGCTCCGCGTATCCGCAAGGACCCTCCTTCATGGCTTGAGCGTCACCAACAATTGAGGCAAACAGAAGCGATGATCAAGTCACAGTCAAAACTTCATGCCAAGCGCCACACGGTAAAACGGCAGACCCTCCATCTTCATTTGAGTCCCCATTTCATGTTCAACGCCCTGTCATCCGTTCAATGGCTGGCAGCGCAGGGGGAATGGCCCAAAGCCCAGGCCACCTTGGCCTCCTTCACCCACCTCTGGAACAAACATTGGTCAGTCCATCAACAACCCGTCCATTCGCTCGAAGAAGAGCTGGAGTCAATGGGGCAATGTACCGTGCTTGAATCTGTTCGTCTGGGCCGTCCTGTGAAGTGGAGCATAGAGGTGAGTGAAGCGGTGTTCACCGATGGTGAGCTTCCCGCATTGTTGCTCCAGCCTGCCCTGGAAAACGCCATGTGGCATGGATTGGCGCACTCGAAGGTTGCCCCCAAGCTCCATATCGACATTCGCCCCGTGAACGATTGGCCGCACGGGGTCGAAATAACAGTGCTGGACAACGGAGTGGGACTGCCCTCAAAACATATTGTGCCAGCTCCCTCCCGACATGGGGCGGCCTCCGTTGGTCTCGATTTGGTGCGTCAAAAACTGGCCATGGTCCATCCTGAAGCATCGTTCCATATGGCTCCCGCCTCCCCGCCTTGGTCCACCGCCGCAGTCTTCAAGTTGCCGCTCTCTCCGCCAGAGGCTTGAGTTCCGGCAACCGAGGGGAAGGCGCATCGCCCAAGTGTCCCCGACGTCCTTCTTTTGCGTCTAGCCACCCGACTGCCGCAATCATGGCGGCGTTGTCGGTGCAATGGGCCATTGGGGGGATGTGAACGGTCCAACCTTCCTCCAAAGCCGCCGCCTGCAACATAGAACGGAGACCAGAATTGGCACTGACCCCTCCTGCAATGGCCACTTCAGCGATTCCTGTGTCATGAACAGCTTGCCTGAGCGGAGCCATCAACATGTCCAAGATCGCCGCCTGAACAGAGGCACAGATGTCCGCTTGGTTCCGTTGCACAAATTGTTGGTCTTTTGCCTGCTCCCTTTGAAGCACATGAAGCACTTGGGTTTTCAATCCACTGAAGCTCCAATCGTACCCCTGCATTCTCGGCCGAGAAAATGCAAATGCTTTGGGGTTGCCTTCCTTGGACAGTCGATCCACAACTGGACCGCCAGGGTAAGGCAGGCCAATGAGTTTGGCCACCTTGTCAAAAGCTTCGCCTGCAGCATCGTCCAACGTCTGACCCAAGACCTCCATATCGTTGTGGGAATCCACCCGAACCAACTGCGTGTGCCCGCCACTGACGGTCAAGCATAAAAAAGGATACGCAGGAGCCGAACCCGGCTCCAAAACATGGGCCAGTATGTGCGCCCTCATGTGGTGGACGGGGATGGCAGGAATGCCGCGCGCAAATGCATAGGCCTTCGCAAAGGACGCTCCCACATGAAGTGACCCCTGCAGTCCAGGGCCCAGGGTGTAGGCCACGGCATCAAGTTCATGGGCGTGGATCTGCGCCTTGTCCAAAGCCGCTTTCACCACAGGCTGAATTTTGGCCAAGTGTGCGCGTGAGGCCCATTCGGGCACCACCCCGCCCACCTCGGCGTGCAAGGTCTGGTTCGCCACAATGTTGCTCAGCACCTTGGGCCCACAAATCACTGCGGCAGAGGTGTCGTCGCAAGAGGACTCAATCCCCAAAATCAGCCAATCCTTGTTTTCAGACATGCGTGTTCAAATTTACGGCGCGGCTTTTGCTCGACCTATCTTCGAACCCATCATTCCCCTCATGGAATCCACACCCACTTCAGAACCAACTCCTCCCACCCCATCCAGGCGCATGCCGTGGCGGGCTTTGGCGCTGGCCATGGCGGCGGTGGTTGCCTGCACCCTTCTCGGGAGACATGCCTTGACCAAGGCCGCATTGCAAGTCGCGGCATCGGCAGCCCAAGTGGAACTTTCGTTGGATGAAGTGCGGCTTTCCTTGTTTCCCCTGACATTGACGTGCACGGACTTGTCAGCCCAAACCCTCGACGGCCAGCACCGTTGGCATTTGGACCGGCTGAAGGCAGGCCCGGCGTCCATGGCCGACGGCAGTTGTACCGTCCAGCAGTTGACCTTGGGTCACTTGCATTGGGATGTCTTTGAAGCCACAACCCACAAAGACTCCACCTCATCGCTCCCTTTTGACATGACCTCCACATGGAAAGACATTTGGGCCAGCCTGCCTTGGAGCAGTCTGCATTTGGGTGAGTTGACCTGGGATTCCCTGAGTTGGACAGGAACATCTGGGGCCAAAGTGCATGTGGATGGAGGGCTTTGGACGGACTGGAGTGCGAACCCCATGGGCATCTTGGTCGAGAATGGGAGATGGGGCTCAGGTGCCTGGACCGCCCATGAAGGAGCGGAACCTTGGACGTCGTCCCCTGGTCAGGTTCGCGCAAAGTGGGACATGGATGGATGGGACCTTGAAAGCCCTGGCTTTGACCTGCCGGGGCTGCGGTGGGAAGGACGATTGACATGGCCCCTCCAAACTTCTCAAGGGAAGGTTGCAATGGACTGGGACGTCTTGAAAGCCTTGGCAAAAGAATGGAGGCAAGAGAACTTGACTTGGCCCAAGGGCCTCCATGGTCAAACGTCTGCGCTGCAATGGTCATGGTCTGACGACGGATGGCGCATAGGGACCGAAGACGGTGGCCCCGTGGCGCTGGAAGTTTCTGGGAACGAGGAGGTCTGGCAGGCAAAGCTGCAACTGGCATCCACACTTTGGATGTCTGGGGCCACCATCCAGGCATGGACGGCCGAGGCCGAAGGAAACACCAATGTCGTCACATGGAAGATTCTTGGCGGAGATGCCGTGAGGCTGCACGGCACGGTAACCCCAACACGTCCCTGGTCCTCTGAACATCGGCCATGGTCGACCGAGGCAACTTGCGCGTGGAGAATGACCAAATGCCTTGGCTGGGCAGATGCCCCAAAGGATGCGCTCTCAGGGGTTTTGGCCTTCAAAAACAATGGCATCGGTTGGCGAGTTGAACAAGCCAAGGCCCAGCCACCTTGGTCGATGGAGGGCATGGCCACAGCAGATGCACTCCCCTTCAACGGACGTATTCCTGCCTCCCTTCTGTTCTCTGAAGGAATGGGCAGCATCGACCTCGAGGGTGCGGTCAAGCCTCCCACTTCGCTCCAGCCGTTTTGGTCTTGGCGTCTGCAAGGTCTTTGGGACAAACGCAATGAGGACGTCTTTGTTTGGCAGGGAACTTGGCATCCCGAAGGACGTATCCAATCCAAGACAAGGGGCTGGGGCCAAACCACGGAAGTCCGTCTTCTACAACCACCCCCTTCTTGGAACGATTGGGCCAAAGGTGTCGTGAATTTGAAGGGTGGGACTTGGCCTGTGGGCGAATTGAAAGCCGAATTGTCTCCAAAGTGCGCCTTTTTAAATGCCCTTCCCAAGGACATCCAAGTCTTTGACACCGTTCGTTTCGAGGCAAGTGTGCATCAGCAGGTTCTTGATGGCCAATTTCATGCTGGAGAGATGACCCTTTATGGCCAGCGCCTGGACTCTGTGGAGGCCCAGCTTCAAGGGCAGCAAGATGCATGGTCGTTGTCTTCTCTGTTGTCAGCAGACGATGCTTCGCTGAACGCCAAGATTTCTGCAGATACCGCTTGGCATGTTGACATGCATGGATCTCTCACGGGTGTGGGACATTTGCACCTCCGCGGTTCCGCTCAACCAAGTGCAAACGAAGTGTGGAAATGTCGCTTGGACCACGGGGCGGCCTCCCTCATGGCCGAGACAATACAGGCCCTGGACTTGACGTTGTTGAACCCTTTAGAGTGGCAGACCCAACAACACTCCCTTCTTCCAACTGACTTTCAGATGCGAGGCAGCATGGGGTCGTTTGAGTGCAGATCCGAGGCGGACTCCACCTTTCGTAGGTTGACCTGGTCGTTGACTGGCGGAGAAGAGGCATTGTCATGGGCACAGAGGTCTTGGGACCTCAAATTGGGCAACTTGGGCGTGTCCGGAGACATGTTTTGGCAACAAGCCAGCCTTGCATCCATGCCTGCATTCCGATGTGAACTGGAAGCGTCTGATGTCCAGTGGGCCACCCTCAAAGCACCGGCCATCCGCGCTCAAGCTCAATCTGTTGGCCAAGAATGGGATTACAAAGCCACCGCTTGGGAGTCGCAGGACAGACTTTGGGGAACCCTGGCGGGACGCAGCGACTTGGGCGACCCATCCGGGGCCCTCTTCCCCTTGGACTTTCGTTTTCAGAGAATCCCCGCCGCCTGGGTGCATGCCTGGGTGGACACCAACGTGGTCGGTTTGGAAGGCACATGCGATGTCGTTGGTTCATGGGATGGCTCCGTCATGACGCCATCCATTCGAGGGCGCGCCAACCTCAACGCACTAGAACTGAAGGTGCCGAGCTTGGGCACCTCGTTTCAATTGGACGGGGCCTTGGACATCCTGCCGGATGCCGTGCTCATGGACCAGGCCACATTGACGGATGAACAGGGCCACAAGACTCAGGTCGTGGGGGCCTTGTTTCATGAAGGTTTGGACCAAATCAACTTGGACATCAGCTGCATCGACATGGAGGAGCCCATGCGCATCATGAACCTCCCCCCCTCTATCGACGCACCTTTTTACGGCATCCTTGACGGCCAAGGGGAAGTGGATGTTTCTTGGTGGGGGAATCAAGTGACCGTGATGGCGGACGCCAAGGTCCTTGGCGAAACCGATGTCAAAATGAGCCTCGATGCGTCTTCAGAGGAGAGCTGGGAAGATTTTCTCTCTTTTGCCTCTCTACCAGATTCAGAGGTGATTTTGGAAGGGTCACCTGAGCCCCAGAAACCTCCGCTGTCGGTGATGCTGCAACTGCAAATCGAAGCCACAGAAGAAGCACAAATGACACTCCTCACGGACGCTGAAAACGATGCCAACCTTGTGGGGCGAACAAAGGGCCACCTCGACCTGACTTTGGAAGACTGGGACCGCATCCAACTTGCCGGTCAATTGGCCGTTGTGGAGGGCCAATACGACTTTGCCTTGGGACCCTACGTGCGGAAGACGTTTCAGTTGAAACCTGGTGGCGTCTTGCGTTGGGACGGCGATCCTTACAAGGGGTCCATGGACCTCGAGGCCACCTACCGCACAAGGGCCAATGTCACTCCTTTGGTGGGAGACTTGGGCGGCCAAGGCAACCAAAATGAAACCATCGAGGTGGTGCTTCACCTTCGCAACGACATGCTGCTGCCCAACATTGGTTTTGATCTAGAGGCACCAGACGCAGAGAATGTTGTCCAAGCCGCCCTTCAAAGTGCACT
Organism: uncultured Flavobacteriales bacterium; assembly: GCA_963933635.1. Classification (GTDB taxonomy): domain Bacteria; phylum Bacteroidota; class Bacteroidia; order Flavobacteriales_D; family Sanyastnellaceae; genus UBA11663. The sequence goes on from CAWVVM010000005.1 coordinate 62,850, forward strand.
GATCGATGAGACCGAGCGCACCAGCCAGGCCATTGCCCTGCTCAGTTTGCAGGAATTTCTTCCTTCCGAAGTCAATTCCCTTGAACTGGGTTCTTTGGGCTTTCAGACCAACAGCATCGATGTGCTGACCTCACAACTTTCGAGGTGGTTGAGTGGCATCAATGACGATTTGGAAATCGGTATTTCCTATGACGGCACTGGCCAAGAGCCACAGGATCCCGCAGCCACCCAGGATGCCCTTCAGCTCGCACTCAAGGCCAGTTTTTTGGACGACAAGTTGGAAGTAGAAGGGGCATTGGGTTCAAGCGGATTGACCCAAGAGGATTTGGGAGAAGCCCACATCCAAAATGTACGTGTCTTGTACAACCTCAAGGAAAACAAAAGCCTACAGTTGACAGGATTCTCAGAGGCCGCCAATGGGAATGCCCAAGTTTCCAATGCCGTCACCCAAGGCATTGGCATTCGGTGGCACAGGTCGTTCCAATGGCGCTGGCCATGGCAGCGAATACCAGTGGCTTCAAGTGTTCAGGCAGAAGTTGACCAATCCCCTTCTGACACTGCGGAGTGAAGCTCCTCCTGATGCTGCAGCCAGCAATCGATCAACCACCCCTTGGCCACTTGGGGGTTTCGGAACACCCGAAAGGGAACCTCTGAAGAAAAGAACATCCATCGGATATGGTGACGCAATGCTGTCAATCCGGAAGGCACCACTGCCGCGCGTGCCACCACGCTTTCAGAGGCCTCGGCCCCCATCCAAAACGACAAAACGTCTTGGTCAAACATGTCGATGTCTGAGGGGACAAGATGCAGCACTGTGCCGCTGTGCTCAGGACAGGCAGAGGCACGGTCCGACTCGATGCGACGGGCAGAGGGTTCGTCCAAGATGCAATTTGCATTGTGATCCACCGTACACATCCCTGCCACCCATGAGAAGGTGGCGCGTTCTGTGGTGCAAGTCATGACATGATCCATGGCCTCAAGATGGGCACATCTTGGCCTTCGTCGACAGCTCCCTCACCGACATGTTCACATGGAACTGCGGATTGCTCCACAAGGGTATACTCAATCGCAGCTGTAGTCGCTTAGCGGACTGGGAGAGCAGAAATTCAAGGCTGCAGTCAGGTCTCCTTCTTGCAGATGCTGCATGGTTTGCTTGAGGTAGCCAAGGTTGTATACGCCAAGCGTGGTGCGCGAAGCCCACAATCCGATCCCCCCTTGCACATTCGTCCAAAGCGGCCGTTCCTGGACAATGCTGTTGGTCGACTCATTGACGTCAAGGTAGATGGCAAGGTCTTGGTTGGCCACTTGAAGTTCAAAGTCCAAAGCACGCTCGATTTGGGTGTCGCCGTCGTAGTAACCAAGGACGCGTCGGACACGCGGATTGGCCTCCAGACGTGTGGCGAGCTCACTGTAAAAGCGTTCTCCGCTGAAGCTCTCTTCCAAGGTTTGGGTGTTGTTGGGGTTGTTCAACTGGCGCGTTCCAAGAGACAAGGAAATCGTTCGGTCCCGGACACTGTCCAACAGCGTCAGCTCGTCGTCGGCGTAGTACCTCTCTTGGAAGTTCACCTTCAAAGAGGCGGCATAGCGGCTCGCCCCTGGGGCAGACGTCCAACGGAAAGGAAACGATGGATACGTTGCAGAACCATCGGGGTTGACGGAAGCAAAGCCCATTTGGTAGGAGCTCAAGTTGGGTGGAGGACGTTCGATGCTTCCTGCACTTGATTGCACCATTGTGGTGGTGGCCTGCAATTCACTACCATCCGGGAGGCTGGCCTCCAAGCGGTACCAGCGGTCTTCACGAAGGGACCTTTCAGACATCGAAGCATAGTAGACGCGTTGCGACGGGCCAAAGAAGATGCCGTCGGCACTTTTGTTGTCCAAGACAGTGTCCTGCAGCATCCACTCCACTCCTGTCTCCAATTCATTCCCCACAATTTCACCTGACTCCGAAGGAATCAACTCCACGATCTTGGCCGCCACACTCCCTTCTGGGTATTCGGAACTGTCAGGGATTTGGGCGGCAATCAATTGGTTGCCATCGCCGAGCCAAGTGCGGTTGATTTTCACCCATTGGGTGTCTGCATCCACCTCCAACAGCCCATAAACCACAGGAATGCTGTCGTATGGAGCCGTCAAGTCGACCTCCGTGCTGCATCCCCACCATCCCGTCAAGGCCATGGACACTGCCACTAGAGCACCTGCCGTCATCGTGTTCCATCTCATGGAACAAAATTACGCGTTCCGACCTGCCCCGGACAGGCCCAACAAAAATTCCATGGTGTCCACACCGTCGGCGTGGTCCCCGAGTTCAGGGAATTGATTGTCGCCCAAGGCGACCACCCGCAAGGAAGGGTGCGCTTTCAAGGCCATGGACGCCTCTCCTCCTGGCCTTGCCGACACCACTTGAAGCTCCTGCGAACGCTGAGACAATTGAATCGCCACTTCTTTGGGATCCTTGTACCGCTCAATGAACAGCGTGCCAATGGGCGACACCAAGGCTTCCTGTTCTTCTTTGACAATCACAAATCCATTTTCAATCAACTCCTCTCGGTTCAGCAACCACACCGCTTTGTGGTAGTCGTAGTTGTTCGCATACTTGCTGTGTTGTGCCAAACGTCCCCAGCCGACCCAAGCCGCAAAGCAACGGTCCAAGTCAAATCCTTCAGGAAGCCAAACTTTGGTCACACTTCTGCACCCCATGCCAAAGTGGGAAAATACATCGTTCCCGAGACCCACAAGCTGCTCTGACGTTTCCTCGCCGTCAAGCACTGCCACTGAGGTACGTTGACCTCGGAAGAGATGGGGAAGATGGCCAAAGTAGGCCTGAAAATAGCGCCCCGCATTGGCCCCTCCCGTGGCCACAACAGCATCCATGCCCTTCATCAACCCATCGTGGAACGTCACAGCCTGGCCCACATATGGCTCCAGTTCAGCCCACTTCGACAACAGCCATTTGGGCAAAACCTCGTCGTCTTGGGACAATTTGACGTGTACTTCATGTCCAGCCAAGATGGCGCACATGATGTCATGCCATCCGACCAACGGCAGGTTGCCCGCCAAAATGAGACCCACCTTTGCTCCTGTCGCTTGGTCCGGCCAATGGTACTGAGCTTGCCACCCACGCAGGCGATCTTCTCGCAAAGCCTGGCCATTCGCCTCCAAGGCCGTGGCGACACTTTCTTTCACAAACCAGCCATTGCCTGCTTCAGCTAGGGCCTGGGGGACTTCTTCACGGGCCGTGTCCTCAAGAAGCCATTGCCCGAGTTGAACAAGAGAGGAAAAGAGATTGTTGGAGTTGTACATTTGAATTCCAAAGGTACCTGCGATGGCCATTATGATTACAGACGAATGCATCAATTGCGGTGCATGCGAACCCGAGTGCCCCAACAATGCCATCTATGAGGGCGGGGCAACTTGGACCTACAGCGAAGGAACAGGTGTCAGCGGGTCCGCCACCCACCCGACTGCAGGCGCAGTGGAAGCCGACGAGACCCACGAGGCTGGAAGCCCCGACCTTTACTACATCGCCACTGACAAGTGCACAGAGTGTGTGGGCTTCCACGACGAGCCGCAGTGTGCGGCTGTTTGTCCTGTCGATTGCTGTGTGGACGACCCTGACCACGAAGAGACGGAAGATGTGTTGCTGGCGAAGAAGGCCTTCATGCATTTGTAAGAAACCGCGATCTTCTGCGTTCGACTCCCATGCAATCTACCCTTTCCACCACCTGGGCCTTTCTCCTTATCATGGGTGGGATGGTTGCTTCCATGCCAGGTCGCGCGCAAACGCCCGAGCTCGCCCGTGCCGAAGCTGCCCACCAAAGCTTGCGACAGGCCACCAGTGAAGCCGACCGGCTTGCTTTGCACGGGCAAATTGAAGAGTTGTGGGTCCAAGCGGCTGAAGCAGGAGGCTTGATGGACGTGGATTGGTCTCTTTGGAACGAAGCCGTCGTCGATCTGGGCGAAGGCGAAGAGCGTATGCTCGTGTACTCCTGGAACGTTGAATTGGACGACCAAACCCAACGCTACGGTGGTTGGGTGGCGGTGGCCGACGCCAAGACCCCTCTTGGATACCAATGGACGGCCTTGGCCCATGACGAGCAAACCGATCCCACTGACGACAACCGCATCCACCGGCACGACCGCTGGCAAGGTGGGCTTTACTACGCTGGAGTGGTCACGTACGACAAGGCGACGCCTATCTACACAGTCCTCGCTTGGGATGGAGCCGATGCGTTGACCACGCGAAAGTGGGCTGAAACCTTGGAAACGAGGAATGGACGGGTGCGCTTTGGAAGCCCGCGCTTTGAAATGCCTCAGGGCCTTCGCAAGCGTCATGTGCTTCGCTATGCCAATGCCGTTCAGGCCACCTTGCGCGTAGAAGCTTCTCCAGTGCGCATTGTCATGGACCATCTCGCGCCTGAAAGCCCGGACTTCAGGGGGCAATACGCCTTTTACGGTCCAACCTTGAGCTACGATGCCCTTGAGTGGAAGAAAGGACGCTGGCATTGGAAAGAGGACGTGGCCGCCCAAAACGAAGAGGACGGTTCACGCCGTGAATACCGCGACCCAAGCAGGCGCCGCGGACGCAATTGATCATTGCGGCCGGCGCCACGCGTCTTGACCCAGCCATACTTCAGTGGCCCCCGAGCCGTATCGCCGGGGATCTCCATCACGGAAGGTGCAGTCTGGATGGTGCTGGTCCAGGCTGGTACGGATTTGGTGACGAAGCACCCCCTGCCCGACACCGTGGATGAAAACAATGCGACGAAGCTTCTCTCGCTTGGCGATGTCCATCATGCGGTCAAAGTGGTCCATCTGGATCGCTATTTTGGCGCGATCGGGCAGACCACTTTGGTCCTCCACCAATTCATGGATATGCAGGTCCACCTCCATATGGGCATCGCGCCTGGACATGTTGGTGGCTTGCGCATTTGCGTAGCGGACATCGAAGTCCTTTTGCAGTTCCTTCATGCGCGTCTCTCCCACCTCGCGGGCCAGAAGCTTCGCCAAATCAGGCACGGTGTCCCCATATTTTTGGGCCTCCGTTTCTGGGTCTGGTGCATGAATCAACTCATGGGCTTCGACGGTGCGGTCAAAACCATCCTCGTCTGTGACCACCACTTGGCTGCCTTCCACACGTAGAACGGTGGCGCTTCCCACTTCATTCAAGAATTTGACCAATTGACCTGGAGAAAACTGTCTCATGTCTTCTTTTCTTTTTCAATCACCCATTGGCTCGTGACGGCCGGGCCTTGGTGGAAGGGACCCTCATCCAACACTTGCTCGCAGCGTGCATTCCACAAAATTCGGCCATGATCAAGGTCAAGGTCTTTGTGCATCGTGGTGGCGTCGAAGAGCATGTCAGGCACCTTGGGTCCACCTGAAGCCAGACCTAGCTGGTCGACGTGAAACCCCTCGACGAGAAGCCTTCCACCGGGTTTCACCCATGACCATGCCCTTGCGTGGAATGCCGACCGCACATCAGGCGGCATGTGGGCGAAGATCAAGCCAACCACATCAAACGATGCGCCATGGTTCACCTCCATGGCGTCGGCCGTGACCGCTTCGATGGACACCCCTCGGGAGGAGGCCAATTGCCCGGCCTTGGCCACCCCTGTAGCACTCATGTCAAAGCTTGAAACGTCCCAGCCCTGCTCTGCGGCCCACACAGCGTTTCTGCCTTCACCGTCACAAGGCAACAAAAGCTTGCCCGCAGGAAGCAAGGACAGCTGAGAGGCCCAAAACACATTTGGCTTCACCCCGTAAACGGTATCATGACTCCTGTAGCGTTCGTCCCACTTGTTCATGCAACGAAGTTCAACATCGGACGGCTACCTTGCATCATGATTTTGGCAAAATCCCCTCTGGTCATTTGGATGGCCTTTCTTTTCTGTGGTGTGCCCATGGCGAAGGGCCAAACGAACTCCTCTTTCGAAAAGGACAGCGTCCAGATTCGTCAGGTGTTTGACGAAGTGCTGATGCATGCCCAAGCCCATGAAAACCTGAGGCATTTGTGCAAGGCGATTGGCCACCGGCTCAGCGGTTCCCAAAGTGCGCAAGAAGCCATGGACTGGGGACTTGATGTCTTGCAGGACCATGGTGCAGATACGACCTACATCATGCCCGTGGAGGTGCCTTCATGGACCCGCGGCAGTGTGGCAGATGCGCAGGCGATTTTGCCCAACGGGGAAGAGATGGCTTTGCACATCACCGCCTTGGGCGGGTCAGACCCAACTCAAAGCCAAGAGGCCATCCAAGGTCCTCTTCTGGTCGTCCGTCATTTGGACGCCTTGGACACGTTGGATGCCACGGGCCACATCGTGCTCTTCAACAGAGCTATGGACCCCTTGTTGATCAACACTGGCGCTGCCTATGGCGGAGCCTACGACCAAAGGGGAAATGGCGCTGTCGCAGCCGCCAAAGCTGGCGCTGTGGGTGTGTTGGTTCGTTCCCTGACCCATGCCTTGGACACCCTTCCCCATACCGGCTCCATGCGCTATGCAGAAGATGTTTCGCGCATTCCAGCCGCTGCGCTTTCCACCGTGGATGCCTCGGCCCTGTCAAAAGCGTACGCCCAGGCACACGAGAAGGACCAAACCATCACCGTCCGCATGCGCATGGACTGTGCCGACCTCGGCAACGTCATGCAAGGCAATGTCATTGGGGAATGGCGCGGGAGCACACAGCCCCGGGAAATCATCACATTGGGGGGACACCTCGACTCATGGGACATCGGTGAGGGAGCCCACGACGACGGTTCGGGCGTGGTTCACACCCTCGAGGCCCTTCGCGCCCTCCGGGCCATCGGGTACATCCCCTGCCGAACGCTTCGCTTCGTGTTGTTCATCAATGAAGAAAATGGCAACCGTGGCGGCAAAAAATATGCAGAAATCGCGGCCTCCGAGCATGAGGATGGGCTTCGTCACGTGGCCGCCATGGAGTCAGATGCAGGGGGTTTCGTGCCGCGCGGCGTGCGCATGGACGGCCCAGATCAGCAGGTGGCCATGGTCCGATCTTGGGCGACGACCCTCGAGCCCTACAACCTTCATTATTTTGGACGAGGTGGTGCTGGCGTGGACATTGGCCCGCTCAAGACCCTGGAGCCCAGGCCACTCCTGGTGGGGCTTGTGCCGGACGGACAGAGGTACTTTGACCTCCACCACAGCAGCCAAGACGTTTGGGAAAACGTGCACAAAAGGGAACTGGAACTTGGGGCTGCGACATGTGCGACCATGTTGATGCTTTTGGACCAACATTTGCCCAGCCCTTCAGAATGACCGCCTCACGTCTTCACTCCGCGGCATTCCAGTAAGGGACAAACTGAAAGTCTCCGTACTGGTTCATCGTGCCAGCATACGCGGGAAAGTGAATCCCCAACTCGTCGAGGGTCCAAGTCGAAGGCAACGGCAACCCAATGTGGTCGTTGGCATAGTGCCACAGACCGTCAAAGAATGGCGCCGATTCAGCCACAATGGCGGCATCGCCAAACTCCATGGAATACACGGCAAACTCGGGATTGTAGCGCAAGTCGAAGAACACATAGTGGCCATCGATCTCTTCGCCTGAGGACACCATCATTCGGCCATCGGCTGTCACAGACTGCGAAAATTCACGGATGACACCAGAGCGTTCCACAAGGTTGAACACGGTCACGGGATCAGGACACTCGGGCATGTAAACTTCCGCGCTGTCGTAGATGCTGTAGGCGAAGTAGAGAGAATCCAAGGCCACATCCCCGCTGACGGCTTGCGCAAAAAAGGACTCCAAAGGGGTTCCTTGATAATCGCATGGCACCGTCAGGTCAGGCCCCCACTGCGTGTTGTACACTGTAAGAAACGACAGGAGATCGCCGTTGTTGACCAAGCCATCGCCATTGGCGTCAGGCTGGAAGGGTTGGGAGGTTTGGGCCCAAGTGCCGTAGGAAAGGCCCAAGGCAAAGAGGAAGGAAAGCAGACGCATGGCGAAGAATTTTGGTAGCCCCAAATATATACATAATATTTTTGATGCCTTGCCGGTCCTGTTCTCACCTCACTTCCCCCCGACCTCTTTGTCCTCCATTCTTCCAGGCACAAAAAAAGCCCACCGATCATGGTAGACTTTTTTGTGACCCTGTAGGGATTCGAACCCCAAACCTCCTCATCCGTAGTGAGGTGCTCTATCCAGTTGAGCTACAAGGCCATCCCACATGACCTCACGGCCAATCGGGGGGCAAAGATAGGCAGGCTTTCTTCCCCACCAAATGACCCCGACAAAAATGCAGAAAAAAGAAATCCGCACCAGTGCAGAGGGAAGGTGTTGCCACCTTCGATTCCTTTGACTGATGCGGATCCTTCGGACGTATCACTTCGCGAAAAGTGGACGAGCATCTGGCTTTTCAACCCAATGCGAAGAAGATTGCTCCTCTCCCCGAAACTCTCCTTGACTTGCTTGCCCTGCACTTCCGCATCTTTCAACGCGTCATCACAAGTTGTTCGCACACCTTCAAGCGGGAGCATTTTTCAACGCTCGGGCCTTTCTTCCACCGAAGTTTCAGAACCTCTGGAAGCCAGAGGGATGGGACGCTTGTGCCTCTTCGAGGACATTGCAAGCCTGCCAGGTCAAGCTTTGCCTTTGGGGCACAAGTGCCTCTCCAGCTGGTCGACGGTTTCCGAAGTGGGGTTGCCCCTACCTCTTCTGTCGTCTCCCGCCTGACACACCGCTGCGTGCCAGACACCACAAAGATTGCTCTCAGGTTTTCAAAGGACGAATCCTCTTCAAACATCGGTCGCTTCCCCGAAGGTTGGCTGGATCCCTTCAACGTTTGTCTTGCGACGTTCCGTTGTTGTTTTCCCCGATTGGTTGACACAAAGAATGGCAACTTTTTCCAATACGGCAAATTTGACGCTTCGCAGAAATGAACATTGTATTCACTTCTGTTACAAACAATTGTGGATAGCCAATCGTGGTTGGCGGGTGGGCTCCTCCTCTGAATGGCTCCTCTCCCATGAAGGCAGTGCAAAGATACATCACGACTCGTCCCGCTGCGCTCGTTCCTTTAGGCCTTGAAGTAACGCAGACTTACCATTGCCGGGCCTTTCGACGGAAAGGTTCTGCTGTAGACCTGCTCGCTTCGGAGCCCGGCCTCCTCGGCCATGGCGTCATAGACGGGAATCTCCAAGATGTATTGATCGCTGAATCCATGGGTGGCATCGTAGGCTGTAGCCGCCATGCGCCCCTGCAAAGTTTGGGCGTCCTCGGGCGCAATGGTATGCAATTCGATGGCCAGCAAACCATGCTGGGCCACATAGGGCGACCACTTCATCAAGTGCTCTTTGAGACTTTGCTCGACACTGCGCAACTTCAGTCTGCGCCCCCTAAAGGCGTAAGCCCCTGAAGAAATGGGGGCCTCTGGGCGTTCCATGATGGGCGGATTGTACACGCGGTTGTGGTCCAAAAAGGACCGCACACTCATCAAGTCAGACAGACGAAGGCCATGGTGCTCGTGCAAGTCCAGGGCGAGTTGGTCAGGATCGCCAATGTCTCCCCAAATGAAAAAGCCTTCGACCTTTTTTTGCCTAAAATGATCGGCTGTGGCGACCAGTGCTTCCTGGTTGAAATCAGCCCCGACAAGGAGCAGTGGGTGGGTGTCCAAATGTTTTCCCCTCAACGTATCCTGCACGACAACATCGCGCAAGTGCAACAGCAGCGCACCGTTTCCGCACCCCATATCGCACAACCCCTTGGGCTGGTCGTCGAGCGGCCGGTCAAAAATCTCTTTCACGACGTGGTCCAGATGGGTGAAGTACGCTTTGTGCGCTCCTCCTGACCCCCAAACATTAAGGGTTCGGTCCACATGAATCTCGGCTTCGCCCGGCTCGGTTCTCCAAAGCCAACTCCCCTCCCCCAACAGCAACTCCTTCGCCCACAAGAACGTTTGGCTGTACGACGTGGTCACCCCGTACGCCGCGGCGCGGCGAAGAAAGAATCCCCCACGGGAAGTGCCATGCCATGCCAAAGCCTCCGACAATTCGTGCCAAGCCTCTTGCTTGGTGGGGTGGCACCGCGACAATGCCGCTTCCACATCTTCCCAATGCGCAAGGGGTTCCGTGCCATGCAGGGTGCCGAGCATCACCAACCACGGCGCCACCAAGGCACCTTCAAGGTGGGTGTGCAACCGGGACTCCAGCCCGCCTTCAGAGGCAGGGGTTTCCAAGACGGCTGCCAACAGGCCGCGCATGGACCTCAGGGCATCTTGCGCAAGCTCCTCTCCCGGTGCGTTCCACATGCCCACCGCATGCTCCATCCAAGCTCGGCCAAGAGCATAGTGCGCCCTTCTTGCCGCCCAATGTGCGATGTCGGGATGTTTTTGAGGCACATACGTGACCTTGTCTTCGCCCCGATGGGCATCGAGGATGCCTTGGGAGCAAAGCATGCGCAACCCCACATTAAGGTAGCCAGCATTGGCCCCAAAGAGCGCAGCCAATTCATCCACATCCCCTCCAGTTTGCAGAACCTCCTCCAACATGCCGCCATGGTCCAAGACAGGGACCACGCCACAAAGGGCCAATCCATCAAGGTGCGTGAACAAGTCGGCACGCCAGGCGCGTTGGATCTCTTTCGTAGGGATGTCGAATGGGGTCATGATGTTCAGATTGTGGAGTTTCAGCGAGATTTTTTCGTCCGCACCGCATCGCGGTGCATCGTGACGGCAATCGTCTTGGCCTTGAAATAGGCCATGCTGATGTATTGTCGGCCGCCGTATGGATTGGCACCACCCCAGCTGTTCTTGATCACGAAGTAGGTCTCCCCATTTTGGTCTTCTGCCAATCCAACAATGTGCATCAAGTGATCGTCTGTGGTGACATGGGCATCAAATGCCTCTTGACGGCTCTCCTGTGTCACCTTCTCTTCTTCGACGACACTCTTCCAAAGCTCGGCCTTTTGACCTTCAGCGGGCATCAGTGCCATGCCATTGCGAAAGCTGAAGCCCTTTTCAGAAACATCCGCGTCCCATGCCACCGTATACCCCTTCTCCACTGCATTCTGCACCACACGGGCCAAATCCCGGATGGGGAGGTTCAAGAAAGTGCCGCGAGAAAAGTTGTCTGGCACTTCGAGAACGAAGCTTTCGCCAAATTCATGGTGGGTGAAACTCGTAAGCGAGACGTAGTTGCTTGCTGAAAGTCCCAGGTGATCCCTGAACGAGGTTGGCGTGTACGTGGCTCCTTCGAATTGAAAGGACGAGGGCAGTTTGCCGAGGTAGGCATCGCAGATCCCATCCACCGCTTCGCGCCAATCGTCTGAAAGCACGCGTTGCTCGCTCATCGCTTTGACGGCAGCAGCCAGCACAGCATCGAATTCTCCGTGGTTGTATTCCTTCTCTCCCTTGTCCAGTCCCGTAAAAGCGAACTCTGGCACCAAGCCATAACTGCCCATGGCGTTCAGTACATCGTGGCACAAACTTCCCGGACCAAACTGGTGAAGGCCATGGTGTCGCAAGTACATCTCCGCCTTCATGGGATAAGTGTAGCGTACGGAAGCCATCTCACTGAGGTCAACCACTTCTCCAGAAATCCTTGCCGCCTCTGACTCGAGGAAACTGGTCGTAGAAAAGCTCCAGCACGTGCCCGTTTGGCATTGGTCCTTCACAGTGGTCGCTGTCAAGTCCACCAATGATTTGAAGGTGTACAAAGGGGCCTCGTCAGATTGGGACCAGGTGGTTTTTGGCGCCAAGGCCATGGCTGTCAGCCCTAAAAAGAGGGCGATTGCAGGGGGGGTCGTAGGGATTTGCATGCCCCAATGTACCACGAGGTCTTCCCTCTTTGGAAACCGTCAGCAGCAAACCATCAACGGGCGATGGCTCAAAACGAGGCGCGTACAAAATCGCCCAACTCAGAAGGCATCATCCATGTGACAAACAGGGCCACATTCCAGCCTTGGACCGTTTGGGTCCCCAGGTTGATCTGGTCCCTGCTCACACGGGCATTGAGTTCGATGTGGCCTCCCTCGTCAAAGGCAAGGTCAATGCCGCCGCTCGCATAGAATCCAGTACCCCATTGGGTGAGCAGTTTGTTTGCTGCCGTCAACTGTCCATTGCCGTTCCCCACGGAAGTCAACAGATTCACTTCGTAGGTGGCGTTGCCCACATCTGGCGTCACCACGATGTAGTTCTCTTCCACCGACGTGGCGTTGGCCATGCCCCCAAACTCCACGGTCCAGGAGGCGTCCTCTGCCAAGTAAATCGCCGTGCGGTACCCGAGTGAAACAAGCATGCGCTGTTCCTTCCCAAGGATGGGGTAGGTCCGGATGTCGGCATTGCCCTGGCCTTGGTCGGGCAGCAATCCCGTGCTCAAGTTCCATGCACCCTCCGCCGTCATTTGCACGGCGTCCAGTTGACACACTATGGCGGTCTCAGGGTTCCAATATTTCGCCATCTTCAGACCAAACATCATCGAGGTGCGGTATTGCATCAATGGCAAGCTTTCCAATTGCCATGCGGGGTACTCGTTGAGGATGCCGGTCACGGGATGGGTCAATTGTTGAGATTGCAACTGCTGCAAGCGTTCTTGAATGCTCCAAATCTGGGCGTTGCCGCTGCCTTCTGCCAGATCACGATCGCCCGACCCGTCATAGAAATAGGGAGACAACTGATCGCCACGGTACGCACCAATGTTGATCCCAAACTCAATGCCCTCTCTCGATTCATAGGTGTAGTCCTCGTCGTCTCCATGGACCGTCATTTGAGCAGTTGACACCCAAGGAAAGGCAGCCATTACAAGCACAACGAAGTGCCTCCATTCCAGTTTTTTGACTCCTGGGATACTGTTCATGCCCTAAAGTTCGGAAAGAAATGTTCGGGGACCTCTTGGTCAAGGAGACTCCCCCTCCCACTGCATGGTCACCTCCAATCGCTCCACGGGCCAATCGCTGGCATCACGTGGGGTGGCGGCCAATCGATCAACCACTTCCATCCCTTCGACGACCCTCCCAAAAACCGTATGCTCGCCGTCCAGGTGCGGGGCCCCACCCGAAGTGGCATAGGCCTGTGATTGGGCCTTGGTGTAGGTCCAGTCCCTACCGTGCTCCACACGCGTCAATTCCTGGGCGCCAATCGTGCGGCCTGTGACAATGTAAAAATCGTAGCCCGAGGAACGCTTGTCGGGGTTGTCGTGGTAACTCCTCGACATGGCAAGGGCGCCGCGGTTGTGAAGGCGGTGCGTTTGGAATTCCGAGGGCAAGGTGTGTTGGCCAATGAGAAACCGGAGTTGTTGGGGCCTTTCCTCCTCGCTGTTTCCTCCTTGAACCACAAAGTCCGGAACCACCCGCGTGAATTCCGCGGGATCGAAGTAGCGACGGTGGACCTTGTACAGGAAGTTGGCCCGATGCACGGGCACGTCGTCGAACAACTCCACCACAATGGTCCCATGCTTGGTCTCCATCACCACGCGCTTTTCTGTTTGTTCTTGTCCCCATTTGGTGAGAAACGAAGCAGCATTGCTGTCATCAAGCGTGGGAAATCCAGAAGCCACGAGCCGCTGGATACGTGCGTTCATCTCTCTGTCAGGCTTCGTGGCGAGGGCCGGTTGCCCCTCGTCTTTCACCTCTGCAGGGTCCTCTACTGGGTCGCTTCCCTCGGAGGCAGGACCGCAGCCTAAGAGCAACATGCTCACCACCACGCCCCAAATCCAAATGGCCTTCATGCGACAAACATACCCCTCAGAAGAAAGGCAGGCCCACTCCCTAGTTAGGTTACGGAGTTCCCTCGCATCTTCGCTTTGTGAAATTTGCCATTGTCGACATTGAAACCACTGGAGGCTCCAAGAAATCGAGGGGAATCACAGAAATTGCTGTGGTCTTGAGTGATGGCCAAAACATCTTAGATACTTGGAGTTCGCTTGTACAACCGTTTGAGCATGTGCCGCCCCGCATCGAGGCTTTGACAGGCATCAATGACTGCATGCTCGAGGATGCCCCGAGCTTTTCAGATCTCGCCGACGAACTCAAGAACATCCTGGCGGATGCCGTCTTCGTCGCGCACAACGTAGGCTTCGACTATGCGTTCATCCGAGGCCATTTTGAGGCCATGGGCACGACATGGCAACGTCCCAAACTTTGCACGGTCCGACTTGCGCGCAAAGCCTTCCCTGGCTTGCCTCGGTATGGACTGGGCGCCCTGTGCGACGCCAAAAACATTCCACACAAAGACCGACACCGCGCCTTGGGAGACGCCGAGGCCACCGTGGAATTGTTCCACCAGATTTTGAAAAGCGAACGTGGCCAGGCTGCAGTCGAAACAGCCCTAAAAAAGGGCACGCGTGAGCAATGGATGCCGCAGCATGTTCCTGCCAAAGAATTTGATGCCCTCCCCAATGAACCAGGGGTATATTGGTTCTTGGACGCTCGAGAAAAACCGTTGTACATCGGGATGAGCATCCACATTCAAACCCGTGTTCGAAGCCATTTCTCAGGCACCACCGCCTCCACAAAGCGCCAAGTGCTCTTGCGCGACATGCGCAGCCTCAAGCACGAGATGTCAGGCAGCGAATGGATGGCCGCCGTCATGGAAGACGTGCGCATTCGTGCCCATTGGCCCCCTTTGAACCGGGCCCAAAAACAGCCACGCACCTACCGCTCCATTGTGCACTACAAAGACCGCCAAGGCCGAAGTCGATTGGCAATCCGTCCCCAGCAAGGCACCCGCGGCGCCTTGAAAACCTTCCACAGCGAAGCGAATGCCAGAAAGTGGCTGCACATGCAAGTCCAGGAATTTCAATTGCGCTACGATTTGCTGGGACTGGGGTCCTTGGTGCCTGAGGAAACCATCGGATTGGCGCAACATGAGGCGCATTTCGCCAAGGCGATGAAGGAGTGGTCGAAGACGGTGTCAGGCTGGTTCTGCGAACGAGGCCGCACCCCTAACGAACGGGGCTTGATTGCCGTGAAGGACGGACATGTGTGTGGCTTTGGCTTCGTGGAAGCTGATGACCTCGATGGCGACTTGCACGGAAAAGAAGGCCAAGGGCGTTTGACACAACTGACCCAGGGCCTCACTCCTGTGGCACCGTCCTCCAAATTGGATGGTCGGTTGCGAGAAGAATGGGGCCGCAATCCAGGATGGATTCCTCTGTCAGACAGGCAACCTTGAGGAGGTCAGTTCTTGATCCAAAAATGGGCCCCTGATCCGCAGGGAGCTGTCTCCAATGCCCGAGAATAATCCAAAATGAACTGGACCGCACTAGGCTTGGGACGCCATGCCGCCTGAGAGGAAGATGCATCGTCCGCGAAATGGGGGTCAGAAAGCAGAGAGGGAGTGTCGAATGAATCCATATAAAGAAGTTCTGTGTGTCGTTTCCCCCCTTCAACGAGAAAGGGCGGGCACTATTGTGCCCACCCTTTTTCTTTTTTTGTCTCCCATCCTTTAATCCACCGTCAGCACCAGCTTTTGTTCTTCCACCATGCGGCGAAGATTGATCAAGGCATAGCGCATGCGGCCTAGGGCTGTGTTGATGCTTACATCTGTTTCCTCGGCAATTTCTTTGAAACTGAGGTTGTGCTCCAAGCGCATCTTCACGACTTCCCTTTGCTCTTCTGGCAGAGAGGGCATCAACTGACGCAGTTGGTCCAAAATCTCCTGTTCAATCATTCGATGCTCCACCGTTGGGGCATCGTGGGCGATGGTGTCGAAAATATCAAACTCGTCGTTGGGCCGGACCATTCTGCGCTTCTTGTTCCGCCTAAAATGGTCAATCGCAGCATTGTGGGCAATCCGCATCACCCAAGGACCAAACTTTCCTGCTTCGACATACTTCCCCGATTTGAGGACTTGCACCACCTTGATCCAAGTGTCTTGAAACAGGTCGTTGGCAATTTCGTGGTCGCGTACAATGAAGTGAATCTTTGTAAAAACACTCGACTGGTGGCGGTTCAACAAGGTGGCGAAGGCGCGTTCGTCTCCGCTTCTGTAGGCGCGGATGAGGTCGCGGTCGGACAGGGATACGTGCATGACACTGCTCTTTTTACTTCATGCTTTTTCCTCAGGACGTTCCCAGGGATCAAGGCTTCATGAAAGGTTACAAGAGTCGAATGTGTCGATGCAGTAGGGTTTAGATAAGTCTGTCTTTCTCTAAAGTACTTCTTTTTACGCAGCACTGCAAACCTCAGGTACCTTCGAGGTGTTAAAAACTGCAATGAAGATTGACATTCAAGGGGCAAGGGCCCACAACCTCAAGGACGTCAACGTCAGCATTCCCAAGGAAAAGCTGACGGTTGTGACCGGCCTAAGTGGTTCAGGGAAGAGCAGTTTGGCATTTGATACCCTCTACGCCGAGGGCCAGCGGCGATACGTTGAAAGTTTGAGCAGCTACGCCCGACAGTTTCTTGGACGTTTGGACAAACCCGATGTCGACCGCATTGACGGACTCTCCCCTGCGGTCGCCATCGAACAACGAAGTGCGTCGGGTGGCCCCAGGAGCACCGTGGGCACAAGGACAGAAATTTTGGACCATTTGCGCATGCTTTATGCCCGCATTGGCCAAACACGCTCCCCCGTGTCTGGCGAGGTGGTGCGCAAAGACAGCGTCACCGACGTTGTCCAGCACATTTTGCAGGCCCCCACTTGTCGCCTCCTCATTGTCGCCCCCTTGCCCGCCAGAGAGGACCGGTCCCCCGAAGACCAATGCAGGGTGCTGCTCCAACAAGGGTACACAAGAGCTTGGACCGACAAGGGTGCCGTGCGGCTCGAGGACGTCCAGGCCACCAATGTCTTGGGCATCGTGGTGGACCGTTTCTCACCTGCCTCTGCAGCGGAAGATCCGGGACGGGTGGCTGACAGCGCCGATACAGCCCTGTTTGAGGGTGGCGGTCAATGTGAGGTGTGGCACATTGAAGAAGACGGCAGCACAACGTGCACTGCGTTCAACGACCGCTTCGAACGGGACGGCACCCTCTTCCCGGAACCAAGTCCGGACATGTTCAACTTCAACAGCCCAGTGGGCGCTTGCAGTACATGCGAAGGCTACGGGCATGTGTTGGGCATCGACCCAAGCAAGGTCATTCCCGACCCCACGAGGTCCCTTTACGACGGAGCTGTCGCCCCGTGGCGCGGAGAACGAACAGGACGTTGGAGAGACCGCATGGTCATGTCGGCCTCCAGCGTCGATTTGCCTGTGCATGCTCCATGGCATGATTTGACAGAAGACCAAAAGAACATGGTGTGGAATGGATGTTCTGCTTTCAAGGGCATCCACGCTTTCTTTGCCACCCTGGAAGCCAAGAGCTACAAAATTCAAAACAGGGTCATGATCAGCCGTTACCGCGGCCGCACCAAATGCCACGTTTGTGAAGGCACGCGTTTGGGCAAGGACACCAAGAATGTGTTTGTCGGTGAAAAGACCTTGCCGGAGCTCCTGCTCATGCCCATCACGGAGGTTCGAGATTTCTTTGAAGAACTGTCATTGAACGACCACGACGCTGCCATCGGCGAACGGCTGATTTGGGAAGTAAAGCATCGTTTGCATTGTCTCCTTGACTTGGGGCTGGGCTACTTGACTTTGATGAGGGGCAGCCCTACCCTAAGCGGCGGAGAGTCACAACGCATCGCCTTGAGCACATGCGTGGGAAGCGCCTTGGTCGGCAGCACCTATGTGCTGGATGAACCTAGCATTGGCCTTCATCCAGAAGACACCGCGCGCTTGATCACTGTGCTTGAAAGGTTGCGCAACCAAGGCAACACTGTGGTGGTCGTGGAGCACGACGACGACATCGTGACTGCGGCCGACTTTGTTGTCGACATGGGGCCCCATGCGGGCTCTTTTGGTGGCGAGGTGGTCTTCAGTGGCAACCAAGCGGGCCTGGCCGAGTGTCCACCCGACCATCCCTCCTTGACTGCTGCCTACCGCAACGGACATCAGTCCATTCCCGTTCCAGCACAAAGACGACCACCGCAGGACAAACTGACGATGCGGGAGGTTCGCACCAACAACCTCTGCGGATTCGACGTTGATGTCCCATTGAGGTCACTCGTGGCGGTCACAGGTGTCAGTGGGTCTGGGAAAAGTACCCTGATTGCCCAACTCCTCGTGCCTGCGATGCAAGCCGAGCTCGACGGGTTTGGGGGCAATGTGAAGGGATTCAGAGCGCTCGAAGGCGACCTCCGCACCGTGGAACACATGGAATTCGTAGACCAAAACCCCATCGGCAAAAGTTCCCGTTCCAACCCCGTCACCTATGTCAAGGCGTTCGATGAAATCCGTTCACTCCTCGCCGACACCTCACATGCCAAGGCCCGCGGGCTGAAACCTTCCCACTTCAGCTTCAACATTTCAGGAGGACGATGCGAAACATGTGAGGGAGAAGGACACGTGACTGTGGGGATGCAATTCATGGCCGACCTCAGGTTGCTGTGCGACGATTGCCAAGGAAAGCGGTTCCAGGATCACGTGCTTGAAGTCACTTACAACGGCAAAAATGTCCACGACATCCTTTCCATGACGGTGGACGACGCCTTGTTGTTTTTTGCGCCACCCGAAGGGGTGAAACCTCCCGCCATCTTGCGAAGGCTCATGGCCAAACTCCAGCCACTGCACGAAGTTGGTTTGGGCTACATCTCCCTCGGGCAAGGCTCAAACACCTTGAGTGGTGGAGAAGCGCAACGCATCAAACTGGCCGCGTTTTTGGCGCGGGGCGACCGCCAAGGACACACGTTGTTCGTGTTCGACGAGCCCACAACTGGACTGCACGTGCACGATGTGGCCAAACTTTTGGACTCCTTTGACGCACTTCTCGTTCAGGGCCACTCCGTAGTTGTCATTGAACACCACCTCGACATCATCAAATGCGCGGACTGGGTCATCGATCTAGGACCCCATGGAGGCCAAGCCGGTGGTCAGCTCATCCATGCGGGGACACCAGAAAGTCTGGCACAAAATGTGCATTCTCTCACGGGAAAGCATCTTCAACCCAAACTGCAACAAGCATGACCCACAAGCTCAGCCTCCTTCTTCCCTTGACCACAGCCATGGTCACTTGGATGGGCTGCCAAGCACAAACTACGGCGCCTTCCAGGGGCCAAATGCCAGCCGACAGCGCGAAGGCGTCGAGCTGGTGCGGTGTGTTGAGCCCCGACGCTTACAATGTCTTGCGCGAACAAGGGACAGAGCCACGATTTTCCGGTGAATTTTGGCTTCATGATGAGGACGGAGTGTACGTCTGCATGGGATGTGGAGCCGCCCTTTTTGATTCAGGTGCCAAATTCAAAAGCAGCAGTGGGTGGCCTAGTTTCTTTCAGCCCAGCGAGGGGACTTCCATCAACGAGCACATGGACAACAGCTACGGCATGAGGCGAATGGAGGTGGTATGCAATGCCTGCAACGGTCACCTAGGGCATGTCTTTGAGGATGGCCCCCCACCGACTGGCCTGCGCTATTGCATCAACAGCGTGGCCTTGGACTTTGTCCCCCGAGACAGCATGTCGATCAAGCTCCCAGCTTCGGCCGCCACTTCAGAGTAATGTTGGATTTCAGGCACAAAAAAAGGCACCACGTAGGGTGCCCTTTTTTTTTGGAAACAAAGTCTCCAAACGTCGCAATGACTTATTTCCTTTTGGGGGCTTTGCACTCAAAGCGAAGACCTTCGCTTTGAATCACTTCTTGCCCACCCACCACGTTGTCTTCGCTGTCGGTCACCGCCTTGGTCCTTCCGTGCAAATTGATAAGGCCGGAGATCTCTCCTTTGGAAGTCAATTGCATCAACAAAATGCGCTTGGAGGGAGGCGCAGCGGCCTGACGCTTGTCGGGTGTGACAAACCAAGCCCCATCACTGGTCGCCAATTCCCCGCCCGCATTGAAGGATTCAAAGTCCATGATGAACCCAGAAACAGCATTCATGTAATTGTCCTCTGAACCAATCGTCACCCAAGAGTCGTACAACAACGTCGGGTCTTGCGTGGTGTCATAGCGCTGAATGTCTGCGGACAGAGGCCCTCCATTGAGGTGCTGAAAAAATGGCTCTGTCGAGGTCACCTGAAGGGGGGCTGAGGCCTCTCCATAAATCGCATCAAGGATGTCACCTTCGTTCTCCATCACGGCATAGATGCGGTAGGTATCTCCTGGGACTTGGCCTTGGTTGTCAATGTAGTCGACTTCGACGCGCACCAACTGTGCTGAGACGGTCAATACCGCCATGGAGGTGGCCATGGTCAGGCCAACGGTGAAGAATGTGTTCATGTGTTCAATGTTTCTGTGGCTTACGCCTCGGGCAAGTTAATCAACGACGGATTCATTTCAAGATTCGGTCTGTCGAACGGGCGCGTTTCCCGCTCCCAGGTCGGCTCCGAAAGGCAGAGCGCAAGGGCAAAAAGTAGCCAAATGACAATTCATGCGAATGGGCGCTCAGGAGGTTGTCCCCCACAGAAATATCGTAATTGTAGGCGAAAGTGAACGCACCGTAGTTCAGACCTGTGGCGAGCACAAAAGCGTCCTGAGGGCGCAGCCCCATGCCCACCCATGTCGTGCCGTTGAAGATGGCACGGATGTGGATGTCCAATTGACCAGGTGTGGTTTCTGTCATCCGCAACAGTGCGCTCGGCTGCAAGGCAATCTGACGGTTCACTTTGTAGAGGTAAGACCCCATGAAATGGTAATGGCGCACCATGCGGTTCGCATCGGTGTCCACACCTGACAACTTCAGCTTGTCTTGCAGCAAATTGAAGACAGACAAACCAAAGTAATAGTCCTTGCCATACACCATCATCCCCGCATTGAAGTCAACGCCAAAGGTGGATTCAATGGTGGTCGGCAAACTCTCATCCCCAGTATCCCAAACTTGCAGGTCGGTGCCGTCAAAAACGAACTGGTTGCCCTTCATACTCAACCCAAAGGACACAGCGTCTTGGTTGTTCAGCAAAATGCTGTACGCCCCTGTCAATTCGAGTCCTGTTTGACGGATGGCGCCTCCCATGTCATCGTTGTACATCACAAAGCCTGCCCCCAATCCGTTGGGCAGCGCCTGGTGACCGCTCAACAAAACAGTGGTGGGAGCTCCATCAAACCCCGCCCATTGGTGTCTGTACGTGGATGACAACACCGTGCCAGGCTCTGTACCTGCAACGGCGGGGTTGGCCAAGTACGTATTGGTCACGAACTGTGAACGCCGCAGCTGTTGTTGACCCCAAACGGATCCTGTGGCCATCAAAAGGGCCACCATCAATGCTGTTCCTTGTCTCATGGGGATCAGTATTTCAAGGTTACAGTTCCACGAATCGGCAAGGCGCTTGGGAACAATTCAATCGTGTAGTAATAATCCGCCACGGGAAGTCGGGCACCATTGAAACGTCCATTCCAACTCTCCTTCCCCCCTATGGTGCTGAAGACGCGCTGTCCCCATCGGTTGTACACGAACACTTCACTTTCAGGATA